>NZ_JBSHXL010000002.1:1025000-1343042 GCF_055616315.1 Rhizobium sp. O111 | reverse complement strand
GATTCTATCCTCAATTCGGGTTCAATAACCTAAGCGCCGAGATGGTTAATGCTGAGTTAACCCGCCTGTTGTTTCGCTAAAAAACGATAATTCGCACTTTTTGCGTAGTTGAAGAAGTAGCGCGATTCGCAATTGGCTGCAAATTGCCGAGTTCCCCGCGGGGAACGTCGATTTGGCCACCCATCAGGCGGCAGCGGCGCTCTGTTCCCCGCGGGGAACTCGATCGGTCGATCGAGGGTGTCGCGCCCCGCAGGGCTATGGCCGGGTTGTCGTCGGCTTGCTTTGTTCGCGCCGATGATCGGCGACTGCAGCTGATCCCAGCGAGATCATCGGAACGATAACACGGCCCGCCGTCGGCGTCTCTCCCCGTGAGGGGTTTTGAACAGGTGGTTCACGCGTCGTCGTGCCGCGACCGATACATGGCCGCTTGCCGTTGGAGGGCAATGCCGCCTGTCCGGTGCCGACGCACGATGCTCCCCTCCCTCCTCGGTCGCATGGCTAAGGCGCGCAAGCGGCCTGTACGGTGTTGGGTTGGAGAGAGGTTGCGTGCTGAATTGATCACACGAGAGCGCCTGTCGGTGCCTCACTCTATATCGCCCGACGCCCAAAGCGCGTGCCGGTCGCCGGGATCTCGTATGTCGCCGGATCTTCTCAATCGCGGTGGCGCCGGCTTGGCGATGACGCCAAAACAGAAAGGGCGCTCAACTCTTTCGAGGAGCGCCCTTCGTTCCCGGACAGCAAAAGCGTGTGAGCTCACGGCTCACTCTGCAGGCTATCGATACGGGTGGTGACAGATAGATGATGCGGGGATCAACTGATTTCAAGAGTGGACGGCGGGTGACGAATTGACCGGCGGATTACGTCCCGCCCCCGATAGAGACCTCTTCGCTCCGACCTTCATTTTCAGTCGCAACCGCGGGCGAGGGGTTGCGCTCGCGCCTTCGTGCCCTAGCCGGGTTGCCGGATCGCAATCCCTGAGCAGACACTGACGACGGATCGATGCCCGCTTTCTTCGCACGGGTCTTGACGATCAGATTGACCGACTGCGGTGTCAGCATCCGTCGCGAGACATTGCCCCATTGATCGATTTTCCGGAAGACGGGCCCGGTCTCTATGTCGCCCTCCCGTATCCATTCCATCAGTGCCTTGGCCGCCTCGCCAGATAGGTTCAACTGGTTGCCGCGTTCCGCCGCGCCGATCCTGACGGTCAACCGAGTGCGACGGGAATGCCTTTTGTGAACATCGTTGCTGCCTCCGATGGACAGGTCTTCGACGCGGAGACTGGCGACCTCCGCGCGACGTTGGCCGCCGGCCTCTGCCGCCAGCAACAGGATCGCGCGATCGCGGCGACCGACGATGCCGTCTTTCTTGCAGGTCTGGAGAAGACGGCGGAGGATATCGTCTGTTATTGGCATGGCGCTCATTGAGACCGGCGTGTGCCCGCCATTGTGCTTCGTCTGCTTGATGGCTCCTTTGACAGACGCGCTGTCGAAGGGGCCGGACAGGCCACGCTCTCGCGTCAGCAATGCCCAACTTGCGATCCGTCGACGAACGGTCGAAGGGGCATGTGGGAGGGCGCCTCTGAGAAGGGTCCGCTGGCGCAGACTGTCCTCAACGTGGCGCGGCATGCAATCACTCTGTCCATCCGGCGCATCGGCTGCACAATGAAGGTGCTGCGAGATGAAGGCGTGAACCATCTCTTCTGGCGTTGGCCAGGGCAGGGGCCTCTCAGTCGTGGCGCGAGCCCAAGCCTGAAGATAACCCAAATCAGAGGCGAGAGCGCGGAGTGTATTCTGCGCGATATTTCTCTGGGCCAGTCTTTTCAAGATAAGGGCATCTTCGTCTGTCAGCAGCTGCGCGAGCTGGTCGCGCCGGCCGAATGGGAAGATGCTATCAAGAATGTCGAGCGTCTCCGCGCGCGAAAGCGCCTGCGGATCGAGCGTCTCTTGAATATTGGGGTGAATTTTCCGCATGCCGTGCTGATCGTCAACCGTAGAAAGTCGCGACTATACAGACTTTCCGACTCGATAGCGATCACTATCGATAACTGACAAAAATGAGCCATCGAAAATGGGTCGTACGGGTCAGTAAAGAAAACCGCGCGTTATCTTCCGTATCGGAAAAATACCGTTTCAAAACAATGCAATGCTGATGGTGAATTTTGTCTGAAGATCGCACTTTTCATGCTCGCTCCAACGCAAACACCATAGCAATTCCCGTGCGATCTGGCAATCGCCTCCAGGCCTAAGCGCCGTTTTCATCAGCGAAATCGCCGCCTTCTTTCCAAACCGAACGCCGGTCTTCGCGGCAGCGGAATAATCGGCCAGGCGGAAAGAGCTGTCATATTTATAGCCTCAGCGCCCTCGCATCCTGCGCGGATAAAGTGCTAGCCTGCCGTAAAAGAAGACTGCGGAGGCTTGATATGACGAAGAAGACGCTTGGCGAGCGGACACTGGGGGACTGGCAGGCGCTTGCCGAGAAGGAACTTCGTGCTTCGCCGGATACGCTCGTGTGGAAGACGCCCGAGGGAATAGACGTCAAGCCGCTCTATACCGAAGCCGATCAGAGCGCTGTCGCGCAGCCGGGCTCGCTTCCGGGCTTCGCACCCTTCACCCGCGGCCCGCGCGCCACCATGTATGCGGGCCGGCCCTGGACGATCCGGCAATATGCCGGCTTCTCGACCGCCGAGGCATCCAACGCGTTTTATCGCAAAGCTCTGGCATCCGGCCAGCAGGGCGTCTCCGTCGCCTTCGATCTCGCCACCCATCGCGGCTATGATAGCGACCATCCGCGCGTCGAGGGCGATGTCGGCAAGGCGGGGGTTGCGATCGACAGCGTCGAGGACATGAAGATCCTGTTCGACGGCATCCCGCTGGAAAAGGTCTCTGTGTCGATGACGATGAACGGCGCGGTCATTCCGATCCTCGCGAATTTCATCGTTGCCGGCGAGGAGCAGGGCGTGTCGCGGGCAGCCCTTTCCGGAACCATCCAGAACGACATCCTCAAGGAGTTCATGGTCCGCAACACCTACATCTACCCGCCCGAGCCCTCGATGCGGATCGTCGCCGATATCATCGAGTACACCTCCAGGGAGATGCCGCGCTTCAACTCGATTTCGATTTCCGGCTATCACATGCAGGAGGCAGGCGCGACGCTGGTGCAGGAGCTTGCCTTCACGCTGGCCGACGGGCGTGAATATGTGCGGGCGGCAATCGCCAAGGGGCTCGATGTCGATGAGTTTGCCGGCCGCCTGTCCTTCTTCTTCGCGATCGGCATGAACTTCTTCATGGAGGCCGCCAAGCTGCGCGCCGCGCGCCTGTTGTGGACGCGGATCATGGAGGAGTTCGCGCCGCAGAAGGCATCGTCGCTGATGCTGCGCACGCATTGCCAGACGTCGGGCGTCTCGCTGCAGGAGCAGGACCCTTATAACAACATCATCCGCACCGCCTTCGAGGCGATGTCGGCCGTGCTCGGCGGCACGCAATCGCTGCACACCAATTCGTTCGACGAGGCGATCGCGCTCCCGACCGAATTCTCCTCGCGCATTGCCCGTAACACCCAGCTGATCCTCCAGCACGAGACGGGCGTCACCAAGGTGGTCGATCCGCTGGCCGGATCCTACTATGTCGAGAGCTTGACGAACGAGCTTGCTGAAAAGGCCTGGGCGCTGATCGAAGAGGTGGAAGGGCTCGGCGGCATGACGAAGGCCGTCAACGAAGGGCTGCCGAAGCGGCTGATCGAGGAGGCGGCCACGCGTCGGCAGGCGGCGGTCGACAAGGGCGACGAGATCATCGTCGGCGTCAACAAGTACCGGCTGGAAAACGAAGAGCCGATCGACATCCTCGATATCGACAACAGCGCCGTGCGGGCCTCGCAGGTCAAGCGTCTGGAAGAGACGCGGCGTCGCCGCGACCCGGCCAAGGCGGCGGAAACGCTGGAGCGGATGCGCGAGGTGGCTGAGAGCGGGGTGGGCAATCTGCTGGAGGCTGCGGTAGAAGCAGCGCGGGCGCGCGCCAGCGTCGGCGAAATCTCGGATGCGATGCGGCGTGTTTTCGGCGATCACACCGCCGAGCCCGAGGTCGTGAAAAACGTCTATGGCAATGCTTATAGCGATGAGCCGGAGCTGCAGCAGTTGCGGACGCGGATGACCGTGATTTCTGAAGCACTGGGCGGGGCGCCGAAAATCATGGTCGCGAAGCTCGGGCAGGATGGGCATGATCGGGGCGCCAAAGTCATTGCCTCGGCCTTCGGCGACATCGGCTTCGATGTGCTGGCGGGGCCGCTGTTCCAGACGCCGGAGGAGGCGGCGAACCTTGCGATTTCAAGCAAGGTGCATGTGGTCGGCATGTCGTCATTGGCCGCCGGCCACAAGACGCTGGCGCCGCAGCTGATCGATGCGCTGAAGGCGAAAGGCGCCGAAAACATCATCGTCGTCGTCGGCGGCGTCATCCCCCGGCAGGACTATGCGTTTCTGACCGAGCACGGCGTCGCGGCGGTGTTCGGGCCCGGAACCAACGTCATGGATGCCGCCAATTCGGTTCTCGACCTTCTCGAAGGCAAGCGCCGAAACCAGTAATGTGGTCGTCTTCCCCTGTCTCCCAGTTCGGCCGCTAACATAAAGCGCTGGGTTGCGCTCCGCCCCACTTCCCCAAGTCGATGTTTCCGCTACATAACTGGCGGGAGCAACCGGTCGACGTCCATGAAACCTGATGAATTTGATTTTCTCGCCCATGACGGCGAGCTCGCCCGGCTTATCCGCGGCTTCGACTGGGAGGAGACCTCTCTCGGTCCACTTGCGCTTTGGCCGAACGCCGTGAAGGTCACGACCTCGACCATTCTGCAATCGCCGGTGCCGATCGTGACACTCTGGGGCGAAGACGGCGTCATGATCTATAATGACGCCTATTCGGTGTTCGCCGGCGGCCGGCATCCGCAGCTTCTGGGATCGAAGGTGCGCGAGGGCTGGCCGGAGGTCGCCGATTTCAACGACAATGTCATGAAGGTGGGATTGGCCGGCAAGACGCTCGCCTATCAGGATCAGGAGCTGACGCTGTTCCGCACAGGCAAGCCCGAACAGGTCTTCATGAACCTCGATTATTCGCCCGTTATGGATGAGGACGGTCGTCCGTGCGGGGTGATCGCGATCGTGGTCGAGACGACCGCCAAGGTGGCAGCCGAGCGCTGGCGCAATGGCGAGCAGGAGCGGCTGCGGCGCATGTTCGAGCAGGCGCCCGGCTTCGTCGCGATGATGCACGGCCCCCATCATGTCTTCGAGCTGACCAACGCGGCCTATAACCAGCTTGTCGGCGGGCGTAATGTCGTCGGCATGTCGGTGCGCGACGCGCTGCCGGAGCTGCGCGGGCAGGGCTACTACGAGCTGCTCGATCAGGTCTATACATCGGGCGTCGCCTATGAGGGGCGGGCGCTGCCGGTCGATCTACAGGTCTCGCCCGACGATCCGGTCGAGCGAAAATATGTCGATCTCGTCTACCAGCCGGTGACGGAGCCGGATGGCAGCGTCATCGGCGTCTTCGTTCAGGGCTCCGACGTGACCGATCGCGTCGCGGCCGAGGAGGGGCTGCGGGCATCCGAGCGGCAGAGCCGCCAGATCATGGACGGCGCCATCGACTACGCCATTCTCGCGCTCGATCTTGATGGGATCATTCTGCGCTGGAACGAGGGCGCGCGCCGCATCTTCGGCTGGACCGAAGACGAGGTCGCCGGCAAGCATTGGCAACTGCTCTTCACGCCCGAGGATCGCGCAGCCGACAAGGCGAGCGAGGCGATGGCCGCGGCACTGAGACAGGGCAACGCCCATCACGACCGGTGGCATGTTCGCAAATCCGGTGAACGCTTCTGGGCCAATGGCGAGATCCGCCCGATCCGGGACGAGGACGGAACACCGGTCGGCTTGGTCAAGGTTCTGCGCGATCGCACGGAGGAACACCTGACGGCGCAGGCGCTGAGCGACGCCGAGGCGCGGCTGCGCCGGGCGCAGGAGGCCGGTGGCGTTGGCGTCTTTTCGCTTGATCTCGAAACCAATGTGCTCAACGCCACGCCGGAGTTCTGCAAGATCTACGGATATGAGGACGCCGGCGACGTCCGCATCGAAACGCTGGAAGGGCTGATCGTCGAGGAAGACCGCGAGATCAGCTCCAACGGCAGGACGCGCGCGGCGGGCGCCTCGCCCTTGAATGTCGAGTATCGCATCCGCCGCGCCGATAACGGCCAGAAGCGCGTCATCGCCCGCAAGGGAGAGTTTGAGCGCGACGCCAGCGGCAAGCCACTGCGCTTCGTGGGCGTCGTGCAGGACGTGACGGACCGGCGCAAGGCCCAGCGCGAACTGAGAGAAAGCGAGGCCCGCTTCCGCGCGCTGGCCCAAGCGATCCCCAATCACGTCTGGACGGCGCGGCCCGATGGCCAGCTCGATTGGTTCAACGAGCGCGTCTATGAATATGCCGGTGCGGCACCGGGCGAACTCGACGGTGGCGCCTGGACCAAGATCGTCCACCCCGACGATTTCACCGCCATGGCTGACCGCTGGCGGTCCGCCTTGTCGTCGGGTGAGGCCTATGAAACCGACCTCAGGCTGAGGCGCGCCGATGGTTCCTATCGATGGCACATCGCACGCGCGGTGCCGTCGCGCGACGAGGACGGCCGCGTCTTCCGTTGGATCGGCACCAACACCGATATCGAGGACCAGCGCGAGACGCGCGCGAAGCTCGAGGCGCTGAACGAAACGCTCGAGCAGCGCGTCGCCGAACGCACCGCCGACCGCGACCGGATGTGGCGGCTGTCGACCGATATCATGCTGGTCGCCGATTTCGAGGCCAAGATAACGGCGGTCAATCCTGCATGGAAGACCGTCTTCGATTGGGAGGAGAGCGAGCTCATCAACCGGTCGTTCCTCGATTTCATCCATCCGGAGGATATGGCGACGACGCTGGCCGAAGTCGGCAAGCTCAGCGAGGGCGCGACGACCTTCTCCTTCGAAAATCGTTACCAGGCTAAAGACAAGAGCTATCGCACCATTTCCTGGACGGCGGTTCCCTATGACGCGTCCATCCATGCGGTCGGCCGCGACGTGACGGAAGAGCGCGAGGCGGCGATCGCGCTTCGCAACACCGAGCTTGCCCTGCAGCAGGCCCAGAAGATGGAGGCAATCGGCAACTTGACCGGTGGCGTCGCCCATGACTTCAACAATCTGCTGCAGGTCGTGGCGGGCAATCTCCAGCTATTGTCGCGCGATGTTATCGGCAACGACAAGGCGCAGCGCAAGATCACCAACGCGCTGGCCGGCGTGGAACGTGGCGCCAAGCTCGCGGCCCAGCTCCTCGCCTTCGGCCGCCGGCAGGCGCTCGATCCCCGCGTGGTCAATGCCGGCCGGTTGATCCGCGGCATGGACGAGATGATCCGGCGCACGATCGGCGAAGGCGTCGAGGTGGAAACGGTCGTCTCGGGCGGCTTGTGGAACACGCTGGTCGACCCGATGCAGATCGAAAACGCGCTCCTTAATCTCGCGATCAATGCCCGCGACGCGATGGAAGGGTTCGGCAATCTGACGATCGAGGCCGGCAACGCCTATGTCGACGACGCCTATGCGCGGCAGCACCAGGATGTCGTGCCCGGCCAGTATGTGTCGATCTCGGTAACGGACACCGGGGCGGGCATACCTTCCGACCTTCTGGACAAGGTGTTTGAGCCGTTCTACTCGACGAAGCCGGAGGGCAAGGGGACGGGGCTCGGCCTCTCCATGGTCTATGGTTTCGTCCGGCAATCGGGCGGACATGTGAAGATTTACAGCGAGGTCGGACACGGAACGACCGTGAAGATGTATCTGCCGCGTTCGCTGCAACAGGAAGACCTGCAGGTCATCGATCCGCATGCGCCCGTTGAGGGTGGGCCGGAGACCATTCTGGTCGCCGAGGATGATGAGGGCGTGCGCACCACTGTCGTCGAAATGCTGCAGGAACTCGGCTACCGCGTTCTGAAGGCCGGCGATGCGGCAGCGGCTCTTTCGGTCATCGAAAGCGGCATCCACATCGACATGCTCTTCACCGATGTCGTCATGCCCGGACCGCTGAAAAGCAGCGAGATGGCGAAGAAGGCGAAGGAGCGCCTGCCTGGCCTCGCCGTGCTCTTCACCTCCGGCTACACCGAAAACTCCATCGTCCACGGCGGACGGCTCGATCCCGGCGTGCAGCTTTTGTCGAAGCCCTACACACGCGAGGCGCTCGCCCGCAAGATTCGGCATGTCATCGACGAAACGCAGAAGAACGCGGAGCGCAGAAAAGACACGTCCATCGCAGCCATACCCGCGCCCGTCTCGCCCGCCGCATCACAGGCGCTGCGCGTGGTTCTGGTCGAGGACAATGCGCTGATCAGGATGGCGACCGCCGACATGCTGGTTGAGCTTGGCCACGAGGTGCTTGAGGCCGAATCCGCCGAGGAGGCGCTTCCGCTCTTTGGCAGCGAGCCGATCGATGTGCTGGTGACCGATCTTGGTCTTCCAGGCATGTCCGGTGACGATTTCTGTCGCGAGGTGCGTAAGCGCTGGCCTGAGATCGGCATCGTTTTCGCGACGGGTTCGGAGAAGAAGCCCGAGATGGACGATAGTTCCAGGACGGTCCTGCTGCTCAAGCCACACGGGCTGGATGAGCTGAAGAATGCCTTGGATGCTGTTGGGGGAACGGGCTAGCGGGCGATGCCGCTCGGCAACGGTCGGCGAGCGATACTCTGCTCGGGAGGTTTCAAGGCGGACGGCCAAACCCTGGCCGTCCGCCCTTTCAGTTGAACAGTCTTGGCGTCCTTAGCGAGCGCCCGCCTGCAGGCCCGCCGCATCGGAAAGGATCGCGGTCGCCTCGTTCAAGAGAACGTCCTTTGCCTTCTTGCGCGCATTCTCAAGCGCGATATCGGCCGTCAGGCTGCGCTCGTTGGATTGCAGGCCGTCGTCATTGGTGGTGTCGACGCCATCATCCAGCTGTGCGCGCGACTTCAGCCGGTTTTCGCGCGCGGTCAGTTCCTTGCGGCGGTCGGCTTCGTTAAGCGAGATCACGCCCTTGTCGCGCTGCGCCTTCAATTCGGCAACGTCCTCGATAAGACGCTGGAAGTCCGGGTCGGTTTCAACACGCTTGTCGTGAAGGGCCTGCAGCTTCGGCAGTTCCGCCTTGAGGTTGCCGGCCTGCTTGTAGCGGGCGGGCTTGATCTGCGCCCAGGGCAGCGCGTTGTCGTAGCTGGTTTCGCCGAACGTCTTCGGGTCGGAGAGACCGGGCAGGGCGATGTCGGGGGTGACGCCGCGTAGCTGCGTGGTACCACCGTTGACGCGGAAGAACTGGGCGATCGTCAGCTTCAGCTCGCCGAATTTCGGCTTGTCGTTGCGCGCCACCTGGTCGAGATTGACCACGGTCTGAACGGTGCCTTTGCCGAAGCTCGGCTCGCCGATGATCACGCCGCGACCATAGTCCTGGATGGCGGCCGCGAAGATCTCGGAAGCGGAAGCCGAGCCGCGATTGATCAAGACGCCAACGGGGCCGGTCCAAGCCGGCGTCGGCAGATCGTCGCTTTGAACCTCGACCTTGCCATCGGCGCCGCGTTGCTGAACGACCGGGCCCTTGCCGACGAACAGGCCGGTGAGGTCGATCGCTTCGGCGAGCGAACCGCCGCCATTGTTGCGCAGGTCGATGAGCACGCCGTCGACCTTCTCCTGCTTGAGTTCGGTCAGCAGCTTGGCGACGTCGCGGCTGGCGCTTCTGTAATCCTTATCGCCCTTTCGGCGGGCTTCGAAGTCTTCGTAGAAGGCCGGCAGCGTGATCACGCCGATCTTGCGGGTGACGTCGCCATCCTTGACCGGCAGAACGGCCTTCTTGGCTGCCTGCTTGTCGAGGCTGATCTTGTCGCGCACGAGGCTGATGACGCGATGACCACCATCGGCGCCGGCATCGGCGGGCAGGATATCCAGGCGGACGATCGAATCCTTCTCGCCGCGGATCAACTGCACGACTTCATCGAGGCGCGTGCCCATCACTTCCTTGATCGGACCGTCGGCGCCCTGGCCCACACCGGTGATGCGGTCGCCGACCGCAAGCTTGCCGGAAAGCTGCGCCGGGCCGCCCGGAACGAGTTCGCGGATCGTGGTGTAATCGTCGCGCTCCTGCAGAACCGCGCCGATGCCAACCAGCGAGAGCTTCATCGAAATATCGAAATCGGCCGATGCGGTGGCGCCGAAGTAGTCGGTATGCGGATCGATGGACGTCGAATAGGCGTCCATGAAGGACTGGAAGACGTCGTCGCTCTTGTATTTATAGGCGCGCTCGAGCGCGTTCTTGTAGCGCTTGTCGAGCGTGTCGCGAATGGTGGCCTCGGTCTGGCCGCCGAGCTTCAGGCGCAGCCAGTCGGCCTTCACCCGCTTGCGCCAGAGATCGTTGCTCTCGGCCTCGGATTGCGGCCAGGGTTTGTCGTCGCGCACCAGCGCGTAGTCTTCCTGCGCGGTGAAATCGAAGCCCTTCGTCAGGAGATCGCGGGCATAGGTCATGCGATCGACAATGCGCTGTTCGTAGAGGTTGAAGATCGAGAAGGGGAGCTTCAGGTCTTCCGTCTTGATCGCGTCGTCGATCTTGGTGCTGTCGGCCATGAAGGTGTTGATGTCCGACTGCAGGAAGATCATCCGATCCGGATCGAGCGACTTGATGAAGCGATCCATGATCTTGACGGAGAGGCTGTCGTCGAGCGCGACCGGCCGATAGCTGTAGCGCGTCAAGAATTGCGCGCTCAGCTGGGCCGCCTGTTCCTGCTGCTTTTGCGGCGCCAGAACCGGCACCGCTCCCATGTCCAGCGCATGGGCCGTGGGCGCAATCGCCAGGAGAATGCCGAGGAAACCGTATTTAATGCGCATCAAGCTCTGATCCAATTCCGACTGCTCGCGTTTGTCTACAATGTAGGTGGAGCAATTATGGTTTTTTAGCAACCGGGTTGATTGGACGGACGAAGGCTGACGACGATATCATCTACAACTTTTGGTGAGACCGGCGTTATGGCGGGCACTCGCGGGGATAAGGACCGTCCCGCGCCATCAGAAGCGCGGCGGCTCAATGCCCTTCGAGCGGTATGCCGCGATCACCGTATTGGCCATCAGCTTGGCGATCGTCATCGGCCCGACGCCGCCGGGAACCGGCGTTATCGCGTCCGCGATCTCGCTGCAGTCCTCGAATGCCACGTCGCCCACGAGATGGGTCTTGCCATCGGCATTGCCCTCCATCGGCACGCGGTTGATGCCGACATCGATCACCGTTGCTCCAGGCTTCACCCAATCCCTGCCGACCATCCGCGCCCGACCGACCGCCGCCACGAGAATATCCGCCGTGCGGCAGAGCGCCGGCAGGTCTTTCGTACGGGAGTGCGCGGTGGTCACGGTCGCATTGGCGGCAAGCAGAAGCGCCGACATCGGCTTGCCGAAGAGGTTCGACCGGCCGATGACGACGGCGCTGAGCCCCGAGAGATCGCCGCCATGGACGCCGCGAACGAGCACCATGGCGCCGGCGGGCGTGCAGGAAATCAGTCCTCCATCGAGATCGCCGGTCGCGACCTTGCCGGCATTGACGACGTGCAAGCCATCGACATCCTTCTCCGGCCGGACCGACTGCGTGATTTTCTCGGCATCGAGATGCGACGGCAGCGGCAGTTGCACGAGGATGCCGTGCACGACCTCATCCTCGTTCAGGCTTGCAACGAGGGCTGCGATTTCGTCCTGCGTCGACGTCGCCGGAAGCGAGTGCTGGATAGAAGTGAAACCGCAGTCCTTGGCCATCCGCCCCTTGGCGCCGACATAGGCGTGGCTCGCCGGATCGTCGCCGACGATGATCACCGCCAGCCCCGGGGTCACGCCGGCGCGATCACCCAAAGCCTCGGTCGCGGATTTCACGGATTGGATGACGGCGGCGGCGGATTGCCGACCGTCGATCAGGCGAGCAGCCATCGAAGACCTCGTTGGGAAGAGAATTATGGGAAAGTCGGGTGGGAAGGGCAGACGACGTTGTCGTCTGCCCGGTCACCTCAAACGAGCGTCTTGGCGGCTGCCAGGACCTCTTCGCCGACATGAACCTCATGGCGGGTTTCGGGATATTTCCGGTCGCGGACATCGTCGGCGAATGCCTGGAACGCTTTCACGCGCAGTTCCTGCAGGCGCGCTTCCTCGGCGGCGAGATCGGCATATTGCTTGCCGTGGCGCGGCACGCGGCTCGTGCCGGTTCCCAGCACGTCGCAGGAGAACAGATACTGGGAATCGCAGACGGCGCCGCAGCCCATTCCAAGCGTGATCAGCGGCGTCGAGCGCGTGATCCATTCGGCGATCGCGACCGGCACGACCTCCATCTCGACCGCCCAGGCGCCGGCCTGCTCATAATCCTTCACCCGGCGATAGATCGAGGCCGCCTCCTCAGGCGTCTTGCCGATCGAGCGGAAATTCGTCCACGTGGCCCAGCGCGGCACGAGGCCGACATGGCCGCTGACGGGAATGCCCTCCTTGGCCATCGCTTCCAGCAGGCGCAGCGAGCCGGCGAAGTAGATGCAGCTGGCGCCGAGATCGAGCGCGCGAAAACCTTCGCGGATGGCGCTCGATTCATCGTGGATGGCGCCCTGCACATGGGCTGCCTGGATGAAGGCTGTGGGGGCTGCCTTGCGTATCCTCGGCAGCTGCTCATCCACCTCGCAGGTGAACATCTCTATGCCGGCCTCGGCGGCGGCGGCTGCCTCCGCCGGGCTATCGACATGCATGGTCAGGAATTGACGCTTGCCCTTGAGCGCGCGCAGATCGGCTACGGTCAATGCACGGGTCATGCCTGGTTGCCTTCCTGCGCTTCCTTGCGGGCGTTCTCGCGTTGCAGCTTCTTCTGCCAGCGCGCGTTCATCGCTTCATCGCCATCCTTGGTGCCGTCGTGCCAGGTGCCGAACCACTTGTCGAACGGGATCAGGCCGTCGGCGTAGTTCACCTCGAAATACTTGTGGTGGAGGTAGTGGGCATAGGCGTGCGTATCGAGCCCGCCTTCCTCGCCCGCCTCGATCTTGTCGAAGCCGACATGGCCGACCACCGCGCCGAGCGCCAGCGAATGCAGATTGTAGATGGCGACGAGCGGATGCGAGAAGATCACCAGATGGATCAGCGCTTCACCGAAGAAGAGCAGATGCTCGACCGGGTGCATGGCAAGCGATGACCAGGGCGATGGATTGACCGAGTTGTGGTGCACCGAATGCACGAACTTGTAGAGTGCCGGAATGTGCAGCGCGCGGTGGATCGCGAAGAAGTAGGCTTCGTGGAACACAGGCACGAAGAGCACGATGCAGGCAAGCCAGACCGGATTGTCGTGGAAGTTCGCCATCGGCACGTAGTTGTTCGCGAATGCCCAGAGCGTCACGACCTCGATCGCGGTCCAGATCGTAACGCCGGTGCCGACGCCGCGAATGATGCTGTCATAGGCCTGCGAGCCGAATAGGAAGACGGTGTTCTTCTTGTCGGCCGGGAAGTTGGGATTGTACTTGAAGCGGTTTTCCTGGCGGCGAAGCTTGTAGAGCCGCAGTTCGATGACACCATAGAACAGGAAAAACGCCGCGAGGTTGCGCGCGAAGATGAGCGCGATCCAGCCGACGGAGAAGGTCTTCGTCGTCTCGGTCCCCGGCGTCAGGAAAAACCAGAAGATCGCCGCGGTGACCATGAAGAAGGCGTTCCACGGAAAGAAGTAGTTCGGCAGCCACTTCAGGAATTTCAGAGGATTTGGCGGCAGGACGAAGACCGGTGCGGGCGTCAGCACGCCGTTCGGCGTCCAATGGCCTCTTTTGTCTCTCTTGCCGAATTTTGAATCGTCCATGACTTGCCTCCCGCATGCGTCATTGATTGGGTAAAGCCGGATTGTCTCCGGCGGGGAGTGCCTCCGCCTCCTTGCGGACGCACGCGCCTTTGATGCTCTATCGTGCCCCCAGCATCGGCTGGAGGCAAAGCCTATGATGATACTTTTGCATCATCACAGAGGTGCTGCGATCGCTTATCCCATGCGTTCCGACGCGTAGGAACCGGGGCTCGCCGGAAAGACGATCGTGCGGTTGCCGTTCACGAACACCCGGTGGTGGATATGGGCGTGGATCGCGCGTGCCAGCACTTGGCTCTCGACGTCACGGCCGATCGAGACATAGTCCGGTGCCGACTGCGCATGGGTGATGCGGGCGACGTCCTGCTCGATGATCGGACCTTCGTCGAGATCGGCGGTGACGTAATGCGCAGTGGCGCCGATCAGCTTCACGCCGCGCTCGAAAGCCTGCTTGTAGGGGTTTGCGCCCTTGAAAGACGGCAGGAAGGAGTGATGAATGTTGATGATCCGCCCCGACATCTTCTCGCAGGCGGCATCCGAGAGCACCTGCATGTAGCGGGCGAGAACGATCAGCTCTGCGCCGGATTGCTCGACCACCTCGAGCAGGCGAGCCTCCGCCTGCGGCTTGTTGGCCTTGGTCACGTTGACATGGTGGAAGGGGATATCGTGATTGACCACGACCTTCTGGTAATCGAAGTGGTTGGAGACCACGCCGACGATATCGATCGGCAGCGCGCCGATCTTCCAGCGATAAAGCAGGTCGTTGAGACAATGGCCGAAGCGCGAGACCATCAACAGCACCTTCATCTTGGCGCTGCTGTCGTGGAACTCGCAGCTCATGTCGAAGGTCTTCCTGATCGGCTCGAAGCCTGTGACGATCTCCTCGATCGGCGTGCCCGCCTCGCTGGCGAAGGTCAGCCGCATGAAGAAGAGGCCGGTCTCCAGATCGTCGAACTGCGAGCTGTCGATGATATTGCAGCCCTTGTCGGCGAGGAACCCGGCAATGGCCGCGACGACGCCGCGCGTGGACTGACAGGTGACGGTAAGAACATGAGACTTCATGGGAATATCCAATTGCAGCCGACCCCGGAAGGGCGGCGGTTGATACAAGGTCGGGGCCCGAGCCGAGCCAGAGGTGGAGCGGGATCAGGCCGCCAGCAGCGACTTCAGCTTGACGTCGGCATGCGCGAGCGCCGCCGGATCGACGGTCTTGCCCGAGGCGATCAGCATTTCCGCCAACCGGATGTCGCGGGCGATGCCATTGCCCGGACCAATGCCGCTCGCCGAAAGCAGCCGCCCGTCGGCACCGATCTGGAAGATGATGAAGGCGCCCTCGCCGACCTCGCGGCGAACGGAGGTGACGGCGCCTTCGGCAAGCCCTGCCACCTGAAGCGTCAGGTCGTATTGATCAGACCAGAACCACGGAACGGCGGTGATCCGCTCGTCCGCGCCCATGAGATTGGCTGCTGCGAGCATGGCCTGCTCCTGGGCGCTGCGCCAGGATTCAAGCCGAACGCGCCGCCCGCCATAAACCGGGATCGGGAAGGAGCAGCAGTCGCCGGCGGCGAAAATATCGGGGTCGGTGGTCCTGAGGTGGTCATCAACCATGATGCCGTTTTCGATCGTCAGCCCCGCTTTTTCCGCGAGCTCGATATTCGGGATCGAGCCGATGCCGATCACCGCGATGTCGGCATCGATCGTCCGGCCGCCGGTAAGGTTGATCGAGACGCCGTCGGCACCAATCTCGAAGGTCTCGATCCGGCTCTCGCACAGGATCTCGACACCTGCCGTCTTGTGGCGCGATGCGACCGCATGGGCGATATCCTCGGGCACGCCGCGCGAGAGGATGCGTGGCAGACCCTCGATCAGGGTGACGGTAGCGCCAAGGCCGCGCGCTATAGCCGCGAGCTCGAGGCCGATGAAGCCGCCGCCGACAATCGAAAGCCGGCTACCCTCGTGCAGATACCGCTTGATCGCCAGCGCATCGGCATGGGTGCGAAGCGTCAGCACGCGCTCTGATCGTTCGGCAATGCCGGGAAGCGGACGTGGGCGGGCGCCGGTTGCAAGCAGCAGCTTGTCATAGGCGAGCTTGGTTCCATCCGAAAGCTCGACGGTCTTGCTCGATCGGTCGATTCCGATCGCGTCGGCGCCCAGGCGAACGTCTATAGCGCGCTCCTTGTAGCCATCGGCATCCATGATGAACTTCGGATCGGCGCCCTCGAGGATACCGTTCTTCGACAGCGGCGGCCGCTCGTAGGGGGGAAGCGTTTCGGCGCCCACAAGCGTGATCGTGCCGTCGAAATTGCGCTCGCGCAGCTGCAGCGCGGCACGTCCGCCGCACTCGCCGGCGCCAATGATAACGATAGAGGACATGGCTGTCTCCGTACGACCGGTTCGCTGGCTGTCAGGCGGGGATGGCGAGCAGGACTTCGCCTGCTTCGATCTTCGCCTGGTAGGTGTTGAGGCTCTTGCAGGCCGGCGGCCGGCGCGGCGTGCCGGTGCGATAGTCGAAGGCGCCCGAGTGCTTGGGACACTCGATCTCGTAATCCATCACAAGGCCATCAGCGAGGTGGATGGCCTCGTGCGAGCAGAGGCCGTCGGTGCAGAAGACCTCGTCTTCAGGTGAGCGATAGACCGCATAGGTGCGACCGCCATGGTCGAAGCGTATGACGCCTTCCTGTTCGATGTCGTCAAGGCGACAGGCCGATACCCAATTCATGATGTGCCTCCTCACTAGGCTCGGCGTTCGCCGAGATATTGAGCCCGCGAAAGGCGGGCCGATACTGTCTTTCTAAAGCCGGCGGATCCTCCTCAGGCCCGCCGTCGTCATCTTGATCTAGGCCTCGACCCGCTGCGGCTGGCCCGTTGCGAGCGAGCGCTGCACCGCCTGGGCGATCCGGTGTGCTGAAAGAGCATCCTCGCCCGAAACAGCGACCGGCCGTCCCTCGCGAACCGCGTCGACAAAGGCCTGAAGCTCGCCGGAAAACGCGCCTTCGTAGCGCTGCAGGAAGAACGGCAGCGGGTTGGGCTGAGTCTGTCCCTGCGCCGATCGCGTGACAACCCGGGCAGGCGTCATGTTCTCGCTCTCCAGCGATGCGTCTGACCCCAGAACCTCGACGCGCTGGTCGTAGCCATAGGGCGTGGCGCGGGTGTTCTCGATGGTGCCGATTGCTCCGGAGCGGAATTTTAGCATGATCGTCGCGATATCGATATCGCCGGCCTTGCCGATCTCGGGGTCGATCACGCAGCCGCCGAATGCCGATACTTCGACCACTTCGTCGCCGGATAGAAAGCGGGCGAGGTCGAAGTCGTGAATGGTCATGTCCATGATCATGCCGCCGGACGAGCGCACATAGTCGATCGATGGCGGCCAGGGATCGCGGGAGGTGATGCGGATCGAGCGAACCTGCCCGATGCTGCCCGACTGAACGGCCTCGCGCATCGCCACGGTATTGGCGTCGAAGCGCCGGTTGAAGCCGATCTGCAGCAGACGACCCTTGTCGGCACAAACGCGAATGGCTTCGGCAATTCCCTCTTCGTCGAGCGCGAGCGGCTTCTCGCACAGGATATGCAGGCCGGCCCGCGCCGCAAGCTTCACATGCTCCAGGTGGAGTGCACTGGGAGAACCGATCACCACCGCCTCGGGCGCGCCCTCCGAAAACAGCGCTTCCAGGCTGCGCCGCGCGACAACGCCATACTGGCTTGCCAGTGTCTCGGCGCGCGCGGCGTCAGCGTCGAATACGCCGGTCACCTCCACGCCGCGCACTCTGCGCGTCAGGTTGGAGAGGTGAACCTCGCCGATGCGCCCGGCTCCGATAACCGCAACGCGGACGGTGCGTGCAGACGACACAGCGGGATGGGATGGATCAGTCATGATTTCGATGCTTCCTGTTCAGGCGCACGGCGCCTCTTCCTCCGAACATGACAAGAATATCCGTCCGCCGACGGCTTGGCGCAACGTCGATATTGACGCAATTGCATCATTCGCTAAGGTCCGGGGAATGGAGCGAGGGAGGATGTTCCGTGGCGAGAAAGCCGAGCATGGAGGACGTCGCGGCGGCGGCCGGCGTTAGCCGGATCACTGTCGACAGGGTGCTGAACGGTCGTGGCGGCGTGAAGCCGAAGACCGAGCAGCTGGTCATCGAAACCGCCAAGGCGCTCGGCGTCGACCGCGCGCTCAGCATGATCCCGACGCGCATTTTGCGGATCGGCGTGGTGCTGCAGAACAATGTGAATTCGTATTATGTGAAGCTGCGCGAAGGCTTCGTTCGCGCCGCGCAGCAATACAAGCGCTACAATATCCGCGTCACCTTCTGGTATTTCGAGCAAATCAAGGCCGACGCGGCGATCAAGACGCTGGCCAGAGCCGCCGCCGAGTGCGACGGCCTCGTCGTCATCCTGTTCGACGACCCGCAGGTGACGACCAAGGTGGAGGAATTGTCGCGCAAGCTTCCCGTCGTCACCGTGGCGTCCGACCTGCCCGGCACCGGCCGCATCGATTATGTCGGATCGAACGCCATCCAGGAGGGGCGCACGGCGGGAGCGCTCATGGGGCGTTTCCTTGGTGACGCCGGTGGCGATGTGGTCGTCATCGTCGGCCTTCACCAGCTTCTAGAGCACGACCAGCGCGCGGTCGGCTTCCGCGATATTGTCGGCCAGAATTATCCGAGCTGTCGGGTGGTCGAGACGTTCCAGAGCTATGAGCAGGAAAACATCCGCAAGGATTTTCGCGCTCTGCTGCGCCGGCATCCAGACCTGCGCGGCGTCTACAACATGTCGGTGGGAAACCCGGTTCTGGCCGAGGAGCTGAAGGCGATCGGAAAGGACCAGTCCGTCTGCGTCATCACCCACACGGTAACCCCGGAGCGGGTGGCGTTGATGGACGATGGCGTTGTCGATGCGATCATCGATCGCGAGCCCTTCATGGACGCCCGGCGGGCGATCGAAATCCAGCTCCACCATGCCGGCCGCTTCGCGGAGGAAGACATCACGCCACCCCAACGACCACAGATTTTCATCCGCGAAAACGTCCGGCTCGAGTGATTTGCAACCGCCGGTGCATCCCAATTTGATGCAAAAGTATCATTTCTCTCATTGTCAGGCGCGGCCCCTCGCATCACCCTTACCAGCCAGAAAAGTGAACACGGAAGCGAAGGAGGTCGCGCCGCTGTTTCACGCGGCGGGCGTGCTCCAGTGCCCCGCTTCACGATTTGGAGGGAGGACATGATGTTCGGCATCGACAAGAACGCAAGGCGGCAAGACTGTCCCGCCGCTGGCTGTCCCAGCATCTTCACGCAATTTCGTAACCGCGACGCCGTTGCTCGAAAGAGTTCTGCCATGCGGCAATCCTGCCCGCTCGCTTCGCGAGGGCATCGCTAGCCCACCGCCGAACGACGACTGAACCCCTTTTTTCTAAGACTGTCGACCACTCCGCTCACACCGGAGATCGCGGTTCCGTGCCCGGTCGGCAGAGGAGAAGCTTATGAGTGAAGATGTTGAACCAAGGACGCCCGCGATGCTTATCGCGGCGCGCGGCATAGAAAAATCCTTCCCCGGCGTTCATGCCCTGCGCAGTGCCCGGTTCGATCTCGCTCGCGGCGAAGTCCATGCCCTGATGGGCGAGAACGGGGCTGGAAAATCCACGCTGATGAAGATCCTGACCGGCGTCTATCAGCCAGACGCCGGCGAGATCATCCTCGAAGGCGCGCCGGTCTCGTTGCATGGGCCGAAATCGGCGCAGGCAAAGGGCATCAGCATCATTCATCAGGAACTCTACCTGATGAACCACCTGACCGCCGCGCAAAACATCTTCATCGGCCGTGAGCCGCGCATTGGCCTTGGCATGTTCGTCGATGAAACGGCGATGAACAAGGCGGCGGCAGCCCTCTTCAAGCGCATGAAGGTGGATATCGATCCGCAGGTCGAAGTCGGCGATCTCACCGTCGCGCGCCAGCAGCTGGTCGAAATCGCCAAGGCGTTGTCCTACGATTCCAAAGTGCTCATCATGGACGAGCCGACCTCGGCGCTGAATGAGACCGAGGTTGATCACCTGTTCGCCATCATCGAGGACCTGAAGTCACAGGGCGTCGGCATCGTCTACATCACCCACAAGATGGACGAAGTCATGCGCATCGCCGACCGCATCACCATCATGCGCGACGGCCAGTACATCGAGACGCTTCCTGCCAAGGAGACACCGATGTCGAAGGTGATCTCGCTCATGGTAGGCCGCGAACTGGCCGATGCCACGCGCGCCGAGGGCGTTTCAAGCGAGGAAGAGGTGCTGCGCGCCGTCGGCCTCAACCGAGGAAACGTGATCCGCGACGTGAGCTTCACGCTCCGAAAGGGCGAAATCCTGGGCTTCGCCGGCCTTATGGGGGCAGGGCGAACCGAAGTGGCGCGTGCGATCTTTGGCGCCGATCCTCTGGAATCCGGTGAGGTCCACGTTCACGGCAAGCGCGCCGCCATTCGCAGCCCGCAGGATGCGGTCCGCCTCGGCATCGCCTATCTCAGCGAAGACAGAAAGCATTTCGGTATCGTGACCCGCATGTCGGTCCGCGACAACGTCACCATGGCCTCCTGGCCGCGCTTCACCTGGGGCGGCGTCTTCATGCGCGACGGCGCGCTGGAGAAGGTCTCGGCCGAATACGTCAAGACGCTCAAGGTCAAGACCCCCTCGGTGGAGCAGGAAACCCGGCTGCTCTCGGGCGGCAACCAGCAGAAGGTGGTTATCGCCAAGTGGCTGCTGCGCGATTGCGACATTCTCATCTTCGACGAACCGACGCGCGGCATCGATATCGGCGCGAAGGCTGAAATCTACGCGCTGCTCCAGAAGCTGGCTGCACAGGGCAAGGCGATCATCGTGATCTCCTCGGAACTTCCGGAAATCCTGCGTCTGTCCCACCGCGTGGTGGTGATGTGCGAAGGCCGGATCACCGGCGAACTCGATGGCAATACCGCGACACAAGAAGCGATCATGACCCTGGCGACACGGCGCCAGGTAACGGCCGCGTAAAGGGAACACGAACATGACAGACGCAACCTTTCAACCCACCGCCGCTCACAAGTCGAGCTTCTTCTCGGCCGCGGCCTTGCAGAAGGCGGTCGCCTTCGTCGTGCTGATCGCGCTCCTCGCCTATTTCAGCATCGCCACCAACAACTTTCTCACGCAGGGCAACCTGATCGGCATCATGCAGGCGACCGCGGTCAACGGCGTGCTTGCCGTCGCCTGCACCTTCGTCATCGTCTCCGGCGGCATCGATCTTTCGGTCGGTACCTTGATGACCTTCTGTTCGGTCATAACCGGCGTGCTTCTGACCTTTCTCGGCCTGCCGATGCCGCTCGGCATCATCGGCGCGCTGCTGACCGGCGCCTTCTGCGGCGCCATCTCCGGCATCGTCATCGCCAAGTTCAAGATCCCGCCCTTCATCGCCACGCTCGGCATGATGCTGATCCTGAAGGGGCTGTCGCTGGTCATCTCGGGCGTCAAGCCGATCTACTTCAACGACACGCCGAACTTCCCGATGATCTCGATCGACTCCTTCGTGGGTCAAATCGTTCCGGGTCTCGAAATTCCGAACGGCGTGCTTATCCTCTTCGTCGTCGCCATCATCGCCTCGATCATCCTCAACCGGACGCTGCTTGGCCGCTACATCTTCGCGCTCGGCAGCAATGAGGAAGCGGCGCGTCTTTCCGGTGTCAATGTCGACCGCTGGAAGATCGTCACCTATGCGCTCGGCGGTCTCGTCTGCGGCATCGCCGGACTTCTCATCGCCTCGCGTCTCAACTCCGCGCAGCCGGCGCTCGGCCAGGGCTATGAGCTCGATGCCATCGCGGCTGTCGCCATCGGCGGCACCTCGCTCAGCGGCGGCCGCGGAACGGTGCTCGGAACCATCATCGGCGCCTTCATCATGTCGGTCCTGAACAACGGCCTGCGCATCATGGGCGTGGCGCAGGAATGGCAGATCGTCGTCACCGGAATCATCATCATCGTTGCCGTCTTCGTCGACATGATGCTGCGCAAGAAAAACTAAGCAGGGAAGGGAGCAGCACAGGGGATTTCTGACTGTTTGGATACCAATTTCGCCGCCCGGAGGAGGGCGGCAACCATCAACGGAGGAAGACATGCAATGAAAATGAAAACCGCAATCGCCGCGCTCAGCCTCGCTTCGGCTCTGTCCGCGCCCGCCTTCGCGCAGGAACCCTACTTCGCGATCATCTCGAAGGGATTTCAGCATCAGTTCTGGCAGGCCGTGAAATCGGGCGCCGAGCAGTCGGCGAAGAAGAATGGCGTCACCATCACCTTCGAGGCGCCGGAAACGGAAGCCATGATCGACAAGCAGATTGACATGCTGAACGCCGCGATCGCCAAGAAGCCGCAGGGCCTCGGTTTCGCAGCGCTGGACTCGCAGGCGGAAGTGCCGCTCCTGAAGAAGGCGCATGAAGCCGGCATCCCGATCGTCGCATTCGATTCCGGCGTCGACAGCGATCTGCCGCTCGCGACCTGCTCGACCGACAACCTGAAGGCCGCCGCCGCCGCCGCCGACAAGATGGCGGAAGCCGTCGGCAAGGCCGGCGAGATTGGCATGCTCGTCCACGACCAGACCAGCCAGACCGGCATTCAGCGTCGCGACGGCTTCAAGAACCAGATCGAGAGCAAATATCCCGACATTAAGATCGTCGACATTCAGTACGGCGGCGACCCACTGGTGGCAACCGAAAGCGCCAAGGCCATGCTTGCCGCGCACCCCGAGATCAAGGGCATCTTCGCCTCCAACGAAGGCTCGGCGATCGGCCTCCTGCAGGCGGCGCGCGAAAGCAAGGCGAAGATCATCGCCATCGGCTTTGACTCCGGCAAGCAGCAGAGGGCCGCGATCGCGGACGGGACCGAATATGGCGCGATCACCCAGAACCCTGTCGGGATCGGTGAATGCGTCGTGGATTCGCTCGCCAAGGCGATCAAGGGCGAGAAGCTCGACAAGGTCATCGACACCGGCTTCTACTGGTACGACAAGAGCAATCTGAGCGACCCGAAGGTTTCGGCCGTTCTCTACGATTGATCCTCCCCCGCGGTGGCTTTTAGCCGGGCCACCGCCCATTTTTCCGGTTCGCATTGCCGAACCATGGAGAGCCCATCTTCTCCCGCGCCCATCCGGCCCCTCCAGCCCAAGGCGCACAAACGGCGGTACCCAGGCGACGTTCTCCCCGCCTCGGTGCCGCCGTTTTTCGTTTTCGTCCCGCCAACTCACGCTTGCTTGATCCCGCGAACTTGGGAAAATAATGAGAAAACGTTTTCTCACGTTGACTTTGCATTTGAGAAACGCTTTTCTCACCTCCGCGAGAAGGAGGAGATCGCGTGGTCGCTCGGAGCAACCGTGTCACAATTCATGACGTCGCCAAGGCTGCGGGCGTCAGCGTTTCGACCGTGTCGAAGGCGCTGAACGATACCGGCCGGATGGCGTCGGAGACGCGCGAGAAGATCAAGTCGATCGCAGCCGATGTCGGCTTCCGGCCGAATGCATTGGCCCGCAGCCTTCTCTTCAACAGAAGTTTCACTGTGGGGCTCCTCACCAACGATACCTACGGCCGTTTTACGTTGCCGGTGATGTCCGGAATTTCCGAAGCGCTGGTCGATCATGGCGTCTCGGTTTTTCTCTGCGCCATCGAGGATGATCCAGCACTCGCCAAGGTTCATGTCGACGCCATGCTGGATAAGCAGGTGGATGGCATCATCGCGACGGGCAAGCGGATCGACAGGTCTCTCCCGGTCGATCTCGCTGGCCTGCCGGTGCCCGTTGTGTACGCCTTCACCGAGGGCGTGCCGGGAAGCGTCGTGCTGACGGCGGATGATTCAGATGGCGCGCGGCTCGCCGTCGAGCGGCTTCGCAAGGTCGGGCGTAAAAGGATCGTCCATGTGACGGGTCCCGACAGTTTCGTCTCGGCTGTAGAGCGCGCCGATGCCTTTCGCCAGGCCGTCGGCCCGGATGCGCTCGTCGTGCACGGCGCATGGACGGAGGCCTGGGGGCATGAGGCCGTTGCCATTCTTTGGGGCGACGACAAGCCGACGCCTGACGGTATCTTCTGCGGCAACGATCAGATTGCAAGGGGCGTGGTGGATGCCTTGCGCGAACGAGGCGTTCGCGTGCCCGAGGATGTGTCGATCATCGGTTTCGACAATTGGGAGATCTTCGCCGACCAGACGCGGCCGGCGTTGACGACGGTCGACATGAATTTGAAGGAGCTCGGCCGAACGGCCGGGCTGACGATCTTGGATCTTGCCGAGGGCCGAATTGTCGAGCCCGGTCTGCGCAAGCTTCCATGCAAGCTCGTTATTCGCCAGTCCTGTGGTGGAAACCGGGAAATCTAAAGGGAGGCGGGGCGCGGTTGCCCCAATGATTGGAGGAAATCATGCATAAGAGAATGCTTGCAGCGACGGCATTGCTGTCGATGTTCCTGGCCTCGGCGGCATCCGCCGAAACCGTCAGCATGTGGGTGCGTTCGGGCAGCGGCGGCGGCGCCTTCAAGGCGGTGATCGACGCCTACAACGCGGCCAATCCCGACAAGGTCGAACTCACCGAAATCCCCTCGGACCAGATGGTCCAGAAATACGCCACCGCGGTTGCTGGCGGGCAGGCGCCAGACGCGATCTCGCTGGACCTGATCTACACCCCGTCCTTCGCCTCCGCAGGCCAGCTTGAGGACATGACGGATTTCGCCAAGTCGCTGAGCTACTTCAACGCGCTGGCGCCCGCGCATGTCAAGCAGGGCACCTATGAGGGCAAGGTGTACGGCCTGCCGCTTCTGGTCGAGACCTCCGTCTTCGCCTGGAACAAGGGCCTGTATAAACAGGCTGGCCTCGATCCGGAAAAAGCCCCTGCGTCATGGGAAGAGATCGCTTCCAATGCCGAGAAAATCCATAAGCTCGGTGCCGATAATGCGGGCTTCTATTTCTCGGGCGGCGGCTGTGGCGGCTGCATGATCTTTACATTCGCACCTCTCGTGTGGGGTGCCGGCGCGGATATCCTCTCTGAGGATGGAAAGACCGCGACACTGGATATTCCCCAGATGCGAAAGGCCGTCGAAGACTATCGTACGATCGTCAAGTCGGGCGCCGTGCCTGCCAGTGCCGCGACCGATAACGGTGTGGACTTTCTGAAGTTCCTCGGCGGCAAGATCGGCCAGCAGAGCCTCGGCGCTTTCGCCATCGGCACGATGATCACGCAGCATCCGGAGCTCGACTTCGGCGTGGCGATGATCCCCGGCGTCGACGGCAAGCCGTCCTCCTTTGCCGGTGGCGACAATATCGTCGTTACCAAGGGCACGCCGCATGTCAGCCAGATCCAGAAGTTCCTGGAGTTCGTCTATTCCGAGGAGGGGCAGACGATCATGGCCAAGAACGGCAGTCTGCCGACGCGCACCGATATCGCCGAGCAGGTCCTGAAGGGACAGGATCCGCGCCTGCTCGTGGCCGCCGAAGCGATCAAGGTCGCCAAGACGCCCTACACGCTGCAGTTCAACGACCTGATCAACAGCCCGAACAGCCCGTGGTCGCAATTCATCAACGCCGCCATGTTCGGCGATGATGTCGACGGCGCATTCGCCAACGGCCAGGCCGACATGCAGTCGATCATCGACAGCGCGCAATAATGCTTCAGGACGGGATCGCGACCCGATCCCGTCCTGTCATTCCCCAAAATAGAACGAGATCAAAGATGACGACTGAAATCATCTCCGTCTCTCCGAAGCGCAGGCGGCGGCGGAGAGGGGGCTGGCGGGGCGTTGCCTATATCGCGCCCGCAATCGCCCTGGTGACCGTGTTCTTCGTGTTGCCGCTGCTGTTCACCGTCTGGATGAGCCTGCACCGCTGGCCGCTCATGGGATCGCCGCGCTGGATCGGCATCGGCAACTACACGCGCATGTTCAACGATCCGCGTTTCTGGACATCGCTCGGCTTCACCGCGCAATACACGCTTGTTGTCACGATCGCGATCTTCGCGCTGGCGTTTCCCCTTGCCTTTTTCGTCGACAAGCCGCGCCGCTTCGTGTCGGCGTATCGAACGATTGTTTTCCTCCCCGTGGTCATCGGCCTGGCTTCGGCGTCGCTTCTTTGGGTCTGGCTTGCGAACGTGGATAGCGGCTTGTTCTCGCCCGTCTTCGAAATGCTGGGCCTCACCCAAGGGCGGCGCAACCTGCTTGCGACCTTTGACAGCGCCTTCCTGACGATCATCGTCATGGTCGTGTGGAAGGTCGCCGGCTTCACGATGATCATTCTTCTGACCGGCCTTCAGGGCATTCCCTCGGAGCTGACCGAAGCTGCGCGCATCGATGGCGCCGGAGCCTGGCAGCGCTTCCGCCACCTGACGCTGCCCTTGATGCGCAGAACCATGGCGCTCGCGCTCATCCTGTCGGTCACCGGATCGATCCTCGCCTTCGACCAGTTCTACATCATGACATCAGGTGGACCGCAAAACCGCATGATCTCGATCGTCTACTACATCTTCAATCAGTCCTTCGTGTCGTTCAATCTCGGCTACGGCGCGGCTCTTTCCATCGCGCTGCTCGTCATCCTGGTGGCGCTCAGCATCGTGCAGCTCTGGCTGCTCAAGGTTGGGGAGGATCGTCCATGACCGGCCGCACAGCCCTTCGCGCCCGCCGCAATGCAAGGCGCGCCACAAGCTATCATGTCGCTGGTGCCGCGATCGTCTTCTTCTTCTTGGCGCCGTTTGCGATCATGCTCATGTCCTCGTTTCGCCCGCGCAGCGAAACGGCGCTGCCGCCATGGCCGCTCACCGGCATCAGCGAATTCAGCGTCGATGCCTACCGGACACTCGACACGTTCGGTGCCGGCATCTGGCATCATATGCTGAACTCGCTGATCGTCTCGGTCGCGACGGTGGTGCTCACGGTGGCGATCAGCCTGCTCGCCGGCTACGGCTTCTCGCGCTACCGATTCCCGTTCAAGAACGTGCTGTTCATCCTGATCATCGCCACCTTGATGATCCCGTTCCAGTCGATCCTGACGCCGCTTTTCATCATTCTCTCCCGGCTGGGGCTGAACAATTCGCTGTTCGGGCTGACGCTCGTCTACGTCACGCTACAGCTGCCCTTCTCCGTCTTCATGATGCGCAATGCGTTCGACGCTGTGCCCAAGGAGATCGAGGAAGCCGCCCGCATCGATGGCGCGCGCGATCTCGGTCTTCTCGCCCGCGTGCTGTTTCCGCTGGTGCTGCCGGGTGTCGTCACCGTCGCGATCTTCGCCTTCCTCAATGCCTGGAACGAGTTCTTCGCG
This sequence comes from Rhizobium sp. O111, assembly GCF_055616315.1. Taxonomy (NCBI): domain Bacteria; kingdom Pseudomonadati; phylum Pseudomonadota; class Alphaproteobacteria; order Hyphomicrobiales; family Rhizobiaceae; genus Rhizobium; species Rhizobium sp. O111. The sequence continues at coordinate 1,315,901 of NZ_JBSHXL010000002.1, read as the reverse complement.
GCACTCGTGCTTTTGTCCAGCAACGAGAAATTCACGCTGCCGGTGCTGATGACTGCGGTGCGCTCATCCAGAATGGGCGCCATCGATTGGGGCGCGGTGCAAGCCGGCGTCGTCGTCATGGTCATCCCCTGCCTGCTCGTCTTCCTGCTTTTGCAACGCTTCTACATGCGCGGCCTGATGGCCGGCGCCGTCAAATAATTCAAAGGAGAATTTGAAACATGACTACCGAAAACAAGAGCCAGTTCCGCCCGGTCGCGGTTCCCGATGTCGAGCTCAATGGCTTCTGGGGCAAGTGGCAGGATGCGGTATGCGATTCCACGGCGGCGATCCTGCTTGATCGTTGCGAAAAGGCCGGCATGATCCAGGCGATCGATGTCAACCAGCCGAGCCTGGGCGTCGTCATCCCGATCGACGAGAAATGGACCGGCTCGACCCAGATGTTCTGGGATTCCGATCTCGGCAAGTCAATCGAAACCATCGCCTACTCGCTCTATCGCAAGCCGAATGCCGAGCTTGAGGCGCGCGCCGACGCCATCATCGACATGTACGAAAAGCTGCAGCAGGAGGACGGCTATGTGAACGCCTGGTTCCAGCGCGTGCAGCCCGGCAAACGCTGGACCAATCTGCGCGACCACCACGAGCTCTATTGCGCCGGCCATCTCATGGAAGCCGCCGTCGCCTATTACCAGGCAACCGGCAAGCGCAAGCTGCTCGATATCATGTGCCGCTATGCCGACCACATGATCACGGTCTTCGGCCATGGCGAAGGCCAGATCCCCGGCTACTGCGGCCACCAGGAAGTGGAACTTGCGCTGGTAAAGATGGCGCGCGTCACAGGCGAGCAGAAATACCTCGATCTCTCCAAGTTCTTCATCGACGAGCGCGGCCGGCAGCCGCACTTCTTCACCGCCGAAGCCATTCGCGGCGGTCGCGATCCTAAGGACTATGTGCACAAGACCTATGAATACAGCCAGGCGCATGAACCCGTGCGCGAGCAGGAGAAGGTCGTCGGCCACGCCGTGCGCGCCATGTACCAGTATTCCGGCATGGCCGACATCGCGACCGAATATCATGACGATACGCTGACGAACGCGCTCGAGACCCTCTGGGATGACCTGACGGTCAAGCAGATGTACGTCACCGGCGGCATCGGCCCGGCGGCGATCAACGAGGGCTTCACCGATTATTACGACCTGCCCAACGACACCGCCTATGCCGAAACATGCGCCTCCGTCGGCCTCGTCTTCTGGGCAAGCCGCATGCTCGGCCGAGGTCCGAACCGCCGCTATGCCGACGTCATGGAGCAGGCGTTGTACAATGGCGCGCTGACCGGCCTTGCGCTCGACGGCAAGACCTTCTTCTACGACAACCCGCTCGAGAGCACCGGCAAGCATCACCGCTGGGTCTGGCACCGTTGCCCCTGCTGCCCGCCGAACATTGCCCGCCTCGTCGCCTCCGTCGGCTCCTACATGTACGCGGTCGCAGACAACGAGATCGCCGTTCATCTTTACGGTGAGAGCAGCGTCAAGGCCAAGCTCAAGGGCGGCAACGTCAAGCTGACGCAGCACACCGATTATCCGTGGAATGGCGATATCCGCATCGACGTGGATGTCGACGGCACGGCCGAATTCGGCCTCGCGCTGCGCATTCCCGAATGGGCCGAGGGCGCTTCGCTGAAGGTGAATGGCGAGACGGTCGATCTGGCCTCGTCGGTCATCGATGGCTACGCGCGGCTCAGCCGCGCCTGGAAGAAGGGCGATGTCATCGCGCTCGATCTTCCGCTGGAGCTGCGCCCGCAATACGCCTCGCCGAAGGTCCGCCAGGACGTCGGCCGTGTCGCACTCGCCCGCGGCCCGCTGATCTATTGCGTCGAGGAAACCGACAACGGCCACGATCTCAACGCCTTCGTCGTCCCGCAAAAGCTCGCCGGTCACCGGACGAAGACGATCGAAGGGCTGAACGGCGCGGTGGCGGTCGAGCTCGACGTCTCCAGGGAAGACGCCAGCGGCTGGAACGGTTCGCTCTACCGCACCCGTCCGGCAGAGCAGGTGCCGGCAACCGTCACGCTCGTGCCCTATCATCTCTGGGACAATCGCGAGCCGGGCGCCATGCTGGTCTGGCTCCAGACCGGGAAGTAGGCTGATGGTCTCGATGGAAACAGCAAGCGTCTCGCTCAAGGACGTGCGAAAATCCTATGGCAGCCTGCCTGTCGTGCACGGCATCGATCTCGATATCAAGGAGGGGGATTTCGTCGTTTTCGTCGGCCCCTCCGGCTGCGGAAAATCGACCCTGCTCCGGATGATCGCCGGCTTGGAGGAGGTGACCGATGGCGAGATCAGCATCAAGGGGCGGGATGTCACCGATCTCGACCCTTCCGATCGCGGCATCGCCATGGTCTTCCAGTCCTACGCGCTTTATCCGCATATGTCGGTGCGGGAAAACCTCGCATTCGGCCTGAAGATGGCAAAGACCGACGCGGCGGAAATCAAGCGCCGCGTCGACGAGGCGGCCGGTATCTTGAAGATCGACCATCTTCTCGATCGCCGCCCCGGCCAGCTCTCCGGCGGTCAGCGGCAGCGCGTGGCCATCGGCCGCGCCATCGTTCGCGAGCCCGATGTCTTCCTGTTCGATGAGCCACTGTCGAACCTCGACGCGGAACTGCGCGTCTCGATGCGCATCGAGATTGCCAGGCTCCATCGCGAGCTCGGCAACACCATGATCTATGTGACGCACGATCAGACCGAGGCAATGACGCTGGCCGACCAGATCGTCGTGCTTCGAAACGGACGGGTCGAGCAATCGGGATCGCCACGGGAGATCTACGAGAACCCGTCCAACATGTTCGTCGCCGGCTTCATCGGCTCGCCCAGGATGAATTTCCTGAAGGCGGTCGCTCAGGGCAATGGAAGTTTCGACATTGCGGCGAAGAGCTTCGCGGATCAGGGACTGCCGGCGAGTCTTCAGCGCGGAACGGAGTTCATGATCGGCATTCGGCCGGAGCATATCGTTATCGGCGAGGCCGGCGATCGGTCGATCGCGGCGCGCGTCGAGTTCTTCGAATATCTCGGCGGCACGCGCTACATCTACTGCGCGCTCGAAGACGGGCAGAACCTCGTCGTCGAGCAGAGGGCAGGGCCCGACATCGAGCCCGGCGCAGTGATCGCGCTCGATCTGTCGTCCAGCCAGCGGCTGTTCTTCGATGCCGAGGGAGGGCGTCTGCGCGCTTAGAGGCTCTCAGGCTCGGGCGAGCGGGAACAGCTTCCCTCGGAAAAGAAGCACGATTGTTCCCGCCGCCAACAGGGCGATTGCTGCGGTCACCAGCCAGAGCAACGGCATGGCGAGCGTCGACAGGATCCCCTGTTCGCCGCGGGCGACCATGCGGATCAGATCGGTGGCGAGCGCGGTCAGGCCGAAGGAAAAGGCCCAATAGGACGCAGCGAATGGCTGTTTCATGACCCATGGCAGAAGACGAAGCGCCAGAAGCAGCTGCAGCATGGCGTAGCCCACCATGGCATGCGCCAGCAGATCCGGGGCTCCGCTCGTGACGCTCAGATAGGCGGCGGCGCCGACTGCCGGTGGTGCGAGCTGGATGCCGATCGTCGGACGCAGGGGCTCGGCCAGTTCCGCTGCATTGAGCAGCCGGTTCAGGATGACGGATTCCATCGCCAGCCACGAGAAGAAGCCCGCGCCGAAGGCCAGTTGCGCCAGATCGGAATAGCCGAGTGCCGCGCCGACGATAGCCGCGACATAGCATCCGGCAACCGTCGGGAGATAGAGCACCGGCGTCGTCGTCGTCGGATCGCGCCCGCCCTGCCACAAGGCACCCGTCCGCCATATCGCGAAGGCGAGCGTCCAGAGCAGTCCTATCCAATAGAATGCGAGCGCCAGCGCGCCGGAAAACGGCGCGGCCATCGCTGCGCAAAGCATGGTGGCGACACCGATGAGGCCGATGAAGCAGCACTGGACGGGATGCTCGATTTCCTTGCGCGCCTCCTCGGTGAAGAGGATCCACTTCAATCCATAGAGAAAAATGAGAACGAGCCAGACGGCGAGCGCGAGAAGCGCAATGCCATCTCCGACAGTTGTGGGAAGCGCGACGTGCCCGGCGGCCGCGCGCCAGGCGTTGGAAAGGCCCGCTATGCCGAGCACGATGCCGAAAGCCGATGCGGGAACGACAGGAAGCCGCCTTCCAGTGGCTGCGGTCGCCTGATCAGGTTGCGATGGCATTGCGGTCATGTGGACTCCGAGGCTGGAACGGATGGTTACGACGACTGAAATGCGATCTGGCTGACGACGATGCCCCCGCCAAGGCTTCGGCCCGGGCCCACGGTATAAAGAGCCTGTTGTATCAGTATTGCAACGAACGGCGCGACCAAATCATCGAAATTCTGCGAGACCCTCTCAATGCCTCTGTGGCAGCGACTCTTTGCCCCGGCCTGCTGGGGCCTGGATGGCTTGCGCTGATCGACCGTAACGTCCTAATACGCGGCCGCGTAATTTAGACGAGGCCGTTTTAAGCATGAAGTCGAAGTCCAGCCGTGCATCACACGAAGCGATCGCGCTTGCCGCTGATGTCAGCGTCAGCACGGTCGATCGTGTCCTGAACGAACGCGGCGGCGTTACGGAGGAGAAGGCGCGTCGCGTCGTCGAGGCTGCGGCGAAATTGGGCTTCGTGCGGGTTCTTCCCGAGATCTGGCACACGACGAAACGCATCGAAGTGATCCTGCCAAAGAATTCGACGCCGTTCTGGCAATCGCTGGATGATGCCTTTGTCCGCCACGGTGCCGCGCTGCCGCGGCACTATGTGATGCAGAGGACGCACTTAAGAGAGAACGATGCCGCGCTTTGGCGACGCGCCATCCTCAATCCTGTGGCGCCGAGGGCTGCCTTGATCATAGCGGCTGATGCCGGAGCCGAAATCGCGCCTGCCTTGCAGGAGGTCATGGACCGGGGCGAGATTGTGGGGACATTGACGACGGAGATTCCGGGCCTGTCCGGCCACACGCATAGCGGCATCGACAATCTTGCCGCCGGTCGCACGGCCGGCAAGCTGATGGCAGGACTGCTTCGGCGCGAAGGCGTGCTGGCCGTTTTGCCGCCACATGAGCGGCGTGTCGAACATACACAGAGGATCGAAGGCTTCCGCCAGATGGTCGCGGATCGGTTCGAGGTACAGGTACATCCGACCTACGATCGCAATCACAAACTATCCAGCCTTGTGACAAACCTGCTCGATAAACACGGTGTGGTGGGGATTTATGACACTGGCCACGATTCGGTCGAAATCGGCGAGACACTGAGAAGGCGTGCCGATCGGCCGGTCTGGATCGCGCACGAGAAGAGCAGCGTTCACCAGTCATATCTGAAAACGGGGGTTCTAGACTTCGTGCTAGATCAGGATCCGAATCAGCAAGCATCTCATGCATTGCTTGATGTTCTGCACCGGTGTCGCGAAGAAAAGTTCATGCTCGTGCCGGTTCAGAAGCCGGAACTGAGGATTTACTGTAGCGAAAATCTCTAAGAGAGCGGCACGAAACCCAATAGTTGACAATGCGCAAACTTGATGGACTTCCATCAAGGAACATTGTTGCTGCATTGCAGCAGCCGGATTAGTCCTTTTGTCGCAGCGCACAAGACATCTTGTCGCGGGTGCTGCGAATTCGCCAATGGGCAAAACCAATTCTCGGACGCCGTAGTGGCATCGTCGATGCAAATCGAAGGGTGCCATTGTTTGAAGCGTTCGTCGGGACACGGCATATGGAAGACAAATCACTATCAACTTTGAAGCTCGGCAGACGCGGTGTGCTCGGCCTGGGCATCGCGGGTGTCACTGCGGTTGCGTTCGGCATCTGTCCCGGCGCGGCTTTCGCGCAGGAAGCTATTGACGAGAAGGCTTTTCTGGCGCTTTCGCAGCGCCTGACCAATCGTGCCACGCTTGATGCGCAAATCTCGGCACGCGCATTCGCCGCGCTTTCGGCCGAGGATGCGTCGTTTCCGGCAGCAGCCCTGAAGCTCAGCCAGGCGATGGAGCAGGCCGGTCTCACCGACATGCGCAACTTCAAGGAATTTGCGGCCGCTCATCCGGATCTGTCGCCGACGGCGATGAAGATCATCTCGGCCTGGTATCTCGGCTACACAGGCACGCCCGAAGGCGAAGCCAATCATGACGATGCCCGCTTCGTCGCCTTTGCCGGCGCGCTGATGTACGAGCCGACCAAGGACGTCACCATCGTTCCCACCTATGCACGCGGACACACCAACTACTGGGTCGAACCGCCGGCAAGCCTCGCTACCGACTAACCTCCCTCCCTCTCCCAATTCAACTCATTGATAAGCTGGCCTCTTCCGGGACCGGCCAGCCCAGGATATTGTCATGGCTACCCAATACGACGCCGATGTGATCGTCATCGGCTCCGGCGCGATCGGCAGCAACGCCGCGCATCTGCTTGCTCAACGCGGCAAGTCCGTCATCATTCTCGAAACGGGGGAGTGGATCCCGCGCTGGAAGATCGTCGAGAACTTCCGCTCCTCGCCGCGCAAGAACAACCTCAACGATCCGTATCCGACATTCCCCTGGGCGATGTCCTCCTTTGATAAGGATTACATCGAGAACACCGGCAATTTTCACTACGTCCCCTATCAGCTGTCGCTGGTCGGCGGCACGACGTGGCACTGGGCGGCGGCGACCTGGCGCTTCCTGCCGAACGACATGAAGATGAAGTCGCTCTATGGCGTCAGCAATGACTGGCCGATGGAGTATTCCGACCTCGAGCCCTGGTACGATCTGGCCGAATACAATCTCGGCGTCGCCGGCAGCGACACCGACGACCAGTCCGGCCACGGCGGTGGTGCGCACCCCCCGCGTTCCAAGCCGTATCCGGTCACGGCTGAAGGCGAAACCTATTACTTCCAGCGGCTGAAGGAGCGCATCGGCGCCGAAGGCTACAATTTCATCCACGAGCCAAACGGTCGTACCAACAAGCCGTATGACGGCCGTCCGGCCTGCTCGGGCAACAACAACTGCATGCCCGTCTGTCCCATCGGCGCGATGTATTCGGGCGATGTGCATGCCCGCCACGCCCAGGATGCCGGCGCCAAGATCATCACGAACGCCACGGCCTACAATCTGGAAAAGGGCGAGGGCGGCAAGATCGTCGCCGTCCACTACCGCACGCCGACGGGCGACGACGTCCGGCTGACGGCGAAGGTCTTCATCGTTGCCGCCAACGGCATCGAGACGCCGAAGCTGCTGCTCCTTTCCGACGTCGCCAACTCAAACGACCTGGTCGGCCGCCATCTGATGGACCATTCGGGTATCAGCCTGATCTTCACCGCCGACGAGCCGCTCTGGCCCGGTCGTGGTCAGGTGCAGCAGGGCGCGATCTTCAAGTGGCGTGATGGTGACTGGCGCGGCCAGCATTCGGCCATCAAGCATGCGCCGCACAACAACGTGCCGAACCGCGACGTCGCCGAAATGCTGATCAAGCAGGGCGTTGTCGGGCCGGAACTCGACGAGCAGATCCGCCATCTCTCCGCCCGCTGGGTGGTTATCGAAAGCATGTTCGAAACCCTGCCGCGCGCCACCAACCGCGTGACGCTGTCGACGACGAAGAAGGACGCGCTCGGCATCCCGACGCTCTCCTTCAACTACGATCTCGACGGCGACGAATATGTCGAAAAGGCACGCGATCTGTGCATGGAAGACTACGGCACGTTCGTGCGCGCCATGGGCGGCAAGGTCATCAACGACAAGACCGGCTGGCAGAACCACGCCCACGTCATGGGCACCGTGATGATGGGCGCCGATTCCAAGACCTCGGTGACCAATCACGAGGGCCGCACCTGGGATCACGATAACCTGTTCCTGTCGACGACCGGCCTCCTGCCGTCGTCGAGCGTTCTCAACCCCACCCTTGCCGGTATCGCGCTCGGTCTGCGCACCGCCGACATCATCTCCAAGGAGGTCTGAGATGCGCAACACGATCCTTTCGCTCTCGGCCGCCGTCGGCGCTCTCGTCTTCTCCGCTATGCCGACCTTCGCGCAGGACGCCGACCTCAAGGCTCTCATCGAGCGTGGGCACGCGGTGTCCATCGCGTCCGACTGCATGGCCTGCCACAGGACTGCGGCGCCCGACGGCAAGCCGTTCGCCGGCGGCTACACGATCGCCTCCCCGATGGGCCCGATCGTCGCGCCGAACATCACTCCCTCCAAGGAGTTCGGCATCGGCAACTGGACGGAAGCGCAGTTCATCGATGCGGTCAGAAACGGTGTCGCCCCGCGCGGCCATCTCTACCCGGCCATGCCCTATACCGCCTATCGCGGCATGACGGATGAAGACATCCACGCGCTCTACACCTATCTCACCCACGACGTTTCGCCGGTGGACGAAGCGCCGTCGGCAAAGACGACGCTGCCATTCCCCTTCAACCAGCGCATCGCGATGTTCGGCTGGAACCTCCTGTTCAACCGTGCCACGCCGTTCGATAGCGCGGCGGTCGCGCCGGGTGCCGCCGAGCGCGGCAAGTATCTCGTCGATGCGCTCGCCCACTGCGGCGCCTGCCACACTCCGCGCAACACTTTCATGGCTGAAGATGCCGGCCAGTATTTTGGCGGCGGCGATGTCGGCGGCTGGCATGCGCCGAACATCACGTCTGATCCGATCAGCGGCATCGGCGGTTGGAACACGCAGGAAATCGTCGCCTACCTGAAGCACGGCAATGCCGTCGGCAAGTCGCAGGCCGCGGGACCGATGGCCGAGGCGGTCGAGCACAGCTTCCGCCATATGTCGGATGAGGATCTGACGGCGATGGCCGTGTACCTGAAGACGGTGCCGCCGATCCGCGCCGCCGGTCAGACCGTGCCGGCCTTCGCGCACAACGATGCGAAGCCTGACGATATAGCCAAGCTCGACTACGCGATCGACCGCTCGCCGGCCGCTATGCAGAATGGTTCGTCGGTCGATGGCCAGGAGCTCTATGTCAGCGCCTGCGCAACCTGCCACCAGCTGAATGGCTCGGGCACGGAAGACCAGTTCTATCCGTCTCTGACCAGCAACCGCGCAACCGGCGGCCTGACGGCAAGCAACCTGGTCATGGCGATCGTCGAGGGCATTCACCGCCCGACGAACGACGTCACCGTGGCGATGCCGGCCTTCAAGAACCAGCTGACCAACGCGCAGATCGCTGCCGTCTCGAACTATGTTCTGGCGCGCTTCGGCAATGATACGCTGAAGGTGAGCGAGCAGGACGTCGTCACATTGCGCAATGGCGGCGAGGTGCCGCTGCTGATCAAGGCGACACCCTGGCTGATGTGGGGCGGCGCCTGCGCGGCAGCCATCGTCCTGATCCTGCTGATTGGGCTGTTCCTGCGCAGGAAGCCGGCGGTAGCCTGATTTTCTAAAGATAAAGGCGCCTCTCCTCCTACGCGGAGGGGCGCCTGAACTGCTTCGTCGGGGCCGAATTCCCGCCGTCTGCGGTCGGTACTCGCCTGATACCGTCCGATCGTCCGTCTTGACGGCGGAGGGATTATTCCGGCGGTTGTTCGACAGGGCTCGCCGAACTGATCTTCTTCAGCAGGCTCTTCAACTGCGCGAGTTCATCGGCGTCAAATTGACGAAACTGCGCCATATGCACCTCCAGTAAGGGTGCATCGATGTTCGTCAGAACCTGGTTGCCGGTCTCCGACAGGACGACCCTGACGATACGACGATCGCTTTTATCATTTCTGCGCTTGACGAGTCGGTCGCGTACAAGGCGATCGATCAGCCTCGTGACGTCAGCGCGCGGGTCCGTCATCTGATGGCGGATCTCATTGACCGTCGCGCCGGCCGGCCCAGCGCGGCGAATTGCCCGCAACGCGTTGTACTGTTTGCCGGAAACACCGTTGGACGCAAAAAGATCGGCTACCGGCGCGCTGACAATCTCCGCTGCCCTGATCAGGAACAGATAGGCTTCCTGTTCCGTGAGAACCTTGCCGGTTTCCGCGGCGATCATCTCCGGCATGCGAAAGTCGCCGACGCTTTCAATTTCCTCAGTCAAATTCAGGGCCGTTTATCGTTTGGTGTGGGGCTTGCACATCTGAAAATACATCAAAAACAAGCGTAGCAAAGTGCGGGTCTGCTCAAGCCGGATGTAACGAGCTGCTGCATATGGGCGCACCTCGAAAGACTTGATTGAGTTTCACGCAAACTCGCGATCCGTGAAACCATCACGACGCAGGCGAGATCATCTCTCTGCAGCGTGTTCGATCCCCGTCAAACACGGCATCCTTGATCACGCGCTGATCGTCCACCGACAGTTTGACGGTACAGGTGTGCGTTCGTGTCTTGAGTTTAAGGCTCTCGGTTTCCTGCGTCGCCGACTGGCTGTCTCGTCCTGAAACCGTCCGGATCACACTCGGCGCAGCATATTGTTCGGTATAACTCTTTTGCCAGAAAACGGTGTGGCGCCCACCGATACGGATTTCGCCTGTCGGTTCGCCGAACATGGACGTCGCCTTTGCAAGCGGCTGGCCGCGAAGCGAGGCCAGGCCCGAGGCGGTGGGGCCGGTCTCGGACGAAACGCAGGCAGATGTAGCCGCAACGACCGAGAGCATGGCGACAAGGCGCGCGGCCAGGGCGGAAGCACGTCGAAAAGCGGCTTGCTGCGGCATGTCATGTCTTTCCATAGGCAATTCCTTTGCTGGCTTTTTGGGGCGCTGCTTCGTCAAGGCGGCCGTAGGATCGGCACCCGATGACGCTGATCCACCTTCCGGTCCCTTCTCGTGAATGGGAGGCCGATCCAGAGGGTAGACGCCATTTCGCGGTTTGCATCAAGCCCGATGACGGGCGAATTCTAGAACATCCAGGTGGGGCCGCACACGGCGGCATCACTTGTTTGTTAATAACATAATATGTTGAGAACATATATATTGCTTGCGTTGGACGATAGATGCTCGGCTGTATTGTGCACGGCAATGACCTGCGCGGCTTTCACGTATCGTCCGGCGCCTCGATATTCAAACAAGGAACTCACCATGAATACAGCCGCACTTCGCCGCCTGGACATTGCAGCGCGGATTTTGATGTCGATCCTCTTCCTCTACAGCGGGGTCGGGAAGCTGATGGACCCGGCATCGGTTGCGACGCGACTGACCGATTTCGGATTTCCCGTGCCGATGCTGATGGCGTATCTGGTAACCGCGTTCGAGCTTGTTGCTCCCATTGTTCTGATCGCCGGCTATCAGGTTCTGGTGGTGAGCGTGCTTCTCACAGGTTACACGGTGCTGACGGCGTTGATGTTTCACCAGTTCTGGGCGGCCGCGCCCGCCCAGCAGGCCGGCCAGTCGATCAACTTTCTGAAGAATCTGGCCATCGCCGGTGGCTTCTGGTTTGTCGCGAGAACCGAGCTGGAGTTTCGCCTGTCGGCAGGGCGTCCCGTGCTCGATCCACTGAAAAGCGCGCAGTAAGGTCTCTATCGAACGCGTCTCAAGCAAGGCCTCGCTTTGCTTGAGAAACTTCTGAGCAGGCCCCTTGGTGAAGCCGATGGTCCAACTTCGTGAGCCCCTAGTCGAGCATGACCATGTGGGCCGGCAGCTGTTCCTCGAAAAATTTCGAGAATGTCGCGATACGCGGCGGCAGAGCCTGATAGGGGGGGTAGTAGAGCGTCAGCCAGAGCTCCGGCGGCGCCCAGCCCGGGAGCACGTGCACCAGCCGGCCGGTGCGGATGTGCTCGGCGATGTGAAAGCCCGGAAGCATGGCGACGCCGACGCCATCGGCGGCCATATCGGCGAGCACCTCGCCATTGTTGGCGCTGAATGCGCGTCCGGCCGCGATCGAGATGCTCGATCCGCCGTCCGAAAGGGCCCAGGTCTCGCGACGGCTCTCGCCGCTATAGGCGAGGCAATCGTCGGGCGTCAGTTCGTTCGGATGCTGCATCTCCGTGAACCGGCTGCCGGGCGCCGCCACCAGGATCCTCGGCACCGCCCTGATCTTGCGCCAGATAGTGAACTTGTCCGAGGGCGCGGACGAAATGCGGATGGCGAGATCGTAGTCGTCGTCGATGATGTTGACCAAGCCGTCCGACAGCGAAACCTCGAAGCTCATCTTCGGATAGAGCTCGCGGAAGCCCGAGAGAATTGGCGTGAGGATTGTCTTGCCAAGCCAGGTCGGCGCGCTGATCCGCAGCCGCCCCTGGTCGGATTTATGCGCGTTCCTGACGTCCTTGCGGGCATTCTCGAGCGCTTCGACAGCCGGCTGGATCTGCGCCGCGAAGACGGCGCCGTCAGTGGTCAGCGATACCTGGCGCGTGGTGCGCACGAAAAGCTGGACGCCGAGATCGTCCTCGAGGGCCGCGATCGCGCGGGTGACGGCGGCGGGCGTCATGTCGAGTTCGCGGGCGACCTGGGCAAAGTTGCGCTTTTCGGCGGCGAGCAGGAAGGTTTTCAGGGCTTTATAGTCGTTCATCTCAATTATTTCAAAAATCGCAATTCATTCGAGAGGAATATTGCAATTCCGCAATGCAATCAACCCGGTTACATCTCTGGTCATCGAAACGGCAACGCTCACAGAGAAAGGCAACGGCCATGATCAAGGATATCAAGGGACTGCACCACGTCACTTCGATGGCGTCGGATGCCCAGCAGAATAACCGGTTCTTCACCAACGCACTCGGCCTGCGCCGCGTCAAGAAGACCGTGAACTTCGACGACCCAAGCGTCTACCACCTCTACTACGGTGATGAAAACGGCACGCCCGGCACGGTCATGACCTACTTTCCCTTCCCGCACATGATGACCGGCCGCCCCGGCGTCGGTGAAGTCAGCGAGACGCAGTTCTCCATCCCGAAGGGATCGCTGGCTTTCTGGAAAGACCGCCTGACGGCCCAGGGTGTCGTCGGTCTGAAGACCGACACGGTCTTCGGCGCCAACCGCCTGCGCTTCGCCGGCCCTGATGGCGACGGACTGGCTCTGATCGAAACCGCCGAAGACGTCCGCGCCCCATGGCTTGCCGATGGCATCTCGGAAGACAATGCGATCCGCGGCTTCTCCGGTGCGCGCTTCGACCTGCACGACACCGCCGCCACATCGGAACTGCTGCAATTCATGGGCTATGAGCGCGCCGAGGTCGAAGGCGATGTCACGCGGTTCATCATTCCCGGTGGCAATGGTGCCGATACCATCGACATCGCGTCGCTGCCGAAAACGCCGTTTGCCCGCCAGGGCGCCGGTTCGGTCCACCACATCGCCTTTGCCGTCGAGAACCGCGAAAAGCAGCTCGAAGTGCGCAAGGCCTTGATGGACACGGGCTACCAGGTGACGCCGGTTATCGACCGCGATTACTTCTGGGCGATCTACTTCAGAACGCCGGGTGGCATCCTGTTCGAAATCGCAACCAACGAGCCCGGTTTCGACCGCGACGAAGATACCGCACACCTCGGCGAAGCCTTGAAGCTGCCGACCCGGTATGAGGCCTATCGCGGCCAGATCGAAGAGAACCTCGTTCCGCTCGCAGCGGAACCCGCCCGGCAAACTGCCGCGCACCTCTAACACCAACATTTCCGCCTTCGAACGGCTGCCTGAGGCAGGCAGCCGACCGCCGGAGGCATCCCAATCCTTAACCGCCAGATCGGCAATCAAAATCTAAACGGAGAAATCAAATGTCCAAGCTCGAAGTCCTGACCCCTGCAAACAGCCAGCTCATCTTCATCGACCAGCAGCCGCAGATGGCTTTCGGTGTCCAGTCGATCGACCGCCAGACGCTGAAGAACAATGTCGTCGGTCTCGCAAAGGCTGCCAAGATCTTCAACATCCCGACCACGATCACGACGGTCGAGACGGAAAGCTTCTCCGGCAACACCTTCCCGGAACTGCTCGGCGTGTTCCCTGAGAGCGACATTCTGGAACGCACGTCGATGAACTCGTGGGACGACCAGAACGTTCGTGATGCCCTTGCCAAGAACGCCGCCGGCGGCCGCAAGAAGATCGTCGTCTCCGGCCTCTGGACGGAAGTGTGCAACACCACCTTCGCGCTCTCCGCCCTCCATGATGTCCCCGACTACGAAATCTATATGGTCGCCGATGCATCCGGCGGCACCTCGGTCGACGCCCACAAATATGCGATGGACCGCATGGTACAGGCCGGCGTCATCCCCGTGACCTGGCAGCAGGTCATGCTCGAATGGCAGCGCGACTGGGCCCGCAAGGAAACCTACAACGCCGTCACCTCGCTGGTGAAGGAACATTCCGGCGCCTACGGCATGGGCATCGACTATGCGGTCACGCATGTCCACGGCGGCGCCGAGCGCGTCAGCCACGGCAAACGCATCGGCCCTAACCCAGCCAAGTAATCACCCGTCACTGCCGCTTCCGCAGGATCGAATGTCCAGATGCGGAAGCGGCTTCATTCACAGTCGAGGATGCCCCCATGAAACTCTACCTTCTCTCGATCGGCGCCGGTCTTCTGGTCGGTATCGTCTACAGCCTGCTCAATGTTCGCTCTCCCGCGCCACCGATCGTGGCTCTTGTCGGCCTGCTCGGCATTCTGGTCGGCGAGCAGCTCATCCCCTTCGCCAAGACACTGATCGCCAGGGAGCCGGCGGCCGTCTCCTGGATCAACCAGATCAAGCCTCACATGTTCGGCCATATGCCGAAGGGCGAGAGCCGCAATGACGTCGTCGTGTCTCGCCAAGATCAGCACAAGTCTGATAGCTGACGCCGCAAGAGGAGATTCGCTTGCGGTGGGGCCCAGCCCAGCCAATCCCGGCGCAAAGCGTTGAAATCAATATTAATAATGAAGCCAGGAGCATTTCCCATGTTCGCCGACCTCATCCTCCACCACGGTTTGATCACCACGCTCGATCGCACCAACCCAACCGCCAGCGCCGTCGCGATCAAGGACGGTGCTTTTCTTGAAGTCGGCACCGATGCCGAGATCATGGCGCTCGCCGGCCCGGACACCAAGATCGTCGACCTCAAGGGCAAGCGCGTCCTGCCCGGCCTGATCGACAACCACACCCACGTCGTGCGCGGCGGCCTGAACTACAACATGGAACTGCGCTGGGATGGGGTTCGTTCGCTGGCGGATGCCATGGACATGCTGAAGCGCCAGGTGGCGATCACGCCGGCCCCGCAATGGGTTCGCGTCGTCGGCGGCTTCACCGAGCACCAGTTCGCCGAAAAGCGCCTGCCGACGATCGAGGAGATCAATGCGGTCGCGCCTGACACGCCGGTCTTCCTGCTCCATCTCTATGACCGCGCGCTGCTGAACGGTGCTGCGCTCCGCGCCGTCGGCTACACCCGCGACACGCCCAACCCGCCCGGCGGCGAGATCACCCGCGACGCCAACGGCAACCCCACCGGCATGTTGCTTGCCAAGCCGAACGCCGGCATCCTATACTCGACGCTCGCCAAGGGCCCTAAGCTGCCCTTCGACTACCAGGTCAATTCAACGCGCCACTTCATGCGCGAGCTCAATCGTCTCGGCGTGACCGGCGTGATCGATGCCGGCGGCGGCAACCAGAACTATCCCGATGACTACGAGGTCATCCAGAAGCTCTCCGACGAAAACCAGCTGACCGTCCGCCTTGCCTATAACCTCTTCACGCAGAAGCCGAAGGCCGAGAAAGAGGATTTCCTCAACTGGACGTCCTCGGTCAAATACAAGCAGGGCAACGATTACTTCCGCCACAACGGCGCCGGCGAAATGTTGGTCTTCTCCGCCGCCGACTTCGAGGACTTCCGCCAGCCGCGTCCGGAAATGGCGCCGGAGATGGAAGGCGAGCTCGAGGAAGTCGTGCGGGTCCTGGCCGAAAACCGCTGGCCGTGGCGCATGCACGCCACCTATGACGAAACTATCTCGCGTTCGCTTGACGTGTTCGAGAAGGTCAACAAGGACATTCCGCTCGAAGGCCTCAACTGGTTCTTCGACCATGCCGAGACCATCTCGGAGCGTTCGATCGACCGTATCGCGGCACTTGGCGGCGGCATCGCCACCCAGCACCGCATGGCCTATCAGGGCGAATATTTCGTCGAGCGCTATGGCCACGGCGTTGCCGAAGCCACGCCGCCGATCAAGCGCATGCTCGACAAGGGCGTCAACGTCTCCGCCGGCACCGACGCCACCCGCGTCGCCTCCTATAATCCATGGGTGTCGCTCTCCTGGATGGTGACGGGCAAGACGGTTGGCGGCATGCAGCTCTATCCGCGTGCCAATTGCCTCGACCGCGAGACCGCGTTGCGCATGTGGACCGAAAAGGTCACATGGTTCTCCAACGAAGAGGGCAAGAAGGGCCGTATCGAGAAGGGCCAGTTCGCCGATCTCGTGGTGCCGAGCAAGGACTTCTTCGCCTGCGCCGAGGACGAGATCTCGTTCCTCACCTCCGATCTCACAATGGTCGGCGGCAAGATCGTCTATGGCTCGGGTGACTTCGCCAAGTACGACGAAAGCAACATTCCGCCCGCCATGCCGGACTGGTCTCCGGTGCGCAAGTTCGGCGGCTACGCCGCCTGGGGTGAGCCCGAAGGTGCGGGCGCACGCTCGCTGCGCCGCACGGCCATCTCCACCTGCGGCTGCGCCAGCGACTGCGGCGTCCACGGCCACGACCATGCCGGTGCCTGGACATCGAAGCTGCCGATCGCTGATCTCAAGGGCTTCTTCGGCGCACTCGGGTGCTCCTGCTGGGCCGTTTGAGGCTGACGCGATAACCGAACGACATATCATCTTGGGCAGCGGGAAACCGCTGCCCAAGCCTGTTTTGCAAGCGTAAAAAAGCTCTCGTGGATAATTGCGGATAATGCAATTAAATCGAAAATATTGATGCAATTGTTGGCGGCAATGGTTCCCGTCAATATGGCTCCATCAGACGAACACAGCGCCGCTCGAACAGACCGGTCAAGATCGCAGGAGCAAAGATGACCAGCCACTCACCTTCAACACAGCGCAGGCTTCTGGCCGATGTCGTTTCGGCGCCCGCCGTGCGAACGGCAGCACTGCTCGCGCTTTGCGCCGCCTATATCCAGGGCCCGCTTACCAAGATCTTCGATTTCGGCGGCGCGATTGCCGAGATGGAGCATTTCGGCCTTTCCCCGGCGCCCGTCTTCGCCGTCGTCGTCATCGCATTCGAGCTGACCGCATCGGCCATGGTCGTGTCGGGCAAGCTGCGCTGGCTGGGCGCCCTCGCGCTCGCCGGCTTCACTATTCTCGCGACCTTTATCGCGCTTCGTTTCTGGGAACTGCCCGCCGGCATGGAGCGGATGATGGCGACCAATGCCTTCTTCGAACACCTCGGCCTCGCAGGCGCCTTCATTCTCGTCACCATCTTCGACATCACTAAGGGAGCTGAACAATGAGCACCGCAA
Source organism: Rhizobium sp. O111 (assembly GCF_055616315.1). Lineage (NCBI taxonomy): Bacteria > Pseudomonadati > Pseudomonadota > Alphaproteobacteria > Hyphomicrobiales > Rhizobiaceae > Rhizobium > Rhizobium sp. O111. The sequence continues at coordinate 1,298,566 of NZ_JBSHXL010000002.1, read as the reverse complement.
AATCCTCCGGGGGCAGCTTCGCTCCACTCGCCCAGCCCGTCTTCGCCGTTCTCTGGGCGGCCACCGTTCTCGGCAATACCGGCAGCTTCATGCGAGATGTCGCGAGCTCCTGGCTGATGACCGATCTCTCGGCGTCGCCGGCCGCTGTCGCTATGGTTCAGGCGGCGGGCACGCTGCCGATCTTCCTTCTCGCCATTCCGGCCGGCGTGCTGACCGATATTCTCGACCGCCGCAAGTTCCTGATTGCCGTGCAGCTGCTGCTCGCCTCTGTCAGCATTAGCCTGATGGTTCTTGCGCAGACGGGGATGCTCTCGGTCAGCGCCCTCATCGGTCTCACCTTCCTCGGCGGCATCGGCGCAGCACTCATGGGGCCGACCTGGCAGGCGATCGTGCCTGAGCTTGTCAAGCGTGAGGATGTGAAAAGCGCGGTTGCGCTGAATTCGCTCGGCATCAATATCGCCCGTTCCATCGGCCCGGCAGCGGGGGGTATCCTGCTTGCCGCGTTCGGGGCGGGTCTTACTTACGGGGCTGACGTTGCCAGCTATCTGGTCGTCATCGCCGCGCTGATCTGGTGGCCGCGCGCCAAGAGCGCCAACGATGCCCTGCAGGAGAATTTCTTCGGCGCCTTCCGGGCCGGCCTTCGCTACACCCGGGCCAGCCGCCCGCTGCATGTCGTGCTGCTGCGTGCCGCGATCTTCTTCGCCTTCGCCAGCGCCGTCTGGGCCCTCCTGCCGCTCGTCGCCCGCCAGCTTCTCGGTGGTGATGCAAGCTTCTACGGCATCCTGCTCGGCGCGGTTGGCGCTGGTGCGATCGGTGGGGCGCTTGTCATGCCGAAACTGCGCCAACGCTTTGATGGCGATGGGCTACTGCTCGGTGCAGCCATCATCACGGCGGTCGTCATGGGTATCCTGTCGCTCTCTCCGCCGAAGCTGGTTGCCATCGTCGCTCTCCTCTTCCTCGGTGGCGCATGGATCACCGCTCTGACGACGCTCAATGGCGCGGCCCAGGCTGTCCTTCCGAACTGGGTGCGTGGTCGCGGTCTTGCTGTCTACCTCACCGTCTTCAACGGCGCGATGACGGCCGGCAGCCTCGGCTGGGGTGCGGTTGGCGAAGCGGTCGGCGTCCCTGGCGCTCTCTTGATCGGCGCCGCCGGTCTGCTCGTCGCCGGTCTCATCATGCACCGTGTGAAACTGCCTGCCGGCGATGCCGATCTGGTTCCCTCGAGCCACTGGCCGGAGCCGCTTGTTGCCGAGCCTGTCGCCCATGATCGTGGACCGGTTCTGATCCTGATCGAATACAACGTCGAGAAGCACAACCGTTCGGCTTTCCTTCGTGTGCTCAACGACATGTCGCAGGAACGCCGCCGCGATGGCGCCTATGGCTGGGGCGTGACGGAAGACTCCGCGGATCCGCAGAAGATCGTCGAGTGGTTCATGGTGGAATCGTGGGCGGAGCATCTTCGGCAGCACAAGCGGGTGTCAAACGCCGACGCCGATCTGCAGGGCAAGGTGCTTGCCTACCACTCGGGGCCAGACAAGCCCGTCGTCCGGCACTTCCTGACGATCAACCAGCCAGGCAAGGCTTAAGAAATAGAGGCGAAGAAGGGGGCCGCGAGGTCCCCTTTTTTGTCATAACAGCTGGGGTCATCCTCGCTTCCTTCGTCAGCGCAACCGCGTCAGGTCGACCGGGCGATTGTTGATGATCGCCTCCATCGAGAAAAAGCCCGTCACCGTGGCGAGATCAAAGTTCGTGATGAGCTTCTGGTAGAAGGCATCGTAGCCGGACATGCCTTTGGTCACGACCTTGATGAGATAATCCCAGTCGCCGCCGATGCGATAGAAATCGATCACTTCGGGCAATCGCTCGACATGCGCCCGAAATCCCTCGCTCCATTCTTTCGAATGATGGCGCGTGCGGATCATGACGAAGACCGTCAGGTCGAAGCCGAGAGCCTTCAAGTCGATGTCGCTGTGCGATCCCCGGATCAGGCCGAGGGAATGAAGCCGTTGCAGCCGGCGCCAGCAGGCATTCTGCGAGAGGCCGATCTTTTCGGCCAGATCGCGCTGCGACAGGGTCGCATCATTCTGCATGGCGCTGAGGATCTTCATGTCAAACGCATCGATTTTTGCAGTGGAATCGTTCATTTGACACGGTCCGGCAATCAGTGTTGGTATGGTTTCCGCGAAATAGTGTGAGGCGACGCGATTTGTGTCAATGCTCACGCCGCGCTCGATCGAGACGGGCACGCGCATCTTGCCACTTACCCACATGATGATGTGGGTGCAGGCGATCCCGTCGTCCCGCCTTGTGGCTGACGGCAGGCGCATACGCGATGAAAATCAAAATGCCTGTCAAACAAGCGTCATGAAAATTAATTTCACAGTTCCAACTTTTTCCGTGTTTCGTGTTGACGAGATCGAATTTTTGTCTCAACTTGACGAAAATAAATTACGTAAATGGGAACGAGAGCAGCATGAAAGTGGGAATTATCGGGCTAGGTTTCCGGCTCGGCTATCTGGGCTACGTCTTCAAGTCGATTGATGAAAGCTTCGAGATCGTCGGCTATGTCGATCCCGAGCCCGCTGGCCTGCCGGGTCTCGTCGAAAAGGGCGTCTCAGTTGGCAAATCCTATGCCACGCCGCAGGAGCTGATCGCCAACGAAAAGCTCGATCTCCTGATGATCGGCTCGCCCAATCTCTTCCATCTCGAGCATATCCGCATCGGTCTTGAAGCCGGTCTGAAGGTGTTCTGCGAAAAGCCGATCGTGACCACGATCGCCGAAAGCATCGAGCTCGCGCGCCTGATGGCCAAGTTCGGCCACGAGCGGCTGATGGTCGGCCTGGTGCTGCGCTATTCGCCGCTTTATCGCGACCTGCAGGCTGTCCAGGCAGCCGGCAATCTCGGCCAGATCGTCTCGATCGAGGCGTCCGAGCACATCGAGCCCTACCACGGCGCATTCTTCATGCGCGACTGGCGCCGCTATGAGCGTTATTCCGGCAGTTTCATGCTGGAGAAGTGCTGCCACGATCTCGACCTCTATAATGGCATCGCCGGCGCGCGGCCCGAGCGGGTCGCAAGCTTTGGCGGCCGCAAGAGCTTTACGCCGGCAAACGATCCCGCTCGCGAAGGCATCAACGACCTCGAGCTGTTCCATCGCAAGCCGAGCGGCTGGAAGGGCACCGACAAGGTGTTCGACAGCGATGCCGACATCATCGACTACCAGGTTGCGATCGTCGAATACGCCAATGGCGTGGGCATGAACTTCCACACCAACCTCAACGTTCCGGACCAGTTCCGTCGCTTTGCGATCATGGGCTCGCGCGGGATGGCCGAGGGCGATTTCGTGCGCGGCTATCTCGATGTGCATGAGCAGCTGACCGGCAAGAAGGTCGTCGAGAACAAGTATGCGGCCACGGAACTCTCGCAGCATTATGGTGCCGACGAGCAGATGGCGGTCGACATCCTCGACAGCGTTCGCACCGGCACGGTGCTGCCCGTCTCGACCCTGAATGCCCTTGAAGCCGGTATTCTGGCGCTATCCATGGACGAGGCCCGCATCAAGAAGACGGTTGTCGACCTGCGTCCCGTATGGGACAAGTTCGACGAGGCGCTCCACGCCAGAGCGGCTTGAGGAGGGCGGCAGGATGAACGTTCAAAGAAGCAACCTCATCTTCGCCTGGATCCTTCTCCTTCCGGCAGTCCTCTATGTCGCGGTAATTGTCGCTTACCCGCTCGTCGATACGTTCATTCTGTCCTTCACCGACGCGTCGCTCAGAAAAGTGACCAATTGGGTGGGCTGGGCGAACTATGAGAAGATCTTCAACGCGACCTTCGCGGACGTCATCGTCCGCACCTTCATCTGGACCTTTTTCTCGGTCTCGCTGAAGATGATCATCGGCACCTTCGGCGCATCGCTGCTGAACAGCGCGGTGCCTGGTCGCTCGCTGTTTCGTCTGCTGACCATGCCGCCATGGGTAGTGCCGATGGCGATCGGCATCTTCATGTGGGGCTGGATGTATAACGGCCAGTTCGGCATGATCTCGGGCATGCTGCAGCGCATCGGCTTCGTGGATGGCCCGGTGGCCTTCCTCGCCTATGGCAACACGGCATTCTGGGCAACAATCATCACCGACGTGTGGATCGGCGTGCCGATGGTCACCATCTATTTCCTGGCGGCCATTCAGTCGATCCCGAAGGATCTCTACGAGGCGGCCTGGACCGATGGCGCGGGGCGTTTTTATCGCTTCCGCCGCATCACCCTGCCGCTGATGGTACCGTCGATCATCACAATGTCGATGCTATCGCTCATTGCCACGTTCAACTCCTTCGATATCATCTGGATCCTGACGCAGGGCGGCCCCAGCGGGCAGACCACGACGATGATCATCGATACCTACCAGACGGCCATCGGCTCGAAGAAATATGGTGAGGGTGCGGCCCGCGCGGTGCTGATCTGCATCTTCCTCTCGGCATTCTGCTTTGCCTATTTCCGTGTCACCCGTCGGCTCAACCCGGAGAAGCGCGCATGAAGAACGCGGCCATGATCGATCGCTACAGCTGGTGGGAAATCCTGCTGATCTACCTTGGTGTCCTGGTGTTCCTCACCTTCGTGCTGGCGCCCTTCGTCGAAGGCTTCCTGGTGTCGCTGAAGCCGCTCAGCCAGCTGTTTTCGTCGCCGTACCGCTTCTGGCCGGAGAACGGCTCGTTCGAAGCCTATCGCACCATGTGGATCAGCGTTCCGGGCTTCGGACGCTATATCTTCAACTCCTTCTTCATCTCGATCATCGTCACCGTGATCGTGTTGGCGCTGGTCATCCCGGCCTCCTATGCCTTCGCGAAGTTCGAGTTTCGCGGCATGGGCCTGCTGCTTGGCGCGTTCCTGACGGTCAACATGTTCTCTGGCGCCGTGTTGCTCATTCCGCTGTTTCGGCTGATGCGCACGCTCGGCGTGCTCAACACCTATTTCGCGATGATCGTGCCTGGCGTGGCATTCCTCATTCCTTCGGCCATCTGGCTGCTGCGGACCTACATGATCCGTATCCCGCAGGAGCTGAACGAGGCCGCCTATATGGATGGAGCAAGTCATTTCTATACGTTGCGCCGCGTGATCCTGCCGATTGCCATGCCGGGGATCATCGTCGTCGCCATCACCACTTTCATCGGCGCCTACGCGCAGCAATTCATCTTCGCGCTGACCTTCAACTCGAAGACCGAATACATGCCGTTGCCGGTGGGGCTCTTCGCTTACTTCGGTAAGCAGGAGGTTATCTGGAACGAGCTGATGGCAGCCTCCTTCGTTGGCATCCTGCCCGCGATGGTCATCATCTTCTTCTTGCAACGGTATCTCGTCGGCGGTCTGACTGCCGGTGCGGTAAAACAATAACAAGTGAACAGCTAACTAACGGGAGTATTGACGTGAGCATCGCTTTCAAAACTAGCCTTATGGCACTGGCCTTGCTCGGCTCGACGGCGCTTGGCGCCATGACGGCCGAAGCTGCCGACAAGGAAATCAGCTGGATCTATTGCGGCGACAAGATCGACCCGATCCACGAGAAGTACATCAAGGAATGGGAAGGCAAGAATCCGGGCTGGAAGGTTGCGCCTGAAGTCGTTGGCTGGGCACAGTGCCAGGACAAGGCAACTACGCTTGCCGCCGCCGGCACGCCCGTCGCGATGGCTTACGTCGGCTCGCGCACGCTCAAGGAATTCGCTCAGAACGACCTGATCGTTCCTGTTCCGATGACCGATGACGAGAAGAAGGCCTACTATCCTCACATCGTCGACACGGTCACCTTCGAGGGCAACCAGTGGGGCGTGCCGATCGCGTTCTCCACCAAGGCGCTCTACTGGAACAAGGATCTGTTCAAGCAGGCCGGCCTCGACCCCGAGAAGCCGCCGACAACCTGGGCTGAAGAAATCGCTGCTGCAAAGACCATCAAGGAAAAGACGGGCATCCCGGGCTACGGCCTGTCCGCCAAGACCTTCGACAACACCATGCACCAGTTCATGCATTGGGTTTACACCAACAATGCGACCGTCATCGACGCCGATGGCAAGGTCACGCTGGATAGCCCGGGTGTTCTCGCCGCTCTGCAGGCCTACAAGGACATCACGCCTTACTCCGAAGAAGGCCCGACCGCTTACGAGCAGAACGAAGTTCGTGCGATCTTCCTCGACGGCAAGGTCGGCATGATCCAGGCCGGCTCCGGCGCCGCCGCCCGGCTCAAGGACACCAAGATCAACTGGGGCGTGACGACGCTGCCGCTCGGACCGGATGCCAAGGGCCCGGGCACGCTGCTCATCACCGACAGCCTGGCGATCTTCAAGGGTTCTGGCGTCGAGGACAAGGCGATCGAATTCGCCAAGTACATCACCTCGTCGGATATCCAGCCTGAATACGAACTGCAGGGCGGCGCCGGCCTGACACCAATGCGTCCTTCCGCGAAGGTCGACGAATTCGTCAAGGCCGATCCGTCGTGGAAGCCGTTCATCGACGGCATCACCTATGGTGGTCCCGAGCCGCTCTTCACCGATTACAAGGGTTTCCAGAACTCTATGATCGAAATGGTCCAGTCCGTCGTGACAGGCAAGGCCGAACCGGCTGACGCCATCAAGAAGGCCGCTGGCGAGATCGAAGCGTTCAAGTAAGCCTTTGTTGGGGATCGCGGGCGCGCAACACCCGCGATCCCTTCGCTATCGAGAGTAAGCGCCGCGCGTGGCGGTGACCGGAGACAGGTTTTGGGACAGTTATTTCTCAACAAGGTTCAGAAATTTTACGGCGACTTCGAGGTTCTGAAGGGCGTTCAGCTCGAGGTGAACAATGGCGAGTTCGTCGTGTTCGTCGGCCCCTCCGGCTGCGGCAAATCCACATTGCTTCGCATGATCGCCGGCCTGGACGCGACGTCCGCGGGTGACATTGTAATCGACGGCGTCCGTGTCAACGATCTGCCGCCGGTCAAGCGCGGCATTGCCATGGTGTTCCAGTCCTACGCGCTCTATCCGCACATGAGCGTTTTCGAGAATATCGCCTTTCCGCTGCGCGTGGAGAAGATGGAAGAGCAGAAGCTCAAGGCCAGGGTCGAAAACGCGGCCCGCATCCTGCATCTCGACCAACGCCTGCAGCAGAAGCCGGGCATGCTCTCCGGCGGTCAGCGCCAGCGCGTGGCGATCGGCCGCGCGATCGTGCGCGAGCCGAAGATCTTCCTGTTCGACGAGCCGCTCTCCAACCTCGACGCCGCGCTACGCTCCGACATGCGCATCGAGCTCGCGAAACTGCACCGCCAGCTCAAGGCGACGATGATCTACGTCACCCACGACCAGGTCGAGGCGATGACGATGGCTGACCGCATCGTCGTGCTCAACGCCGGCGAGATCGCCCAGACAGGCGCGCCGCTCGAGCTCTATCACAAGCCCGCCAACATCTTCGTGGCCGGGTTCATCGGCAATCCGAAGATGAACTTCCTGCCGGTCACCTGCACCGCCGTCGGCGACAAGAGCGTGACCGTCGAATACAAGGGCCAGTCGCTCACCGTGCCGGTCACGCCGCGCGCAGGTGTCGTCGGCAAGACGCTGACGCTTGGCGTTCGCCCTGAACATATCCAGCTCGCATCCGGCGATATCTCGCTCACCATCACGCCAAGCGTCATCGAGCGTCTCGGCGCGCAGACCGTCGCCTACGCCGCGCTGAATGGCGAGGGCGAGAACTTCTGCGCCACACTGTCCGGCAGCGTCGGCGTGCGGCCGGAGCAGCCGATGCTCGTCGGTATCAACGCGGTGGATTGCCATCTCTTCGACGAAGCCGGCATCGCGTTCGAACGCCATGTGGCGTTGACCGATATCGACCTCAATCTGCTGAACCCGACAGCGCTCTCCTGATCGCGAGCGCAGGTCGCGCCATCAGCGAGCGAGAAAATTGTAGAACAGGGTGTTGGTCGGATAGGCGTATGCGCCCCGATCAACGATCCCGTGGCGGTACATGCAATTGCGCAGCGCCGTCACATGCCACAGGCTGTTGACGTCGGTCGAGCCGCGGCGAAACGCTTCCTGCTCGCAATAGGGGTAGGTGTGGTCGAAGCGGGCCAGAATGGTCGGGTCGGAATCGACTGGGACACCGGAATAGGTCTGCCATTGCGACGGCGCCTGCGCTGCTGAAATGCACGCCAGGCTTCCTGCAATTCCCAATGCTATCAACGCTCTCATGAATGATCTCCCATGACGTCGCCGGAATATTGGCGCATCAATAAGATGCGCCGGATACGGCAAACTTCAAGGAGGACTATCCAATGGCGTTAGAGCCTTTCCTGGTTAGATTGGAGCATTCTGCCGGAGCAGGTTTTCGTCAGGGCAAAGGCGATTGGCGAAGGGCATACCCCGGGTACGGTCGAGCCGATCGCCTTTGCCCTGACGGAAAGATGCCCGGCCCTAGCTGGTTTGCGAAGCAAACCACCGGGGTTGGCTGAAACGGGCCGCCTGATCGACCGGCCGGCTTGGCCGTATGCGTGGGCTACGACGCGCGCCGGCCGGACGACCATCCGACTCCGTTTGAGCCAACAGAATGCTCCAATCTAACCAGGAAAGGCTCTAACGGCCGGTGAACGGCCGCCAATCCGGCGCTTCGGTTACCAGACGAGCCCGCGCGCGGCCACGTCTTCGACGCGGGTGACGACGCCATCGCGATGGAAGACCATGGTGTCGAAGAGGTTCGAGACCACGCAGGTATGGTTCGGGATGATCAGGAGCTTGTCGCCGATCTGTGGCCGCGCGCCCTCGCATTTCGAGAGGTCGATCACGCCGTGCTCTTCGGACAGGCCGGTGATCGAAGCCTGCGGATAGCCGACCACCTGGCCGTAATCCGCGAAACCGAGCAGGTCCGAGGTCAGCGCTTTCGAGCCCGCATCGATGACGGCGCGATCCCCCGTCGGGCGTGAAACGACCGTGACGAGAATATGCATGGCGCAATCGTCCACTGTGCAATGCCCGGCGCGGACCATGGAGCGGTCATTATAGATATAAGTGCCGGCCCGGTGTTCTGTCGCGGCGGGAACCAGATGGGCATCGAACAGGCTCGGCGAGCCGCCATTGCTGACGATAGGGCAGGCGATGCCTTCGGCGTCGAGCAAGGTCAGCGTTTGCGCGAGAAACGCCTGGACCTCGGTGGCGGCGCCTGGCTTCGGATAATTCAGCAGCCCGCCAAAGGTGAGGCCCGTCGCAGCGTCGATGTGCTTGGCGAGCGTCACGGCCTGCGCGGGCTTCTGCACGCCGCAGCGTCCGGCGCCGGTATCGCACTCGACCAGCACCACAAGCGGCTTGCGCGCTGCGAAATAGGTAGACAGGCCGTCGACCGTATAGGCGCTATCGGCGACCACCTTGAGCCCGGATATGCGCTCGTTCAGCGCCGCCAGGCGTTCGAGCTTCGCGGTGCCGATGATGTTGAAGGTGATGAGGATGTCCTCGAAGCCCGCGTCGGCGAAAACTTCGGCCTCGGTGACCTTCTGGCAATTGATGCCCTTGGCGCCCGCCGTCACCTGCTGGGCGGCCAGCGCGGGGATCTTGTGCGTCTTGATGTGCGGGCGGAAGTCGATGCCGTGCGCGTCCATGTAGGCTTGCGTGCGGGCGATATTGGCCGCCATCCGATCTTCGTCGATGATCGGCCGAGGTGTCGAGAGTTCCGCGACCTTGTCGCCGGGCTTGGCGACGACGGCAAATGGGCTGTTGTGCATCTGAGGCTACTCCATGTTAGGCGCCGTGGGGATCGGCGATCATGGGCCAGATATCCTTGCGCGCCCGCCGATACGGCGTCTTCGCCGGATTGTTAGGATAAGGCGTGCCGGCCGCGCAATAGATGATTTCGGACGCGATCTTCGAGAACGAGGCGTAGAAGTGGTTCGTCGACTTGATGACCAGGATCTTCTTCTGCGTCGGATCGATGCCCATGACCGAGAACAGGCTCGGATCGAAGCTCTGCGCACGCGTCGAGTTCAAGATGATATCGATGCCATCGAGCACGATGTGCGCCGCATCGCCAAAGGGCGCGAAGCTTTCGCCGAAGCGCATCTCGGCATTCGGCACGATCTTGATGACCTTGACCAGGCCGTCGATCGGGTTGCCGGTGCCGGGCGCCGACTTCGCGCCGAAGCGCAGCGGAATCTCGGCGCCTTCACCGGCCGCCATGCAGATCTGCACGGCCATCGGGTCCCAGATCGTGCCGATCGCGGCATCGGTGACGCCGCGCGCCAGGAGTTCGCCTAGAACCACGGTCGCGTCGCCAGCCGTTCCACCGCCGGGGTTGTCCCACATATCGGCAATCACGACAGGCCACGCCGTTGCCGCCAGCGCCTGCGACACAGCCTCCTTCTCGTCGATCTGCGGCATCATGAAGGTGCCGCGTTTCGAAAAGAGTTCCATGCCGAGTTCCTGCGCCAGCACATCACCCTTGTCCTTGCGGTCGTTGGTGACGACGAGAAGCTTGGTGCCCATCTCCGGCACGTCGCCGGCCATGAAGCCGTGGACCACGGAGATGGAGAGAACGTCGGGGTCGTCCTTCTCGATCTGCATGATCTTGTCGACGAAGGAGCGCATGGGATCGCGCGAGGTCGGAAACACGTCGATCATCCGGCAGTCGAAGACGGACATGACCGGCCTGACGCGGCCTTCCAGCGTGTCGACGGCGATACGCCACAGATCCTCTGCACGGTCGACGAAGTCCGTGTGCGGGAACTCCTTGAAGTAGACGAAAACATTAGCAGCAGCGAAACGCTTGGCCGTCAGATGGCTGTGCGGATCGAGCTCGGCGAAAACCGGTATATCGGGGCCGACGATCTCGCGAATACGCATCAGCGTATCGCCTTCAGTGTCCTCGTAACCGGCGGCGACCATGGCGCCATGCAGGCCGAGCACCACGGCGTCGACGGGCATCGCCGCGCGAAGCTGTCCGAGGATCTCGTCGCGCAGGCCTTCATAGGTCGCGCGGTTAACGAGACCGGCCGGGTCCGCCCAGGTCGCGGTGCCCTCGATCAGCATCCAGCCCTTCTCCGCGCAGACGCGCCGGCCGACGGTGATCGGCGCGGAGCAGAGTGTCGGCGTTTCGGGATGTTCGCCCGGCGGCGCATAGAGCGACGCCTCGAAAGCGCGCCGATCGACGCAAATGGGGGAGAAGGTATTGGTCTCGGTTGCGAGAGCCGCCGTGAAAATCCGCAATGTCTCGGCCTTTGTGTTGATCAACCCATCGGGTTCGGAAGATAGCCGGTGAAACCGGAGATCTTCCAACGCCCCTCGTGCAGGCGGCAATAATAAAGGGTCTGCCACTGCATGATGTCGCGGCTGCCATCGGCCTTGGCGATGCCGCCGTCGAACTTCTTGCGCACCAGCGCCATGTCGCCCTCGATCTCGATATCCTCGAGCGTGGTCGTGGTGAAAATGGCGGTGCGCGTGTCTTCGGCAAAGGACTGCGTCGCGAAATCCTTGGCCTGGCGAACCCACTCATCGCGATAAGCAGCAAGCGTCGGGAAGGCGAGGCGCCACTTGTCGGGACTTACTTCCTTGCGACCGTCAATGCCGATGAAGCCCTCCTCGACGAAATCGTGCTCCACCATCGACCAATCGGCGGCCAGGAAGGCGTCGATATCGCGGTGAACGAGCATCTCCCAGATCGAATGCCGGGCAGTGTCTGAGGCGGGGAAGGGGTTCTTGAAAGGATCGCGCATGGTGTTCCCGATTGAAATTCTTTTCATGAATGACGTTTTTCTCTGGCCAAATTCCGCTTAATATGGTCACTTGTCAACTTATCACGAAAATAATTTGCAAGGATCGGTCAATGTCCATCAAGCGTTATGGCACCGTTCAGACCGGCGCAGGCGGAAAGCCGCTGCCGTTCGCTCGTGCGGTCGAAGCCGACGGCTGGCTCTATGTGTCGGGTCAGGTCGCCATGGAAAATGGCGAGATCATCGACGGCAATATCGTCGCGCAGACGCACAAGACGATCCAGAACGTGATCGCGATCCTGGAAGAGGCCGGCTATGGCCTCGAGCATGTCGTGCGCTGCGGCGTGTGGCTCGACGATCCCCGCGATTTCTGGACCTTCAACGGCATCTACCAGCAGTATTTCGGCGAGCATCCGCCGGCACGCGCCTGTGTGCAATCGTCGATGATGGTCGATTGTAAGGTCGAAATCGATTGCGTCGCGTATAAAGCGAAAGACAAATAGCGCGATAGACCAAGGGGAGCCGGGCGTGGATATTTTCTCGACATTGCAGGAAGAGAAGGCCCGGCTTTCGCCGTCGGAAACCCGTATCGCGGATATTCTGCTCAACGACTTCGAATTCGCCGTCAACGCCTCGATCATCGAGCTGGCGGAGAAGGCCGACGTCTCGCCGCCGACGGTCACGCGCTTCTGTCGCCGTGTCGGCTGCGAGAGCTTTTCCGATTTCAAGGTTCAGCTCGCCCGCACGGCCTATGTCGGGATGCGCTATCTCAGGCCCGAGCCGAAGAGTCGCGATCCCGGTGACGTCGCCCAGGACATCATCACCAAGGCGCAGAACGCGCTGTTTCTGTTACATCGCTCGCTCGACCTTGCCGCTATAGAGCAGGCCGCCGAGAAGATTGCCAAGGCCGAGATGATTTATGCCTTCGGCTCGGGCGGCAATTCCTCGATGATTGCCAGCGAGCTGCAGAACCGCCTCTTTCGCTTCGGCCTGCATGTCACCGCGAGCTCCGACCACGGCATGCAGCTCATGCTGGCGGCGGCGGCGAAGTCGACGCATGTCATCGTCGGCTCGTCATTTTCGGGTCGCAACACCGAACTCGTCCGTTCCTTCACGCTCGCCCGCGAAACCGGCGTTACGACCATCGCGCTGACGCAGGCCGATAGCCTCGTCGCCAAGGCCGCCGACATCGTCATCCCGATCGATCTCGCCGAGGGCAACAACATCTTCCGGCCGACCTCGACGCGCATCGCCTATCTGGCCGCCGTCGACATCCTGGCCAGCCTCGTCGCCTACAACATCCCACAGGCGGCGGTCACTCTTCGACGCATCAAACAACAACTCGTTGCCCACCGTGACGGCGATGACCGTCAGCTGCTCGGGGACTGAGGATTTCATGTCAGGAAAGGACTGAGAATGACAAAATCGGTAGCGATCGTGACCGGCGCTGCGGGCGATATCGGCCGTGCCATCGCCAGCCGGCTCGCGGATGACCACGACGTCGTCCTGCTTGTCGATATCGACGGCGCTGCCGCCGAAAAGGCCGCGCGTGCGCTGGGTTCGGCCGAGCGCTTCGTCGCCGTCAGCTGCGACGTCACGAGCGAGCACAGCGTTGCCGAAATGGCGAAGACCGCCGCGTCGCTCGGCGCGCTGAAGACGCTGGTCAACAATGCGGGTGCCGCGCGCGCCGTCAGCCTGCAGTCGACGAAGCCGGAAGATTGGCGCGCCGATAATGCGCTCAACCTAGAAGCGCCGTTCCTCTGCTTCAGCGCCGTTGCCGATCTTCTGAAGGCAACGCAGGGCTCGGTGGTCAACATTGCCTCCGTCAACGGCATGCACGTCTTCGGCCATCCGGCCTATAGCGCCGCCAAGGCCGGCCTCCTGCACTTCACCAAGCTGGTCGCCGTCGAATACGGCAAGTTCGGCATCCGCTCGAACGCGATTGCGCCGGGCACGGTGCGCACCCAGGCCTGGGAAGCCCGCGCCGCCGCCAATCCGAATGTCTTCGAGGAAGCCCGCCGCTGGTATCCGCTGCAGCGTGTCGTCGACCCGAAGGATGTCGCCAACGCGGTCGGCTTCCTGGCAAGCGCGCAGGCCAATGGCATCACCGGCGTCTGCCTGCCCGTCGATTGCGGCCTCACCGCGGGGCAAGCGGAACTGGCCCGCACCTTCTCCCAATCCGCTGACTACTGAAAAAAAATAATACTGAGAGGAACAGTTATGGACACGGTCCCTTATCGTCTGGAGAGCTCCTGGCAGCCGGACGGCGGTCCGAATGGTCGCTTCACGTTTACCCTTTTCAACCTGTCGGATGCGCCGCTTGCGGATTTCAAGATCGTCTATACGTCGCTGACACGGGTGATCGACAAGAAGGCTTGCGAGAACGCGACCTTCCTGCGCCGCAACGCCAATTTTCACGAGTTCGCGCCACCTACAGGTCTTTCCATTGCGCCGGGTGAAGGCTGGACCTTTACCGTCAGCGGTCTGCACCGCCCGGCAAAGCACTGCACCGATGGCGCCAAGTCGGCCTATGTGACGCTTGCCGACGGCAGCCACGTCGCGGTCGCCGTGTCCGATCTCCTGCTCGAAGGCCGCGTCAGCGAGCCGCCGCCGGTGCTGTTGCCTGAGGGCAAGCTCGACCTGCCTTTCGCCCTGCAGCCCTGGCCGGCCGACATCGACGCCAAACCCGGCGATGGCTTTCCTGTCGTGCTTTATCCCGCGGCCGGTGCCTCCTCGGATGATCTGCGCGCCATGTCCACGGTCACCTCGCTGGTGCGCCGTCTTTTCGAAAGCGCGCATGCGCCGTTCAATCTGCAGCCGTCGCCGCAGGGCCGCGCGCTGCGTTTCATCGCCGATGCCGCGATTGCGGCCGAAGGCTACAAGCTCACCTTCTCGGACGATGAAATCACGCTTGCCTATGCGGATGCCGCCGGTCGCCAGTATGGCCTGACGTCGCTGGCGCAGTTGCTTGAGGGCGCGCGTAGCCGCCCCGGCACCTTCCGTTTCCCGATATCGGGCACTATCGCCGACAAGCCGAGCTACGGCTGGCGCGGCTGCCATCTCGATGTCTCGCGTCAGTTCTACCCGGCGGCGGATATCAAGCGGCTGGTCGACATTCTGGCCTGGCTCAAGCTCAATATCTTCCATTGGCACCTGACCGACGACGAAGCTTGGCGCCTGGAGATCAAAGCCTATCCGGAGCTCACGACGACAGGCGTGCTGCGCGGACCGGACGCACCGCTTCTGCCGCAGCTCGGCAATGGCGCGGAGCCGGTAGGCGGCTTCTATTCGCAAGACGATGTTCGCGAGATCGTCGCGCACGCACTGGCGTTGAGCGTCGAGGTCGTTCCCGAGATCGATATCCCCGGTCACAGCACAGCGACTCTCGTTGCGTTGCCGGAGCTGACCGATGGCCAGGAAGCGCCGGACAGCTATCACTCGGTCCAGGGCTATCCGAACAATGCACTGAACCCGGCAATCCCGCTGACCTACACCTTCCTCGAGAAGGTGCTCGACGAAATGGTCGAGCTCTTCCCGTCGAAATATCTGCACATCGGCGGCGACGAGGTGGCGAACGGCTCCTGGCTGGCGTCGCCGCTTGCCAAGAAGCTGATGGAGCAGGAAGGCATCGAGGGCACCTTCGCGCTGCAGTCCTACTTCCTGAAGCGCGTCAAGGACATGCTGACGGCGCGCGGGCGCAAGCTTGCGGGTTGGAACGAGGTCGCCCATGGCGGCGGCGTCGCGGCCAAGGATACGCTACTTATGGCCTGGGAAAACCCGCAGGTTGGCATCGAGCTCGCCAGGGAAGGCTATGAGGTGGTCATGACCCCCGGCCAGGCCTATTATCTCGACATGGTGCAGGCCGAGGCCTTCCAGGAGCCTGGCGCCAGCTGGGCGGGAACGGTGCCGCCGGCCCACACCTATGGTTATGAAGCCGAAGGCGATTTCCCGGAAGAGCTGAAGGACAGGATGAAGGGCGTTCAGGCCTGCATCTGGTCGGAACACTTCCTGTCGCGCGGCTATTTCAACCGTCTCGTCTTCCCGCGCCTGCCGGCCATTGCCGAGGCGGCGTGGACACCAAAGGCGAAGAAGAACTGGGACCGCTTCTCGGCCATCGTGCCGCTGAGCCCGAAACTTTAAGGAGCTGACGATGCGGATCGCTGTTGGCGGAATTCATACGGAGTGCAGCACCTATTCGCCGGTGCTGATGGCCGTCGAGGATTTTCGCGTCCTCAAGGGCACGGACCTTCTGGGGGCCGAGTATTTCAACTTTCTGAAGGCCGGTGGCGTCGAGCATCTGCCGCTGCTGCATGCGCGCGCCGTGCCTGGAGGTCCGGTCTCCCGCGTTGCCTACGAGGCCTTCAAGACCGAGTTCCTCGCTCTCCTGAAGGCGGCTTTGCCGATCGATGGGCTCTATCTCGCCATGCATGGCGCGATGAATGTCGAGGGCATGGACGACGCAGAGGGCGATTGGATTTCGGCCGCTCGCGCGGTTGTGGGACCCGATGTCGTCGTAGCGGCGAGTTATGACCTGCATGGCAATGTCAGCCAGAAGATCATCGATCAGCTCGACATCTTCGCCGGCTACAGGACCGCGCCGCATATCGATGTGCGCGAAACCATGGTGCGGGCGTGGTCGATGCTGGTCGATGCCCTGAAGAGCGGCACACGCCCCGGCGTTGCCTGGGCTCCGGTGCCGGTTCTCTGGCCCGGCGAACGCACATCGACGGAAGATCAGCCGGCGAAGGCGCTCTATGAGGCGTTGCCGGTCTTCGATCAACGCGCCGGCGTTCTCGATGCCAATCTGATGGTCGGTTACGTCTGGGCCGACGAGCCGCGCGCGACCGCCTGCGCGGTCATCACCGCGACCAGCAAGGGCGCTGCTGCCAAGGCTGCGGAAGAGATCGCGCTCTCTTATTGGCACGCACGCGAGGAATTCCGCTTCGGTCCCGTCACCGGGCCGCTGGCGGAGATGCTTGATATCGCCGAGAAGGCCGAGACCTCGCCCGTCATCCTCGCCGATTCCGCAGACAACCCCACGGGTGGCGGCGTCGGCGACCGTGCCGACGTGCTGAACGCGCTGATCGCGCGTGGCTTTGACGGCGCGCTGATTGCTGGGATTACCGATCGTCCCGCTGTCGAGGCCTGCTTTGCCGCCGGCCAGGGCGCCACGTTGGCTCTGACCATCGGCGGCAGCCTCGATGGATCGAGCACGTCGGCCAAGGTGCAGGCGGAGGTGGTGCTGCTGTCCGATACGGGCGTGGCCGCCGAGCGTCAGGCGGTCGTGCGCGTTGGCGGGATCACCGTCGTGCTCGCCGCGCGGCGCCGCCCGTATCACAACATCGCCGATTTCACGCTGCTCGGGCTTGATCCGAAGGCTGTACGGCTCCTGGTCGTCAAATCCGGCTACCTCTCGCCGGAACTCGCGCCGATCGCCAATCCGAACCTGATGGCGCTGACACAGGGCGTGGTAAACCAGGATATTGAGGGGCTCACCAGCAACCGCCGCGCGCGGCCTGCATTCCCCTTCGATCGCGATTTCAGCTACATCCCGCAAGCGCGCTTCTCGGCGCGCTGGGCCGACTGATAGAAAATAACTGACAGCCTGGCGGTTTCGGTTTTATACCGGGCTCGCCAGGCCGCGCTCGCCCAAGACGGGCGTCTGCCGCCACCGCCACGAATTCGAACATGACCCGCTTCCTTCCCGCCGTCTTCCGCGACCCGACCATTCGGGTGAGCATGCTCGCCCTCTTTATGTTCGGCGTCGCAAGTGCCGCCACCTCTCCCTATCAATCCGTCGTCGGCATCCGCGAACTGGGCTTGAGCAACGGGCTCTACTCCGCGCTGATTTTTTCCGCCGCGGCCGTCAACGTTACGGTCAGCATCCTGCTCGGCAATCTGGCGGACCGGCTTGGCGAATACCGTACCATGATGCTGGCGACCGCAATCTTTGGCGTGCTCGGCTATGGTGCGATCTACATCCTGCCGCATCAGGCGACCTTCGTGGTCAGCGCGCTGCTGCTCCTGCCGGTCTATGGCTCGCTGAATTCGCTGCTCTTCGGAAACGTTCGCCGAAGAACAACCGGCATGTCGCGCGACGACGTCGCCAGGGTCAATTCCGGTGTGCGCGCGATGATGTCGCTCTCCTGGGTCCTGGTACCCGGTCTGACCGGCGTGTTGCTCGCCCGGTCGCCAAGCATGCTGCCGGCCTACCTGTTCGCCGGCATTGCCTGCGCCGCTTGCTTTGGGCTCATCGCCATTTTCCTTCCGCGCCAGACGGGGACCGACAAGGCCGCGAGCCGCCACCTCTCTTATCTCGCGGCGCTCGGCGAAGTCGTTTCGCCGCCAGTGCTTGTGCGGGTCATCGCCATCGCGCTCATAAGCTCTACGCTGCATATCAACGGCGCCATCTTGCCGCTGATCGTCACCGGCGCCGCGCACGGGACGGTCGCCGATCTCGGCGTCCTCATCGGCATCGTCGCCTTCCTGGAAGTCGTCTTCATCATCGTCTGGGGGCGGGCGCAAAGGATCATGAGCCATGTGACGGCGCTCGCGATCGGCGCAAGCATCTATGTCGTCTATCTCACGCTGCTCGGTTTCGCCTCAGCGCCCTGGCATGTCTACGCGCTCACCTTGATCAGCGGAATTGGGGCGGCTGCGCTGATCAGCATCCCGATCACCTATCTGCAGGACCTGATCGCGGAGCGTCCGGGATTGGGCAGCGCGCTCATTTCCGTCAACATCTTCATCAGCGCCGGCCTCAGCGCATTGCTCTTCGCCATCGGCACCGCGGTCAGCAGCTATTCCGGCACCGCCTTAATCGGCGCGCTTGCCGGCGTGATCGGGCTGGCGATGCTCCTGTATTTCGACCGCCTGGGGCGTCGCTGAGCCCTGCTGGTAGCGCAATGTTGAACTGACGAGGGGAAACGGTCGTGTAGTATTGCAACTGAGACGGATGGATGGAGGATCAATCATGAATCGGCTGACCGCGAAGGACTTCCCCCAGGAACTGCTTGAACTCTACGATTATTACGCTCATGGCAGGATCACCAAACGCGAATTCCTCGACCGAGCGAGCAAGTTCGCCGTCGGCGGCCTGACCGCCGCTGCGATCCTCTCCTCGATGAGCCCGAACTATGCTCTGGCGACGCAGGTGGAGTTCACCGATCCCGATATTGTCGCCGAATACATCACCTATCCCTCGCCCAAGGGAAATGGCGACGTGCGCGGCTATCTGGTTCGGCCGGCGAAGGCCGAGGGCAAGGTGCCGGGCGTGGTCGTCGTGCATGAAAACCGGGGGCTCAACCCCTATATCGAAGACGTCGCGCGGCGCGTTGCCAAGGCCGGCCTCATCGCGCTGGCGCCCGATGGCCTGACGTCTGTCGGCGGCTATCCTGGGAATGACGAGAAGGGCCGCGAGTTGCAGCAGACGGTCGATCCGCAAAAGCTGATGAACGACTTCTTCGCAGCGATCGAATTTCTGATGAAGAGCGACCTGACCACAGGCAAGGTCGGCATTACCGGCTTCTGCTACGGCGGCGGCGTCGCCAATGCCGCGGCCGTTGCCTATCCGGAACTTGGCGCCGCCGTGCCGTTTTATGGGCGCCAGCCGAGTGCCGACAGCGTCGCGCGCATCAAGGCGCCGCTGCTTCTCCACTACGCGGAACTGGACAAGGGCATCACCGACGGCTGGCCGGCTTACGAGGCGGCGCTGAAGGCCGACAAGAAGGTCTACGAGGCCTACATCTATCCCGGCGTGAACCATGGCTTTCACAACGACTCGACCCCGCGCTACGACGAAGCGGCTGCCAAGCTTGCGTGGGAACGGACTGTGGCCTGGTTCAAGAAATACCTGGTCTAGGCGCAGTCAATGGGCTTTCGACCGCCAATGCCGGCGGTTGAAGGCCTAGGTGCATCCGATCAGTAGCCGACCAACAGGTTCTGTCCGAAATCCGGCTGAACGCCCAGTATCGGCCCGACCCGCTTGACGATATCGGCCACCATGGGCGCTGCGGTCTCTGCGGCGAGGTTCAGGTTGTGCAAGCCCGTCAGGGGCTGATCGATGAACGACAAGACCACGTATCGCGGGTTTTGCATCGGGAAGCCCGCGAGGAAAGAGTTAAAGCTCAGCTTGTGCGAATAGACGCCGTGGATGACCTTGTTGGCCGTTCCGGTCTTGCCGCCGACATGGAAGCCGGGGACATCGGCGGTTCGCCCTGTGCCCTGCTCGCCATTCAGCTTGAAGAGATAGCGGATGGTGTCGCTGGTGCTCTTCTTGACGACTGGTTGTTCGGTCTCGGCAGCCTCTTCACGCGTGCGCGGCAGGAAGGTCGGCTCGATCAGTTCGCCGCCGTCGAGAAGAGCTGCGCCGGCGACTGCCGTCTGCATCGGCGTCGTGGCAACGCCGTGGCCAAAGGCGGCGGTGATGGAGTTGATCTTCTTCCAGACCCTCGGCTGGCTCGGCGCCTTCACTTCCGGCAACTCCGTCTGCATCTTCGAGAGCAGGCCGAAGCGCGTGAGGTATTCTTTCTGAATATCCATGCCGACGACATCCATCATCTTGGCGGTGCCGACGTTTGAGGAGTAACGGAAGATTTCCGGGATCGACAACACGCGCCGCGGAACGTCACGGTCGTCGTGGATCGTGAAGCCGCCGTAATGGAGAGGTGTGCTTGCGTCAAACGTATCGGACAGCTTGATCTTTCCGGTGTCGATCGCCATCGCGATCGAGAAGGTCTTGAAGACGGAGCCCATCTCGTCGGTGCCATTCGACATCCGGTTGAGCCAGCCCTTGTCGCCATCAGCTTGCGGATCGTTCGGATCGAAGTCGGGTGCCGAGGCCATGGCGAGCACCTCGCCGGTGTAGATATCAAGGATGACGGCTCCGGCCGATTGCGCCTGATATCGACCGATCGCATCCGCCACCACATCGTGCACGGCGTTCTGCGCGCGGATATCGATGGAAAGCTTCACCGGCTCCAGGCTGCCGGCGATGGTGAGGCCTGTTGAGGCGAGCGCAGAGAGGCCTTGATCGTCGAGATATTTCTCCATGCCGCTGACGCCGTGATTGTCGATGTCGACATAGCCGAGAATATGCGCGGCGGTGCGGCCGCCGGGGTAGAAGCGCTTCACCTCGGGGCGGAAGCCGATGGCGGGAATGCCGAGTTTCAGCACTTCGCTCTGCTGCTTCGGGCTGAGCTGGCGCTTCAGCCAGGCGAAGTGCGAACGACGGTTGGAGAGTTTCTGAAATGTCGAGCGCTTGTCGAGATCGGGAAAGACGGTGGCGAGCTTTTCGACCGCGTCATCGACATCGACGATCTTGATCGGCTCGGCGAACATCGACACGGTGCGGATATCGGTCGCAAGCAGCTCTCCGTTGCGATCCAGGATATCGGGGCGCGATGCGACCGACGAAGGCTTGGGCAGGATGGCGGACGTGGAGGGGTCGCCATGCACGCCGTAATAGATGAGCTTGCCGCCAATGACGCTGTAGGCAAGCACCAGCACGGTGCCCAATATCGCCAGGCGCGATCTCGGCGTGGGCGCCTTGCGGCGCGGCTTGACCAGGCGCTTGCCGCCATCGCGAGAGCCGAACTCCAGGCTGACGAGCCGCCCGCTTCTGGATGCTAGAGTTTGGAGAATGGACATCGGATCCAGCTTGCTCGATAGCGCGCATACGAATTGTTAGTGCGCATCAGCTAGCGCCGAGAACGTTAATGCGGTGTTAACGAATTGCCTCGGCTTGGCGCATTTCACAAAGAAGTCATTCCAAGGTCGCCACCTTTCTACTGAAGGTGGCGACGTCGCCTAGGCGGGTGCTGCTATTGCTTGTCCGACGCCCTGTTTCCACAAAGCGCCCAGGCGATCAGCCGATCGACATCAGGCTCGCATTGCCGCCGGCGGCAGCGGTGTTGATAGAGGTAGAAACCTCCTCCAGCAGCCAGTTCAGGCAATAGGCTTCGGGATTGCGCTCCAGCTCCGCCGTCGAGGCCGCCTGCGTCAGGAGCAGCGGGCCGGACATGGCGGCGATTTCCTGCTGCATCGAGGCAATGCGGGCGCTGTCACCTTCGATGAGCGCGCCCGAGAGGATCTCGCTCGCGGTCCTGCCGTTACCAAAGTGCATACGCTGGGAGACGCTCAATGGAAGGTCCTTCAGGCTGCTGCGAAGGCTGTCGCTGCACTCGATGAATGCCTTGTTGCCGGTTGCCAGCACCGAGGAGATCTGGCGATGCAGGCCGACTTCCGAGACCGGTGCGCAGAAGATGGTGCCGCGTGCGTGCAGAGCGTAGATGTTGCGCTCGCCGACAGGGCCGGTAAGCTCGCTCTCCAGACCAAGCGCCGATTGGCTGCCGAGATTGCGGGCCATCTCGGCTTCTTCATGCAGTTCGCGCTCGTCGAGCCACTTGGCGAAATCCGAGAGCGCCGGATCGCTGTAGACCGAACTATGCTGCGGCGGGATCGGCGGCGTCTTCACCAGGCGGCCGAGATAGAGCGGTCCG
Source organism: Rhizobium sp. O111 (assembly GCF_055616315.1). Taxonomy (NCBI): domain Bacteria; kingdom Pseudomonadati; phylum Pseudomonadota; class Alphaproteobacteria; order Hyphomicrobiales; family Rhizobiaceae; genus Rhizobium; species Rhizobium sp. O111. Next base: position 1,276,368 of record NZ_JBSHXL010000002.1, on the reverse strand, counting down.
CCGGCCTTCGGGCCAGTTCCGGAAAGTCCGCGCCCGCCGAAGGGCTGAACGCCGACCACGGCGCCGATGACGTTGCGGTTGACGTAGACGTTGCCGACCTCGATGCGGGAGGTCACGCGAGCGATGGTTTCGTCGAGGCGCGTGTGCAGGCCGAAGGTCAGGCCATAGCCCGTGGCGTTGATCTCATCGACGAGCCGGTCCAGATCCTGCCGGCGCCAGCGGATGACATGCAGCACGGGCCCGAACACTTCCCGCTTCAGTTCGGCGATGTTCTTGAGCTCCACGATCGTCGGAGCGACGAATGTGCCATGCTGCGTCTCTGTCGGTAGCTCGATGCGTTCGACCTGGCGGCCAAGCGCCTGCATCGACTTCACGTGGGTCTCGATGATCTCCTTCGCATCGGCGGTGATGACGGGGCCGATATCGGCGGAGAGGCGATTGGTGTTGGCGATCGTCAGTTCGCGCAGCGCGCCCTTCAGCATCGTCAGCGTGCGGTCGGCGACATCGTCCTGCAGGCAAAGAATGCGCAGCGCCGAGCAGCGCTGGCCGGCGCTATCGAAGGCCGATGCGATGACGTCGCCCACGACCTGCTCGGCAAGCGCCGAGGAATCGACGATCATGGCGTTCTGGCCGCCGGTTTCCGCGATGAGCGGGATCGGCTTGCCGTCGGCGGAGAGCCGCTTGGCGAGCTCTGCCTGGATCAGCCGGGCAACTTCGGTCGAGCCGGTGAACATCACGGCCGCCGTCTCCGGCGCAGCGACAAGCGCCGCACCGACGCTACCTTCGCCCGGAACCAGCTGTACGACATCCTGGGGAATGCCCGCCTCATGCAGGATCCTGACGGCCTCCGCAGCAATCAGCGGCGTTTCCTCGGCGGGCTTTGCCAGAACCGGGTTGCCGGCGACGAGTGCCGCGGCGACCTGACCGCTGAAGATCGCCAGCGGGAAGTTCCACGGGCTGATGCAGACGACAGGGCCCAGAGGCGCGTGTGACGGCCCCAGCGTCCGGCGCGCCTGTTCGGCATAATAGCGCAGGAAGTCGATCGCCTCGCGCACTTCGGCGATGGCGTTCTGCACCGACTTGCCGGCTTCGCGGATGATGAGGCCGAGGAGCGTCTCCATGCGTGTCTGCATGATGTCAGCGGCGGTGTCGAGCAACGAGGCACGATCGGCGGGCGAAACGCCGGCCCAGGATGCCGCTGCCGCCTTCGCCGCCTGCATCGCTGCTGCGACCTCCGATGGCGTTGCTTCACGCACCTGACCGACCGCGTCCCTATGGTCGGCGGGGTTGAGCACGTCGCGCGCGCCGTTGATGTCGGTCGCCTGGCTCGGCAGGGCGCGCCAGCCCCTAGTGGCGCTTTCGCCCAGCAGATGGGACAGGTGGTTCAGTACCGTTTCGCTGGAGAGATCGAGGCCCGCGGAGTTGACGCGGGTGCCGTAGAGTTCGCCGGGAAGCGAGATCTTGTCGTGCTTCTGCCCGACGATCGGCATCTTCGAGACGATCTCGGCCGGGTCGGCGATCAGTTCGTCGATGGAGACGTTTGGATCCGCGATCCGGTTGACGAAGGAGGAGTTGGCGCCATTCTCGAGCAGGCGGCGCACGAGATAGGCAAGCAGCGTTTCGTGCGTGCCGACTGGGGCGTAGATGCGGCAGGGGCGGTTCAGGTTCTGCCTGCCGACCACCTCGTCGTAAAGCGGCTCGCCCATGCCATGCAGGCACTGGAACTCGTACTTGCCGACATAATAATCCGAGCCGGCCATCTGGTAGATGGTCGCCAGTGTCTGGGCGTTGTGGGTCGCGAACTGCGGGAAGACGGCGTCGGTCGCCGCCAGAAGCTTCCTGGCGCAGGCGATGTAGGAAACGTCGGTGTAGATCTTGCGGGTGAAGACAGGGAAGTCCGCGAGGCCGTCGACCTGCGCGCGCTTGATCTCCGCATCCCAGTAAGCGCCCTTCACCAGGCGCACCATGATGCGGCGGCCGGCGCGGCGCGCGAGGTCGATGATAAAATCGAGCACGAAGGGGCAGCGCTTGCCATAGGCCTGGACAACGAAGCCCATGCCGTTCCAACCTTCCAGATCGGGATCGAGGCAAAGCGCTTCCAGAAGGTCGAGCGACAATTCGAGGCGGTCGGCCTCTTCGGCGTCGATGTTGAGGCCGATGTCGCAGGACTTGGCGATCAGCGCCAGCGCCTTCACCTTCGGCAGCAACTCGTCCATGACGCGGGCGCTCTGCGCGCGCGCGTAGCGCGGATGCAGCGCCGAAAGCTTGATCGAGATGCCCGGCCCTTCGTAGATGCCGCGCCGATCAGACGCCTTGCCGATGGCGTGGATCGCTGTCTCGTAATCCTTGTAGTAGCGCTTCGCGTCGTCGCCCGTCGTCGCGGCTTCGCCCAGCATGTCATAGGAATAGCGGAAGCCGCGCTGCTCGAGCGGCTTTGCCCGCTGCAACGCTTCGTCGATGGTCTCGCCGGTGACGAACTGCTCGCCCATCATCCGCATCGCCATGTCGACGCCCCGGCGGATCACCGGTTCGCCGCAGCGGGCGATCAGACGGGTCAGAGCAGCCGAAAGGCTGCGGTCGGCGACCGTCGATGTCAGCTTGCCGGTGACGACAAGACCCCAGGTCGCGGCATTGACGAAGAGCGAGCGACCGCCGCCGAGATGTGCCTTCCAATCGCCCTCGGAAATCTTGTCGCGGATAAGAGCGTCTCGCGTTGCCGTATCGGGAATGCGCAGCAGCGCCTCGGCCAGACACATCAGCGCGATGCCTTCCTGGCTGGAGAGCGAGTATTCGTGCACCAGTCCCTCGACGCCGGTTCCCTTGTGCTTGGCGCGCAGCGCTTCGATCAGCTTGCGGGCGGTGTCGGCGGCGGCTTTCCTGACGTGACCGGGAAGGGCGGCTGCCTCAACCAGGCGTGGCACGCAGATCGTCTCCGGCGTGCGGTAGGCAGCCGTGATGGCGCGGCGCAGATCACTCTGTTCGCTGATCGGAGTGGCAAATCCTTCAAAGGGATTTGCAGAGCCGTTGGCCTGCTCTACTGTGACTTCGACTGCTGCCGCGTCGGTGGTGATTGCCATGCTGGGCTCCTGATCCGCTGATGTTGGAAAGCTAGCAGATTTCAAAAAGTCAATTTCACTTGATTTTGAGCGTTCTAGTCTTTAGTTCGCTATTCAATATTCATATTGAAGGGAATTATTGTGGCTGGCGCGGGAAATATAAGAGAAATCGACCAATTTGATCAACGCATACTTGAGGCGCTCGTCGCCGATGGCCGGATGTCGGTGACCGACCTCGCCAAACGCGTGGGCCTGTCCAACACGCCCTGCCAGGTCAGGCTCAAGCGGCTGATCGAGGATGGCTACATTCTCGGCTTCCGCGCCATCATCGACGTCAACAAGCTCGGCCGCAACCATGTGGCGTTTACCGAGGTGAAACTCTCCGACACCAGGGAGAACGCGCTGAACGCGTTCAACGTCGCGGTTCGCAAGCTGCAGGAAGTCGAGGAGTGCCACATGATCGCGGGCGCATTCGATTATCTGCTGAAGATACGCACGTCCGACATCGCCAATTATCGCCTCGTGCTGGGCGAGAAGATCTCCAGCCTTCCCTTCGTCGCCAACACATCGACCTTCGTTGCCATGGAAGCGATCAAGGAGAACGGCGCCTGATCGGCGGTCGATTGCGGGCTCTGGGCTCCTGTCATTTTGCGCGTGACAGCGGTCGGCTTCTCTGACAGAACAGACCCATTGAGAGACAGGGGCGTTTGCCGACGGCAGACTGAGAAGTACCCTTTGAACCTGAACCAGATAATGCTGGCGGAGGGAGTCGCTCGGACCCTTCGGCATTGCTATCAGGGTTCCCGCGTCTTGCCCCGCCCGAAAGGGGCATGATGAAAGACGACAGATCTCCCGGTTCGATGCTTGATGCCATGCGTGCGCAAAAGCCGCTCGTTCAGTGCATCACCAATTTCGTTGCGATGAACGTCGCCGCAAACGTGCTGCTCGCGGCCGGCGCGTCGCCAGCCATGGTGCATGCCGAGGAAGAAGCCGGCGAGTTCGCGGCCATCTCCGGCGCGCTGACTGTTAACATCGGCACGCTCTCGCCGAGCTGGATGAACGGCATGCGCGCCGCCGCCAGATCGGCGAATGCCAGCGCTAGGCCATGGGTTCTCGACCCCGTCGCCCACTATGCGACTGCCTTTCGCAGGCAAGCCGTCGCGGATCTGCTGGCGCTTCGCCCGACCATCATTCGCGGCAACGCCTCCGAGATCATCGCGCTCGCCGGTGGCGAGAGCCGGGGGCAGGGCGTCGACAGCCGTGATCCCGTGGAGCAGGCGGAAGCTGCAGCCAGCCATATCGCAAACAAGCATCAGGCCGTGGTCGCGGTAACGGGCGAGGTCGACTTTGTCACCGATGGCGCGCGCGCCTGCCGCATCGAGGGCGGCTCATCGCTGATGCCGCAGGTGACGGCGCTCGGTTGCTCGCTGACATGCCTCGTCGGCGCCTTCGCCGCGATCAGGCCGGATGCACCGTTTGAGGCGACAATATCAGCACTCGCCATGTTCGCCGTCGCCGGTGAAGACGCGGCGCGCGGTGCGGAGGGGCCGGGTTCATTCTCCTGGCGGTTTCTCGACGTCCTCGCGGCGACAGACGGCGCCGCGATCAACAACAATGCGCGGGTGCGGATGCTATGAAAGGGATCGATCTTTCGCTTTATCTCGTCCTCGATCCCGAGCTTTGCGCCGGCATCGGCATGGTCGAAACAGCAAGGCGCGCCGTTGCCGGTGGCGCGACGGTCGTGCAGCTGCGCGACAAGCATGCCTCCACCGCGCGCATGATCGAGACCGGCCTTGCTCTGAAGGAAGCGCTTGCCGGGACGGGCGCTTTGCTTGTCGTCAACGACGATGTCGAGGCGGCCATCGCGATCGGCGCCGATGGACTGCATGTCGGCCAGGACGATATGGTCGTGCGCGCCGCGCGCGAGCGCATCGGGCGCGGCATGATCCTCGGCCTGTCGGTGGAGACCGAGGCGCTCGCGGCTGCGGTCGATCCCGCATTGGTCGATTATGCCGGCATCGGGCCGGTCTTCGCGACGCCGACCAAGCCGGACCATAAGCAGCCGATCGGATTCGACGGTCTTGCACGTCTCGTCGCCGCCTGCCCGGTTCCCTCCGTTGCCATCGGTGGGCTGAAGCTTGCGCATGTCAGCGGTGTTTTTGCAGCCGGCGCCGACGGGATTGCTGTCGTCTCGGCAATTTGCGGCACGGCCGATCCTCGCGCCGCCGCCCGCGAGCTTTCAGAGGCAATTCAAGGGAGATCACGATGATCCGTAACGTTCTCTCCATCGCCGGATCCGATCCATCGGGCGGCGCGGGCATCCAGGCCGATCTCAAGGCGTTTGCCGCGCGGGGCGTCTATGGCATGGCGGCGCTCACCGCGTTGACCGCTCAGAATACGCAGGGCGTATCCGGCGTTCATCTTGTCCCGCCAGGCTTCGTGGCGGATCAGATCAGGGCCGTGTTCGCCGATGTCCGCGTCGATGCCGTCAAGATCGGCATGATCGCCAATGCCGAAATCGCCGATGCGGTCGCCGACGTTCTCAAGCTTCATACCGGCATCCCGATCGTGCTTGATCCTGTGATGGTGGCCAAGGGTGGTGCGAAGCTACTCGATCCCGCTGCGGTCGATGTGCTTCTGCGCAGGCTGCTGCCGCTTGCGACGCTCCTGACGCCCAATCTGCCTGAGGCAGCCGCGTTGCTGCGCACCGATCTGGTCGAGAGTCGCCGGGAGATGGGCGAGCAGGCCGAAGCGCTGCGCGCTTTGGGGGCCGCTGCCGTGCTTGTCAAAGGCGGTCATCTCAAGGGTGACCAGAGCCCCGATGTGCTGGCAACGGAAGACGGCCTCGCCTGGTTCGAGGCCGCCAGGATCCCGACCGCAAACACCCACGGCACCGGCTGCACGCTGTCGAGCGCACTTGCGGCCGAGCTTGCCAAGGGCGCGACGCTGCCACAGGCGGTGGCAGCCGCAAAGACCTATCTCGCCGGCGCGGTGGCTGCTGCCGGCACGCTCGACGTCGGCTCGGGACATGGCCCGGTCCAGCACTTTCACGAACTTTGGACGACAGCGGAAGGAGACGCGAAATGACATTGCCGATCAGTGAGCAGACGGTGATCGTAACCGGCGCCGCGCGCGGGCTCGGGGCGGCGATCGCAAGGGCTTTCGCCCGCGAGGGCGCGAAGGTGGCGATCAACTATCGCAACAGCCGGGAACAGGCCGAGGCGCTGGCGAAAAGCCTCGGCGAGCGGGCGCATGCGTTTCAGGCCGATATCCGCGACGGCGCGGCCGTGAGCGAGCTGGTGGCCGATGTTACCCGCAGGCTCGGATCGCCGACGACAGTCGTGCACAATGCGCTCGCCGATTTCAGCTTCAACGGCGACGCTCGCCCGAAACTCGGCGAGCTCAGCTGGGAAGAAATGACCGCGCAACTCGATACGGCGGTGAAGGGTGCTTTGAACCTCATCCAGGCAACGCGCCCGGTAATGGCCGCAGCCGGCTTTGGACGCGTTGTCACGATCGGCACCAATCTCTTCCAAAACCCGGTTGTTCCCTATCACGACTATACGGCGGCAAAGGGTGCATTGTTGTCGCTGACCCGCACCGCCGCTGCCGAACTCGGACCTGATGGGATCACCGTGAACATGGTCTCCGGCGGATTGTTGCGGACCACCGATGCCAGCGCCGGGACGCCCGAGGCGGTGTTCGATCTCGTTGCCGGCAGCACGCCGCTGCGCCGCGTGACGACGCCGGAAGAAGCCGCCGACGCCGTGCTGTTCTTCGCCAGCCCTTGGGCGCGGGCGGTTACCGGCCAGAACCTTATTGTCGATGGCGGCCTTGTTTTTGGCTGAACGTCACCGGGCTATCATCACGACTTGACCGCGCCTGCGGTCAAGCCGGCGATGATATGCTTCTGCGCCAGGAAGAAGACGATGACGGTCGGCATGATGGTCAGCGTAATGAAGGCGAGCACCAGCTGCCAGGCGGTGCCGAATTCGCCGCGGTAGACCATGATGCCGAGCGGCCAGGGGTACATCTTCTCCGAGTTCAGCATAATCAGCGGCAGGATGTAGCTGTTCCAGCTGCCGACGAAGGAGATGATGCTGACCGTCGCGATGATCGGTCGCGAAAGCGGCAGGCAGATATGCCAGAAGAAGCGCATGTAGCCGCAGCCATCGACCACCGCCGCCTGGAACAATTCTTCCGGGAGGTTGCGAAAATAATTCCGGAACAAGAGTATGCTCATGCCAAGCCCGAAGGCCACCTGCGGCAGCACCACGCCCCAGTATGTGTTGAGCAGCCCGAGATCGCGGATGCGGATGAAGAGCGGCAGAATGGCGGTCGCGGCCGGAAACATCAGCCCGATCAGGAAATAGTTCAGCAGGAAGTCGGCGCCGAAGAAGCGGACATGCGCGAAGGTGAAGGCCGCCATGGCCGATACCGATACGGTGAGGAAGACGGTGAGCGCGGCGATGAGCAGCGAGTTGACCATCTGCCGCCAGTAGCGATCGCCGAACAGGATATCGGTGTAATTTTCGGCATGCCATTCGACCGGCAGGCCGAATGGATTGGTGCGCAGGTCGCCGAGATCCTTGAAGCCGCCAAGCGCTGTGGTGACCAGCGGGATCAGGACGATGGCCGAGATGATGACCAGCGACGTGTAGAGATAGGCTTTGGTGCCGGCATTGAGCCGATCGGATGAAACGACGTCAGTCATGGCGCATGAATATCCGTTTGTAGCTGAAGGCGAGCGTGACGCAGATCAGGAAGAGCACGACGCCGACCGCACTTCCGAGCCCGACCTGCATGCGGGCGACGCCGAAGTTGAACAGGAAGGTCACCATCGTCTGCGTGGCGTTGAAGGGGCCGCCGCCCGTCAGAGGCATGATGAGGTCGAACAGCTGCAGCGAGCCGACGACAGCGAAAAAGACGGAGAGACGCACCGTCGATCCCAGCAACGGCAGGGTGATGTAGCGGAACCGCTGCCAGCCGCTGGCGCCATCGATTTCGGCGGCCTCCAGCACGCTCTTGTCGAGCGATTGCAGCCCGGCGATGAACAGCATCATGTGGAAACCGAAGTATTTCCAGACGATGACGCCGAGCACCGCGTACATCGCCAGATCCTTGTCGGCCAGCACATAGGGCGTCTCGACGCCGAGCAGATGAGCGATAGACGCGAAGAGCCCGTAGTCACCGTCATAAACGAAGCGCCAGATCAGGCCGGCCGCGACATCGGCGAGCACGTAGGGCAGGAAGAAAATCAGCCGGAAGACAACCACACCGGCGATGCGGTGCGCCAGCATCATCGCCAGCCAGATGGCGAGCGGAATCTGGATCGCGATCGAGATCACCATGATCATCGCGTTGTTTTTCAACGCGGTAAGGAAGGCGCCGTTCTTGAACAGAAGCTCAAAGTTGCGCATGCCGACATATTGCGTCGGCAGACCATAGCCGTCCCATTTGTAAAGGCTGTACCAGGCAGCCTCGCCCATCGGCAGGATCACGAAGATCGAGAACAGCAGAAGCGCCGGCGGCAGGAAAAGCAGCAGTACGGGCAGGCGGCCGGCAACGGCCGGATGTTTGCGCCGGGCGGACTGGGTGGCCGGTATGCGCGCGGGTCTGATTGCGGCGGCGGCGCTGACATTGGCCATGGGGACCTCACATTCCAGACATCAAATTGCGGCGCGAGAGTATGTCCCGCGCCGCGATGGTCTTGATCAGAACTGATCCTGCTCGAAGGCGTCCTGGATCTGCTGGGCGCCATCGGCAGGCGTCATCTGTCCGGAGACGATGGCGACCGACACGTCGTTGACGACCCGGCCGACCGAGGGGCCGAGATCCTGGTCGAAGAAGTTCTGGTGCCATGTGGAATGCGCCAGCTGTTCGGCGGATTCATGCAGCAGCGGGTTGGTCACGCCATCTTCGGCGCCAACCGCGACCGGGATGATCATGCCGGCCTTGGCCATAGTCCGCTCGTTCTCGGCATTGGTAAGGTAGGCGAGGAAGTCGAGCGTTTCCGGCGGCGCCTTCTTGGTGACGGCCCAGCCGTTCAGACCGCCCAGCGTGTCGGTAACGGCACCGGCGCCGCCTGTGACGGCCGGGAAGGCGAAGCGGCCGATATTGTCGGGGTTCAGACCCTTCTTGTCACCGGCATTGGTGCGCTGGTTGGCCTCGGTGTTCTGGAAGCCGAGGATCATCGCCGCCTTGCCGTCGCCAAAGACGCCGAGCGTCTGCGGCCATGTGGCGCCGAGGTAGCCGGGCTGGAATGGCTCAAGCTTGCCGAGTTCGGCGAGCTGCTCGCCGGCCTTGATCATCGCCGGGTCGTTGAAGCCTTCACCCTGGCCATTCTTGGCCGCATCGAAGACCTGCTGGCCGCCGTTGCGCATCACCAGATAGCTCCAGTAGAAATGGATCGGCCACTTCTCGCCGCCACCGCCTGCGATCGGCACGATGCCGGCGTCCTTGATCTTCTTGACCGCGGCCAGATAGTCATCCCAGGTCTTGATCGTTGTCGCATCGACGCTGGCCTTGGCGAACAATTCCTTGTTGTAGAAGAAGGATACGGTGCCGACGGCATAGGGGACCGCGCCGATCTTGCCGTCATAGCTGAGGCCCTTGACGGAGGCCGGGTTGTAGGTCTTCAACCACGCGCCATCCTTGGCGTCCATCGCCTCGCTGAGATCGAGCAGGGCGCCCGTCGCGAGCTGCTGTTTCAGGACGCCGCCGCCCCAGCTGTAGAAAAGATCAGGCGCATCGCTGGACTGCAGAAGCGTCGGTAACTTCGCCTTAAAGGCCTCGTTTTCGAGGAACTGCATCTCCACCTTCGTGCCCGGATGCTCGGCCTCGTAATTCTTGACGATCTGCTGCCAGACGCCGAGATAGGTCGGGTCGATTTCGAGATGCATCCACTTGATTGTCGTGTCGGCAGCGGCAGTGCCGGCGGCGATCAGAAGCGCCAGAGCGGTCGCGGTCGAGCGGACAAAGGCACGACTATTGAACAGGGCTTTCGCCCTTTGATGATTGAACATAAGGTCTCCTCCTCAAGGGAAAATCGTCCTCTACAATTTTGTCCCTTATGCGGATTAAATGATCGGCAGCTTTGCCGGAATGTCAACTCCCTTGGTTGATTTTGGCAAATTAGCCTTGACAGAGGGCTGAATCTCCACGTTATTTAATTCGCATTCCGACAAAAATACCGATCCGCGTCGGCGGTCGCCAGAAGAGCCGTGCACGAATAGATGAAGACCGCAGACCCGGAATTGATGCGCGCGATCAATCGCCTGAACGTGCTCGACACGGTTCGCCGACATGGGCCGATCGCGCGTGTCGAGATCAGCGAGCGCACGCAGCTGTCGACTACCACGGTGTCGGCCATCACCGCCTCGCTGCTGGATGATGGGCTGATCCTGCCGCGCCACGAAGGCGATATCCGCAACGAAGCGGCGCGCGGCCGCCCACGCGTCATGCTGGAGCTCAATCCGGATGCGGCGCGTGTCGTGGGCGCCAAGATCGCGGCCAGTCGCATGGTCTTCGTCGTCACCGATTTTCGCGGCGACGTGCTCTCGAACCTCACCCTGCCCATCCGGATCGATCGCCAGCCGATCGCAGTCATCGCCGATCTGGTCGAGGATGGCGTGCGGCGCTGCGTCGTCGATGCCGGCCTGTCGCTGGAGGATGTCGATACCGTCTGCCTCAGCCTGCCGGGTGTCATCGAGCATCGGACCGGCCATATCCGCAGCAGCCCGATCTTTCGGGACGTTAATGTCGATTTCGCCGCCGAGATGACTGCTAGGCTGAACACCTCGACGATCGTCGAAAGCGACGCGCATGCCATCACGCTGGCGCATCACTGGTTTGGCAAGGCGCGCGACCTGGAAGACATGGTGCTGATCTCGCTCGAGCAGACGCTCGGGCTCGGCGTACTCCATGGCAACCAGCTGTTTCGCGGCGCCGGCGGCCTTAGCCACAATCTCGGCGATCTCGTGCTTGGCATGGGGCCGCGCGGCATCGTGCGGCTGTCGAGCCAGGCAGGCGAGAGCGAAATTCTGGGCGAGCAGCCGGCGGGTGGGCGATTTGCAGAGGCGATCCGGCTCGGGCGCGGCATGGCGCATGCGCAGGCCTTGATCAAGGCAGAAGACAACGCGCTGATCAGCGCGGCGATCCGGGCGGGGGAGGCTGTCGGCGTCGCGGTTGCCAATATCGTGACGCTCTTCGCGCCGCCGCGCGTCATCCTGGTCGGCTCCAGCCTGGCGCTTGGCGAGCCTTTCCTGGAGAGCCTGCGCAATGCCTACGCGCTTGCCATCCCACCCTCGCTCAAGGGCGTCGCGGAACTCGTCTTCGACGATTCCAGCGACGACTTCTGGGCACAGGGGGCTGCGGCCGTCGCCCTCTACGAACTCTACGAGTCGCCGTGGAACACCACGGGCCCGGCACTCTGACGCTTTCAGAACCAAAATCTATGGGAGGAAATCATGGATAAAGTCGGCATAGGCATCATCGGATGCGGCAACATATCGGGCGCGTACCTGAAGGCCATGGCGTCTTTCCCCATTCTCGACATCAGGGGTGTGGCGGATCTCAACAGCGAACTCGCGCAGGCAAAGGCGGCTGAGTTCAACGTGCCGGCCAGAAGCGTTGACGAACTCTTCGCCGATCCCTCGATCGAGATCATCGTAAATCTGACCATTCCGAAGGCGCACGTTGCCGTCGGCCTGCAGGCGCTTGCCGCCGGCAAGCACACCTATTCGGAAAAGCCGCTCGGCATCAACTTCGCCGAAGGCAAGCAGCTGGCCGAAGCCGCCAAGGCGAAGGGCCTGCGCATCGGCGCGGCACCCGACACCTTCCTCGGCGGCGGCCACCAGACGGCGCGGGCGCTGATCGACCAGGGCGTGATCGGCCAGCCGGTGGGCGGCACGGCCACCTTCATGTGCCCCGGCCACGAGCGCTGGCACCCCAATCCCGCCTTCTACTACGAAGTTGGCGGCGGGCCGATGCTGGATATGGGGCCATATTACATCACCGATTTGGTCAATCTGTTCGGACCGGTGGCGCAGGTGGCGGGCTTTGCCGTTACGCCGCGCAAGGAACGCGTGATCACCAGCGAGCCGCGAAACGGCGAGCATATCCCCGTGCATGTGCCGACCCATGTGTCCGGCCTGATGGCCTTTGCCAATGGCGCCGTCGTTCAAATCGGCATGAGCTTCGACGTCGCGGGCCACAAGCACGTGCCGCTTGAAGTCTACGGGACCGAGGGAACGCTGATCGTGCCCGATCCCAATCACTTCGGCGGTGAGGTGGAGTTGCTGCGAAAGGGCGGTGCCTTCGAAAGCCAGCCGCTGACGGCGCCCTATGCCGATGGAAACTACCGGTCGATCGGTGTCGCCGATCTCGCCTATGCGATCCGTGAGAACCGGCCGCACCGCGCGAACGGCAGCCTGGCGCTGCACGTGCTGGAGGTCATGGAAGCGTTCCAGACCGCATCCGACACCGGCCGTACCGTGGCGATATCAACGCAGACGGAAAGACCGGCGCCGATCTCGGAATCCCTCGTCGACGGACGTCTGGGCAAGTAATTATTGAGGAGGAAATTTAATGCGTGAAGCACTGATCGTTTGGGGCGGATGGAGCGGCCACGAGCCGCAGGAATGCGCCGCCATCGTCAAGGACATACTCGAGGAAGACGGCTTCAAGGTCTATGTCGAGCATACCACCGAGGCGTTCGCCGACCCTTCCGTTCACGACCTTTCGCTCGTCGTGCCGATCGTGACCATGTCGAAGATCGAGAAGGAGGAGATCAAGAACCTTGCGGCCGCGATCGAAGGCGGTGTCGGTCTGGCCGGCTATCATGGCGGAGCCGGCGACAGCTTCCGCGAATGCGTGGAATACCAGTTCATCGTCGGCGGCCAGTGGGTTGCGCATCCCGGCAACATCATCGACTACAGGGTCAACATTACCCGCCCCGATGATCCGGTCATGGAAGGCATTGCCGATTTCGACTACACGTCGGAGCAGTATTACATGCACGTCGACCCATCCAACGAGGTGCTGGCGACGACGACCTTTACCGGCGATCATGCCTATTGGATCGATGGCGTGGTGATGCCGGTTGCCTGGAAGCGGAAGTACGGAAAGGGACGCGTCTTCTATTCCTCGCTCGGGCATCAGGCCAAGGAGTTTTCCGTGCCGGAAATGCGCACCATCTTCCGCCGGGGTGCCAACTGGGCGGCACGCTGAGCTCGCGCGAAATAGGTAGTAGCACGCGGTTGGAAACTATCCGGCCGCGCGCTATTTCTTCATGGTATTCAACGTGAAGGAGTTTCCAGCATGCGCAAGCTTCTCGCAGTCACCTCAATCGTCATCATGGGCTTTGCCGGCAGTGCATTCGCGCAGATGAACATGGGCATGGACAGCAGCGGCCGGTTTGACGGCTCTGCACCGCTTGGAACCGGTCCGCAGGACGAGCAGTCTAGCGGCCTTTCCATTCCTCTCGATTCGCTTGAGACTGGAAGCACTGCGGGCTCGGCACCGGTCCAGTGGACGCGCTGCCCGCCGCACCAACGCAATGCTGCCAACCGCAAGTCCACAAATCCGGCCTGCATCAACGGCCAGTGATCCGACCGGTGCCTGGCTTACAGCCTCGTGTTTGCGTTTCGTTGGCGCGATCTTTTGTGCTAGTGGGGCGGCTCAACGCGAGGCCTAAGACATGCTGCCCTGGATTCAGCTCGATTCCGCTCAAATTCCCGGTGAGGCCGGCGAGCTGCGCCTGAAGCAGCGCGGCAGCGAATTTTCGATCATGCTCGGATCGAACGAGCTGATGAACAGCCGCCTCTCCGGCTCCGAGGAGGCGCTCGCGACGCTCTCCTATGACAAGCTCAAGGGGCGTCCGCGACCGAGCATCCTGATCGGCGGTCTCGGCATGGGTTTCACGCTGCGCGCTGCACTCGCCGTCGTGCCCAAGGACGCGACTATTGTCGTCGCCGAACTGGTGCCTGCCGTCGTCAGCTGGGCGAGGGGGCCGATGGCCGAGGTGTTCAAGGGATGTCTCGATGACCCTCGCGTCGACATTCATCAGGGGGATGTCTCCGAGCTCATTCGCGCGAGCCGGGCAAAATTCGACGCCATCCTGCTTGATGTCGACAACGGGCCGGATGGACTGACCCGTCAATCGAACGATGGGCTTTACGACTTCGCCGGGCTGAAGGCCGCCCGCGAGGCTTTGCGTCCCGGTGGCGTGCTCGCCGTCTGGTCATCCGGTCCCGACGCCAGCTTCACGCGCAGGGTGCGCGACAGTGGCTTTGTGGTCGAGGCCGTCAATTCGCGCGCCAACGGAAAACGCGGCGGCGCGCGCCACGTCATCTGGCTGGCACAGAAGAAGTAACTCAGCCGGCCTGTCCCTTGCGGGCCGTGGCGATGGCGTTCGCGGCGCCAGCGCGAAGCTGTTGCGTGTCCGCGCCCGCGATAACAAGATCGAAGCCCATCTTCAGCAGTTGCCCGGCGCGCTCGCCATTGCTGCCGAAGATGCAGGCGAACTTGCCATGCGCACGGCAGCGATCGAGCAGCTGCTTCAGCACGACATCCATCTCCGCCGTATCGGGCGCCAGCTTTGCGCCGTTCGATAGCGCGATGGAAAGGTCCGATGGGCCGATAAAGATGCCGTCGATGCCATCAACGCTGAGAATGTCGTCGGTAGCATCGAGCGCTGCCCGGGTCTCGATCATGGCGATCGCGACGGTCTCCATGTTTGCTGTCGCCAGGTAGGTCGTGGCAGCGAGGCCGGTATGGTTCATCGCCAGCGTCGGCCCCCAGCTGCGCTCGCCGAGTGGCGGATACTTGGTCGCCTTGACCAGGGCATGCGCATCCGCAACCGAATTGATCATCGGCGCGATAATTCCGGAAGCGCCGGCATCGAGCAGCCGCGAGGCCGTCGACAAGTCGCCAACGGGAATACGCGCCATCACCGGCTTGCCGGCCAGCCTGCCCTGCCCAATGCCGTTGGCGGCCGACACCATGTCCCACACGCCATGCTGCATATCGAGCACGACCGCATCGAAGGCTTCCTGCGAGAGATGATTGACGAAGAGCGGATCGGGTATGCCGATCCAGGCCGAAATCAGACCACCGCTTTCGCCCGACCTGAGGCGTTTCGAAAAGTCGTTGATCGCAGTTGAACCAGGCATGCCAGTCTCCTTCCGCAGCTCAGCCCGTGGCGCGCTGCTCATCTTGGTGGAATTGTTCGATAAAGGCCTTCTGAAGAAGGATGCCGTCCCATTCGTCGGGGAAGAAGGGCGAATCGTAGATCAGCGTGTAGGGGCCGGCATATCCGGCCTGTCGGCAGGCCTCCAGGCACTTGCCGTAGTCCTGGGTGTCCATGCCCGATGCGGTGTAGTTGGCCTTGGCGTGGCAGATCTCGGCGCGGCGCATGATGTCCGCCAGACCGGCATATTTGTCCGGCGCCGACCAGTTGCCGAGATCGCCGTTGAGGCCGACCTTGCCGGCGAGATCGTCAAGCAGCCAGTTCATTTCTCGCGGCGACGGCAGGAGGTCGAACCAGTTTTCGGTGACGACACGAATGCCGCTCTCCTCGGCCTGCTCCGCCAGCCATGAGAGATGTCCCGACGAGCGCGCGAGGTTCTCGTCGCTCGGCTGCTGTTTTCCCGCAATGACGCGCATGTTCCTCGCGCCAAGCGCCGTTGCGATCTCGATCCAGCCGGCGATCCAGCGGATATCGCGCTCGGCCGTCTCGGGGTTGCTCGGGTCGCCGTCTTCGACCAGCAAAGTCTGAAGCATGACGCCGGACTGATCGAGGGCTGCGCGCAGCCGCCGTAGATAGTCCGCGTCGAGGCTCGGCAGATGGAAGGAGCAGATCTCCAGCCTGTGGATGCCGCGATCGGCAAGCTGGCGCGGAACGTCGATCAGCTCGACGCTGCCGGGGCCGTAAGGCTCCTGCGGTGCCGCGCTCTTGGCCGGATCTGGACTATAGGGATAGACCGCGCCCAGCGCCCGGTGCAGCGACCACGTGGAGACGGCGAACCGCCCGTTCTCGATATCCTCGATCATTCCATTCCTCCTCCTCGTTTCCACCCTATCTAGGCAGCAACGTCTTGGAATTTCAAACGGAATCTCCCGTGATCACAGCTTCCGCCGAAAGGCTGGCGGCAAGCAGCGCCTCGTCGCGGCCGGCGGTCGCCGAAAGCAACAGGCCGACCGGCATATCCGCGTCGCCGGTCCCGCAGGGGATTGAAACGCCGCACCAGTCGAGGAAATTGCCGAGCATGGTGTTGCGCAAGGTCTTGCCATTGGTCGCGAAGAAAAGATCGTCGTTTGCCTCCAGCGCGGCGATCGGCGGCGCGACATGGGCGACGGACGGATAAGCAACGAGGCTGTCACCGACCATGCGGTTGACCTCCGCGATCAGTCGCTCGCGTGCTTCGATAATGGCGATGTAGTCGGGCATGGTGATCGTCTGGCCAAGGCGGGTGCGCTGCACGACGCGGTGGTCCATTTGATCCGCTTCCGGCCCGGCCAGACGTTCGCGATGAAGCGCGAAGGCTTCCGCGGTCACCAGGCTACCGTATTTGCCCATGAGGGCGAGAATCTCGTCGAAGGCCGGGATGGTGACGCGGGTGATCGACGCACCCTCGGCGATCAGCCACCCCACGCCTTGCTCGAAGGCGGCGACGACGCCGGCCTCGGCGCCATCGAATACGACATTATCAGGAATGACCACATCCAGCTGCCGAAGCGAGCTCGGGGTGATGGTGGGAGCGGCGGTCAGGCCACGCATGGCCGCATCGACCCAGATCGCGTCCTGAACGGTGCGGCAAAGGGGGCCGAGCGAATCCAGGCTTTTCGCCAGCGGGAAGACGCCGCCCATTGCGTAGCGTCCGCGCGTTGCCTTGTAGCCGACGACGCCATTGAAGGCGGCGGGGATGCGGACCGATCCGCCGGTGTCGGTGCCGATCGCGACCGGAACGAGGCCTGCCGCAACGGCGGCACCCGCGCCGGAGGAGGATCCGCCGGGAATACGTGGCTCATCCTTGCCGCGCGGATTGTGCGGCGTGCCGTAGTGCGGGTTTATGCCAAGGCCGGAAAAAGCGAATTCGCTCATGTTGGTGCAGCCAACGGCGACCATGCCGGCCTGGGCGAGCGAGCTCACGACCGCGGCGTCGTCTTCTGCCACGGGGGCGTCCCGCAGCACCTTGGAGCCGGCCGTCGTCGCGCGCCCCTTGATGTCGAACAGGTCTTTCCAGGCAACGGGAATGCCCTCAAGCAACCCGCGCGACCGGCCAGCCTTCAGCCGCGCCGAGGACGCCTTGGCCTCTTTAAGCGCGCGGTCGGCCAGCAGTTCGGTGAAGATCGACTGATCGGGGTGCGCCTCGATACCTTCAAGCACCGCCTCGGTAACCTCGACCGGATCGGCGGCACCATTCTGGATGAGAACGGAAAGTTGCGCGATCGACATCGCCCCAAATGATTTCGTCATGTCAGTGTCCGTGGTCTGGATGAATACCCGACCTAAGCCGAATTTCCTCGAAGTGCCAAGCCCTTGAAGCCAGATCAAACCGATTGGTTCGATTTTATGAACACTGAGTTTGCGTATCCGGCCTTCAACCGTGGCGGTTGCCACCACATATGGGGAATGCGCGAAAGACGCCACGGGTCGAGGGATGTTGTAAGCACCTCGCGCGGATTTCAGGAGCAAGACAATGAGAGATGTAGACAGCTGGAGCGCCCCTCGCGGCGACACGGTCCATCATCATGCAACGGACGAAGAGTTGGACGGTATGGGCGAGCGCGAATACGTGGAACACATCAAGGCAACCAGCCGACCATCGGTGTCGGAGCGGTTTATGATCGTTGGAGCCCTGCTGGTTCTTGGTGCGGCGGGGTATGTCGCGCATATGAACACCTCGACGGCATCGGCCGTTGATTTGGCCCCCGTCGGGGCGATCTCGGATTCCGGCCCGTCGCTGGATTATTGCCGGGAGCATAGCCCGTATCCAGACAAGTCCTGCTGAGGACTTCCAGCTTAGACTGGAGAAACGGTGATCGTGACTTAGTTCTAGTCGGGGGAGGGCATCATGTCCGGTGATATCGACTACGATCTCGATCGCTTTATCGACGCTCAAAACGGTGTCTACGATCGCGCGCTTGCAGAGCTCAGGAATGGCCGCAAGCGTTCGCACTGGATGTGGTTCATCTTTCCGCAGATGGCAGGTCTCGGCACCTCCTCAATGGCTGAGAAATATGCGATCCGCTCGGCCGGCGAAGTCTCGGCTTATCTCGCCGATCCCATTCTTGGCGCCCGCCTGTTGCGCTGCGTCGGCGCGGTGTTATCGATCGATGGAAAATCCGCGCATGAGGTTTTCGGCTCTCCCGATGATCACAAGCTCCGATCGTCGATGACGCTTTTCGCAGCGGTCAGCGATCACGGGTCACCCTTCCATCGGGTGATAGACCATTTCTATGACGGAGCTTTCGATCATCGCACGATCGAACTGCTCGATGCAGGCCGATAACCCACGGCACTAGCCAACGCGGGAATGTTCGAGCGTGTCGATTTCCGCCGAGATTTCCTCGATCCTTGAGCGCAACTCACGATCAGTGCCGTCGTTGAGATCCTCGTCCCCGAAGCAATCGCGCGCGTCATAGAGTTCAAGCTTGGCTTCAAGCTCCGCCCGTTTGGCATACAGGCGTTGGAGATAAATGTAGTTCATCTTCTCGCTCAACCGTGTTTCCACATCTGGTTGAAAACGAGTTGCCCTCATGAAAGTTCCAAGCTTAGAGACCAGCGGTCAGGCAAACGCCGCAACAGCGGCGTTGCACGCCTTGGAGAAGTGGCCGCAACAGTTGTCCTTGCCCATCGACTGACGGGTGACGCGGGCGCCTTCGAGAAGCAGGGTCAGCGTGTCGGCCAGCAGCTGCGGTTCACGCGCGCCGGCGGCGAGACAGAGCGCCTCGAGCCTGTCACGCTGCTCCGCCTTATGGCGTTCGATGACGCTATAGGCCGGGTGTCCTTCGCCCTTGAGCTCGATTGCGGCGTTCGCCAGATCGCAGCCGACTTGGTCGCCGCAAAGGCTCTGCGTCCTGAGCTCGATCCAGGCAAGCAGCTGGGCGCGGGCATCGTCGGGATGCGTGGCCTCCAGTTCGCGCCAGATCGCCTCGGCCTTTTCGGAGGCGCGGCGCAGTGTTTCGCATACCAGCTCGTCCTTCGATCCGAAGTGCCGGTAGAGCGTCATCTTGTTTGTGAGAGCGCCTTCGGCGATGGCATCGACGCCGATGCCACGGATCCCGTGCTCACGAAAAAGCTCCGCCGCGGTCGAAACGATACGCTCCCTAGGAGGGATCTTTTCATCAGTGCCTGCAGGCAGAAGAGCTGTCGAAGTTTTTGATTTTTCTGCGGACAATGTCCTTGACATCCATGTGACCGATCGGTAACAAATGCATTGTTACTTACCGGTAACACCACTTTTCGCGGAAGTCAATTGCCGAGAGGGCAACGCGGCCGAAGTGGAACACGGGCGACCGCCCACGAAAGGAGGACTGAGCCATGAGAAAGACCAGAGACGACCTGACGATATCCGAAGCCCTTCGTGATCCCCTGATCGCCATGGTGATGCGCGCCGATGGCGTGAAGCTTGAAGATTTCAAGCGGCTCCTGGAGACTGCGGCGGTAAAGCGCGAACAGCGCGCCAATCCGGTCAAGAAATTCATCGACGTCATCAAGAGCAATCCGGCCGCAATCTGCAGCTATTGCTAACGCCTTGGGCTTCCCTGCCCCCCGAAAGCCGTCGCCACATTGGCGGCGGCTTTTTTGTTTTTGGCGATCCACGCTGATGCCGAAAATCGCGCGGTGCGTCTGCATAAAAAAACGGAGCCTTTCGGGCTCCGTTCTCTAAGCGATACAGGTCAGAATTCAGACCATTCCGGCTCTTGCTTGAGCGCGGCGTTTCCGCGAAACGCGTTGGTCAACTTCTGGCCAAGCTGCCGTGCCGGCGAGGCAACGGGGCCGTGGCTGGCGGTTGTCGCCGCAGGCTTGGCAAAACTCGGGCGTCCCTGGCTCGCAACGGCGCCCCCGTCCAGCTTGAACTGCGCCATGAGCTGAGACAGCGCCATGGCTTCATGCGCGAGGCTGTGGCTCGCCGCGGTCGTTTCCTCGACCATGGCGGCATTTTTCTGCGTGCCTTCGTCCATGGTGTTCACGGCCGTGTTGATCTCCTGCAGGCCGAGGGACTGCTCGCGCGAGGCTTCGGCGATCGCGTGAACATGTCGGTTGATCTCCTGCACTTCGGCGACGATCGCATCGAGAGCCTTGCCGGCCTCGCCGACCAGCTCCACGCCGGACTCGACCTGCGAACCCGAGGCGGTGATCAGCGCCTTGATCTCCTTGGCGGCGCGCGCCGAACGCTGTGCCAGTTCACGCACTTCCTGGGCGACGACCGCGAAGCCCTTGCCTGCCTCACCGGCACGGGCGGCTTCCACGCCGGCATTGAGGGCGAGAAGGTTGGTCTGGAACGCGATATCGTCGATCACGCCGATGATGTTGCTGATCTCGTTCGAGGACTGCTCGATCAGGTGCATCGCGGTGACGGCGTTGCGCACGACTTCGCCGGAGCGTTCGGCTGCTTCGCGCGTCTTGGCGACAAGCTGGCTGGCGTCGCTTGCGCGCCCTGCGGCATCCTTGACCGTCGTCGTGATCTCTTCCAGCGCTGCAGCGGTTTCCTCAACGGAGGCTGCCTGCTGCTCTGTACGCTTGGAAAGGTCGTCGGCGGAGGCGCGGATCTGGCTCGACCCTGCACTGATGGCGCTCGCATTGGCGCCAACGGCCTGCAGCGCGTTATTCAGCTTGGAGATCGCGGCGTTGAAGTCCTGGCGAAGCGTATCGAGGTCACCGGTGAACGGCGTGTCGATGCGGCAATTCAGATCGCCATCGGCGAGATTGCCCAGCGCGCCGCCAAGCGCCTTGACTGCTCGCTGCAGGTTGGCCGCCTCATTGGCCTTCTCCGCTTCGCGCTCAAGGCGTTCGCTCTCGCTCATCGAGCGGGTGGCTTCCGCCTGCTGCTCGATGCGCATGCGATCGATCGCATTGGTCCGGAACACGGCAACCGCTGCAGCCATCTGTCCGATCTCGTCGCGTCGATCAAGACCGTCAACCTCTTTTCCGGTCTCGCCGGAAGCAAGCGTTTCCATGCGCTCGCGAAGTTTCGCCATCGGTGTCGTCACACCCTTCTGGGCGATAACCATGGCAAAGGCGATTGCCGCGATAACGCCAAACGTAATGCCGACAAGGGTGTAGAAGATGGTAGAGGAAACGGAAGCCGAGAGCTGGCTGCCTCCCTGTTCCAGCAGATCTGCCATTGCCTTGTTGTTGGCGCCAAACTTGGGCGACAGGCCAATGATCGTATCATCTAGCTTTGTGGAAAGCTGTTGCGTCTGCTCCGCGTTTCCGGCGGCGTGCGCAGCAAGAAGCTGATCGCCGAGCGACTTCAGGCCATCGGCGCCGGCAAGCAGTTCGTCGATCGCGCTCTTGCGGCTGGGGACGAGCTCGGACACCTGCGCGAGGCGCTTGCGCGCGCCGTCGAATTCCGTGGCAAAACGCTTGGAGATATTGTCGAAAGCGGGGGAACCGGGCTGCTGCGCGACAGCGCGGCTCAGCCATGTCGTGGATGTCCAGATGCCTGCTGCCGCGCGGGCGCTGAAGGTCGCCGCTTGGCTCTCGTTCTGAAGAAAGCCGGTATACTGCTGATTGGCCGCGCTGAACTTGTCGGTGAGGTACAGCAGGCCTGCCATGGAAACGAGGCCGAGCATGGCAATAGCCATAAGGAATTTGGTTTTTATCTTCAGGTTTTTCAACATGAGGCACCTTGGAAATCGTGGTGAAATGGCATCAGGCCGCCTGCGGTCGAGGGGACCTCGATCGCAAGAAAAAATGACATCAGAAAACGGTGAGACAACGCATCATGCGCAAAACATCGGGGAGACATCCACGATATTGTGGCTTCAACCTAGGCGCTTATCATTAAAGAAATCTGACCTTGCCAAGCCAAGCGAATAGAATCGACAGTAGAGATGCGTTTTGTCAAAGCATGTCTGTGTGAAAGCATAAGCATATATATATGCTGTCTAATTTTCCGTCATGTTATTGACGGTGTTCTGGTCACGGCTGATTAACCAGTCGGCTGAATGACCTAAAAGTGTCATTGCGGCACACGTATAGGTCAACATACATGAGCGCGCGGTCACGATTTTGATCGCAGCCCGCGAGCCCGTGGGTCCTTTTGACACAAATCATATTGAGGATGCTTAGTGGTTTACACACGCCGCAACGTCATTGCCATGTCCGGAGCCGCGCTGGCAGGCGCCGTTCTGCCGAAGGTCGCAGCCGCACAGTCGATCGGCTTCACCCCATCGCCAATCTACCCGGATCCGGCCATTCAGGTTCTCGACCCTAGCTTTGCCAAATATCGCGTCGCCAGCTCTTCGCTGGAACAGGTCGCCACCGGCGCACGCTGGCTGGAAGGCCCTGTCTGGTTCGGCGATGGTCGCTATCTTCTCGTCAGCGACGTGCCGAACAACCGGGTCATGAAATACGACGAGACCAACGAGACCTGGAGTGTCTTCAACCCGAATTCGAACTATTCGAACGGTCATGCCCGCGACATGCAGGGCCGGCTTTTGTCGTGCGAGCACCTGACGCGCCGCGTCACCCGCACCGAATATGACGGCTCGATCACGGTCCTCGCCGATAATTACAAGGGCAAGAAGCTCAACTCGCCGAACGACATCGTCTGCAAGTCGGACGGTTCGATCTGGTTCACCGACCCGACCTTCGGCATTGCCGGTGAATGGGAAGGCGACAAGGCCGAACCGGAACTGCCGCATTCGGTCTATCGCATCTCGCCGGATGGGAAGCTCAGCCTCGTCACCGACGAGCTGAAGGGTCCGAACGGCCTCGCCTTCTCGGAAGACGAGAAGAAGCTCTATATCGTCGAAGGCCGTGCACAGCCCTATCGCATCGTCTGGTCCTACGACGTCGCCAAGGATGGCTTTTCGCTTTCCAACAAGAAGGCGCTGATCACCGCCGACGACAATGGCGGCCTCGACGGCTTCAAGGTCGATGTCGACGGCAACCTGTGGTGCGGATGGGGCTCTTCGGGTGCGGCCGGCGCCAAGCCGGAAGATCTCAACGGCGTGAAGATCTTCAACAAGGCCGGCAAGGCAATCGGCTTCATCAAGCTGCCGGAACGCTGCCCGAACCTCGTCTTCGGCGGGCCGAAGAAGAACCGCCTCTACATGGCTTCCAGCCATTCGGTCTACGCGCTCTATGTCGAGACGCGCGGCGCCGGCTGATTAAAATTCGAGCCGCCGCGATTGTCGCGGCGGCTCGAACAATTCTTCGACCTCAGATGATGCCGCCGCTGCCGCCCATGGACGCCGGGCGCTCCGCTGCAACCTTCTTGCGATAGCCGCTGGCGCGATAGGTTGCGACCGGATCGATAGCGCCGCCGGCGCGGCGACGAGCCTCCGCCAGGATCGGTTCGACATCGGTGCGATAGCCGCGCTTCAGTGTCTCTGTCGCCATCAAGGCGTCGTTCTCATCCTGGAAACCTGCCAGCGCCTTGCGGTCGACGATCAGGGCCTGCGCATAGGCGCGGCGGATTTCGTTGGCGCTGTTGATCAGGCTTTCGATCGGATCGGTCACGTTATGCGACTGGTCGATCATGTGGGCGGGGTTGAAGTCGTTGACGCCGCGCTGCTCGGCCTCGACCAGCTCGTTGAATACGAGGAACAGTCGGTAAGGCTCGATCGAACCAGCGTCGAGGTCGTCGTCACCATACTTCGAGTCGTTGAAGTGGAAGCCGCCGAGCTTGCCGAACTGGATCAGCCGGGCAACGATCATCTCGATATTGGTGTTCGGCGCATGGTGGCCGAGGTCGACGAGGCAATGCGCCTTCGGGCCGAGCGTCTGGGCGATCAGATAGTTGGTGCCCCAGTCCTGCACGACCGTCGAGTAGAAGGCCGGCTCGTACATCTTGTGCTCGGAAAACAGCTTCCAATCGTCGGGCAGCGCCTTGTAGATATCGGCCATCGAGGCGAGGTAGCGTTCGAAGGAGCGGGTGAAGTTGCTCTGGCCGGGGAAGTTCGAGCCGTCGCCGACCCAGACGGTCAGCGCCTTGGAGCCGATCGCCTTGCCGATCTCGATGCACTCGATGTTGTGCTCGACGGCCTGTGCACGCGTTGCCGCGTCGGTGTGGCTGAGCGAACCATACTTGTAGGAATGGGCCTGGCCGGGTGCGTCGGAAAAGGTGTTTGAGTTCATCGCGTCGAAACCGAGGCCGAGCTGATCGCCCTTTGCCTTCAATTCCTTGACGTCGGTCTTGTCCCACGGAATGTGGAGCGAGACGTTTGGTGTCGCGCGGGTCAACTCGTTGATGACGGAGCAATCGTCCAGCTTGTCGAAGATCCCGCGCGGCTCGCCAGTGCCGGGGAAGCGGGCAAAGCGCGTGCCGCCGGTGCCAACGCCCCAGGATGGAACGGCGACGAAGAACTCGGAGACGCGGCGCGTGATCGCTTCAATGTCCACGCCACGGCGCGAAAGATTGGCGCCAAGCGCTTCGTAATCGGATTTGAGCGCAGATGCGCGCTTGTCATTCTCTTGCGCGATCACATCCTGCGCGATTTTGCTTTCGGCCATCAGTTCCTCCCTCTTCGCATCGAACCAAGCGGCTCCTGTCCGCGTTTCGATGCGTGAAATACCTAAATCAATAACGAGGCGACCTTGGACATCATACGCATTCTTTTCGCGATCATCCTGCCACCTGTCGGCGTATTCCTGCAGGTCGGTATCGGCCTGCAGTTCTGGCTAAACATACTGCTGACGCTGTGCGGCTACGTGCCGGGGATCATCCATGCGGTATGGGTGATCCTCCGGCGGTAGCGATCAGCGCGGGAAGCTCTGCGCGTTGCCGGCATCGACATTGATGATGTTGCCGGTGGATTTTGCCGAGAGATCGGACGCCAGGAAGTAGATTGCTTCGGCGATATCTTCAGGGAAGACGTTGAGCTTCAGCATGGAGCGCTTGCGATAGTGCTCCTCCAGCTCGTTGATCTCGATCTTCGACGAGGCCGCACGCTGCTCGCGCCACTCGCCGTTCCAAATCTTCGATCCGCGCAGGACCGCATCCGGGTTGACGGTGTTGACACGAATGCCGGCTTCCGCGCCTTCAAGCGCCAGGCAACGGGCAAGATGGATCTCGGCGGCCTTGGCCGTGCAATAGGCGGCAGCGTTCGGCGACGATGCGAGGCCGTTCTTTGAGGCGACGAACACGACGTTGCCGCCGAGGTTCTGCTTGCGGAACAGGCGGAAGGCTTCGCGCGACACGAGGAAATAGCCGGTCGCCAGAATGTCTATGTTCTTGTTCCACATCGAGAGCTCGGTGCTTTCGATCGGCGCGGACGAGGCGATACCGGCGTTCGAGACGAGGATATCGACGCCGCCGAATTCGACGCAGGCTTCCGCGAAGGACGAGATCACGCCGTCTTCCTTGGTCACATCAAGCTTGACGCCACGAACGGCATCGGCGCCGAACTGCTTGGCGAAGTCGGCCTTGGTGCTGTCGAGCGCTTCCTGGTCGATATCGGCCAGAACCACGCAGGCACCTTCGCCGATCAGCCGGGCAGCCGTCGCGCGTCCGATGCCGCCGGCGCCGCCGGTGACAAAGGCAACCTTGCCGGCCAGGCTCTTCGGCTTCGGCATGCGCTGAAGCTTGGCTTCCTCGAGCAGCCAGTATTCGATATCGAAGGCTTCCTGCTCAGGCAGGCCCTGATATTCGGAAACGGTCGAGGCGCCGCGCATGACGTTGATGGCGTTGACGTAGAACTCGCTGGCGATACGCGCCGTTGCCTTGTCTCGAGCAAAGGACAGCATGCCGACGCCGGGAACGAGGAAGATGACCGGGTTCGCGTCGCGCATGGCGGGCGAATTGTCATGCTTGCAGTCGTTGTAGTAGCGCGCGTAATCGGCGCGGTAGTCTTCCAGCGCCTTGTCGAGACCGGCAACGATGGCATCCACATCCGGCTTTGCCGGGTCGAAATCGACGATCAGCGGGCGGATCTTGGTGCGCAGGAAGTGGTCGGGGCAGCTGGTGCCGAGCGCGCCGAGCGGCTGGAGGTTCTTCGAGTTGACGAATTCGAGAACGGCGTCCTGGTCGTCGAAATGGCCGAGCTTGCGTTCCGCCTTGCCGATGCGGCCGCGGATTTCAGGCATCAGGCGGGCCGCAATGGCGCGGCGCTGTTCGGCGGCCAAGCTCTCCGTGGCCGCACCGCCGAAGATCGTCTTGCCTTCGGTCTTCTCTGCAAACCAGACGATCGCCTTGTTGATGATCTCAAGCGTCAGCTCGTAGCAGGCCTTGGCATCGTTGGCCCAGGTGAAGAGGCCATGGCTTTCGAGCACGACGCCCTTGGAATTCGGGTTCGCCTTGACGAAGGCTTCAAGGTCGAGGCCGAGCTGGAAGCCCGGGCGGCGCCAGGGCAGCCAACCGATGTCAGCGCCGAAGATCTGCTGGGTCAGCTCCTTGGAGTTCTTCGAAGCAGCGATCGCGATGATCGCGTCGGGATGCATGTGGTCGACATGCGTGAAGGGCACGAAACCATGCAGCGGCGTGTCGATCGAGGCGGCGCGGCTGTTGAGATTGTAGGTGCAATGCGGAAGGAAGCCGACCATGCGGTCTTCGTCTTCAACACCCTTGTAGACGCTCTTCAGCGAATCCAGCTTGTCCTGATAGAGGGTGGCGAAGCCGTCGAGCTTGATGGTGCCGACGTCGCCGCCAGACCCCTTGACCCAGAGAACCTTGACTTTTTCGCCGGTCAGCGGGTCGGTTTCCATGACCTTGGCCGAGGTGTTGCCGCCGCCATAATTGGTGATGCGCTTGTCGGCGCCCAGCAGGTTCGAGCGATAGAGTAGCTTTCCAGGCTCATCCAGGCCTGCAGCGTACGAGTCATCCCAACGGTTATCCAGAAGCCGGACGGTTGCCGCCATGTCATCCTCCCATGTAGAATTCTTCAGGACGTGAAAATGAGTAATACGCCCTTTGCGGTGACGGTATCGCTCATCAAAAGCGGCGCTGTCAATCGAAAACGATCAAAAACGATTATGTTGCAACGCAATATGGAAAAATATGATCGCTTATGATTGACACATTGTCACAACTGCGAAATAAACGATGCAGGAGGAACCCATGCACGAACGCGAACGCCATCGCATCATATTGAGCGCCGTACAGGAAAAGTCGGTCGTGACGGTTCAGGATATTTCCGAGCTGACCGAGGCTTCCGAGGCGACGATCAGGCGCGATATCGCAGCGCTTCACGTGCAGGGAAAGATCCGGCGCGTGCGTGGCGGGGCGGAAGCCGTGCATCCGCCGCAGCTCGGCAATCTCGCAGGGAGGCCTTTCAGGGTTTCAGAATCAGTCAATTCCGATAAAAAGCGCGCAATAGCGCGCGCGGCCGTCGATCTCTGCGATCCTGGCGATGCCATCATCATCAATGGTGGAACGACCACCTTCCAGATGGTGCATTTCATGGCGGCGCATCGCATGCAGGTGATGACCAATTCCTTCGCGATCGCCGAGCATCTGGTCAAGCATTCGAAGAACACGGTCACGGTTCCCGGCGGCGTGATCTATCGCGAGCAGAGCCTGATCCTCTCGCCTTTCGACAATGACGCGATCCGCAATTTCTATGCGCGGCGCTTCTTCATTGGTGCACAGGGCGTCGGCCCGCTCGGCATCATGGAAGCGGATGCGCAGATCATCCAGAGCGAGCAGAAGCTGATGCATCAGGCCGACGAGCTGATCGTCATGGTCGATTCCAGCAAGTTTCATCGCCGCTCGAGCCTCATTCTATGCGGACTCGATCGCGTCACGACCGTGATCACGGACGAGGGGGTCTCCGACGAAGCGGTGCGGATGATCGAGGATGCGGGCGTCAAGCTCGTCGTTGCGAGCATGGTCTCGCAGGCAAGGGAGGATTCCTCGTCGGTCGCCTGAATGGCGCAGGCAGGATGTAGTCAAGTCAATCAACGTGGGAGGAAGAAAGCATGAAACTCGCAAAGACACTGGCGGTGGGCGTCGCCTTTGCCGTCGCATTGATGGCAGGTGCTGCAAGCGCCAAGGACATCAAGATCGGCCTCGTGGTCAAGTCGCTCGGCAACGGCTTCTTTGAAGCCGCCAACAAGGGCGCCCAGGAAGCAGCCAAGGAACTCGGTGGCGTGGAAGTCATCTACACCGGCCCGACCTCGACGACGGCCGAAGGCCAGATCGAAGTCATCAACTCGCTGATCGCACAGGGCGTCGACGCCATCGCGATCTCCGCCAACGATCCGGACGCTGTCATCCCGGCCCTCAAGAAGGCCAAGCAGCGCGGCATCAAGGTCATCTCCTGGGATTCCGGCGTCAACAAGGACGGCCGTATCCTGCAGCTGAACCCGTCGTCCAACGAACTGATCGGAAAGATGTGCCTGACGCTCGTCAAGGATCATCTGGAAGGCGGCAAGGGTGACTTCGCGATCCTATCTGCAACAACCACCTCGACGAACCAGAACATCTGGATCGGTGAGATGAAGAAGCAGCTCAAGGACTTCGCCGGCATGAACCTCGTCACTACCGTTTACGGTGACGATCTCTCCGACAAGTCTTACCGTGAAGCTGAAGGCCTCTTGAAGTCGAACCCGAACGTCAAGGTCATCGTCGCTCCGACGACGGTCGGCGTTCTGGCCGCTTCCAAGGTCGTCGAAGACAAGGGTCTCGTCGGTAAGGTCTACGTGACAGGTCTCGGCCTGCCGTCGGAAATGGCTGGTGCGATCAAGTCTGGTGCGACGAAGGAATTTGCGATCTGGAACCCGATCGACCTCGGTTACTCCGCAACGCAGATCGCCTATCACCTCGTAAAGGGTGACGCGACTGGCGCACCGGGCACCGAAATCGAAGCCGGCCGCATGGGCAAGATCAAGGTAGACGACAAGGGCGAAGCCGCTATGGCCGACCCGTTCATCTACAACGCGTCGAACATCGACCAGTTCTCGAAGGTTTTCTAAGCCTTTCGCGGACAGACAAAACCCGGCGGCACTGCCGCCGGGCCCTTCCCAATGAACACTGGTAAGCGCTGATGAACAACGCCCTTCAACACCCTGTTGCAAGCGTCGCGACAAACGACGTACCCGCAATTCTCGAGATGCGCGGCATCTCGCAGATCTTCCCTGGCGTGAAGGCGCTCGATAACGTCAGCATCGCGCTCTACCCCGGCAAGGTCACCGCGCTGATCGGCGAAAACGGCGCCGGCAAGTCGACCCTCGTCAAGATTCTCACCGGCATCTACCGCCCGAACGAAGGCGAAATCCTCGTCGACGGTAAGCCGACGACGTTTGCCAATGCGCAGGCCGCGATCGATGCCGGCGTCACCGCGATCCATCAGGAAACCGTCCTCTTCGACGAGCTGACGGTTGCCGAAAACATCTTCCTCGGCCATGCGCCGCGCACGCGTTTCCGTACCATCGACTGGAAGTTGATGAACAGCCGCGCGAAGGCGCTGCTCACCTCGCTTGAAAGCAATATCGATCCGACGATCCGCCTGAAGGACCTCTCGATCGCGCAGCGCCACCTCGTGGCCATCTCGCGCGCACTGTCGATCGAGGCCCGTATCGTCATCATGGATGAGCCGACGGCCGCCCTGTCACGCAAGGAGATCGACGATCTCTTCCGCATCGTCGAAGGCCTGAAGGCGCAGGGCAAGGCGATCCTCTTCATCAGCCACAAGTTCGACGAACTCTACGAGATCGCCGATAATTTCGCGGTCTTCCGCGACGGCCGCGCTGTCGGCCACGGCAATCTGAAAGCCACACCACAGGACGAGATCGTCCGCATGATGGTCGGCCGCGATGTCGAGAACGCGTTCCCGAAGATCGACGTCGCGATCGGCGGACCGGTGCTACAGGTCGAGAAATACTCCCACCAGACCGAGTTCCGCGATATCTCGCTGACGCTGCGAAAGGGCGAAATTCTCGGCATCTACGGCCTGATCGGCGCCGGCCGCTCCGAGCTCTGTCAGTCCCTGTTCGGCATTACCAAGCCGCTATCGGGTAAGCTCACGCTTGATGGCCGGGAGATCAGCATCAATTCGCCGCTCGACGCCATCAGGGCGGGCATCGTCTATGTGCCGGAAGAGCGCGGCCGCCACGGCCTGGCGCTGCCGATGCCAATCTACCAGAACATGACGCTGCCATCGCTCGGGCGCACGTCGCGCAAGGGCTTCCTGAAGGCGGCCAACGAATTCGCGCTTGCCCGCAAATATGCCGAGCGGCTCGATCTGCGCGCGGCGGCGCTTTCGGTTCCTGTCGGAACGCTATCGGGCGGCAACCAGCAGAAGGTGGTGATCGGCAAGTGGCTGGCAACCATGCCCAAGGTCATCATTCTCGACGAACCGACCAAGGGCATCGATATCGGCTCGAAGGCGGCGGTGCACGGCTTCATCAGCGAGCTCGCCGCCGAGGGCCTCTCCATCATCATGATCTCATCGGAACTGCCGGAGATCATCGGAATGTCCGACCGGGTGCTTGTCATGAAGGAGGGCCTGTCGGCCGGCCTTTTCGAGCGCAAGGACCTGACGCCGGAAACGCTGGTGCGCGCTGCCACCGGCAATGCTTGAGGTAACCAGCATGTCCAGACTCTTGAGAAAACGTGAAACGCTGCTTTTCATCATCATCGCGGTGATGATCGGCGCCTTTTCGACCCGCGCCGACGGCTTTGCGACACCAGGAAACCTCGCCGGCATCTTCAACGACACGTCGATCCTGATCATCCTAGCGCTGGCGCAGATGACCGTCATCCTGACGAAATCGATCGACCTGTCGGTTGCCGCCAACCTCGCCTTCACCGGCATGGCGATCGCGATGCTGAACGCCGCGCATCCGGATCTGCCGCTGATCGTCCTGATCCTCACCGCGGTCCTGATCGGCGCCTGCCTCGGTGCCATCAATGGCTTCCTCGTCTGGGCACTCGAGATCCCGCCGATCGTCGTGACATTGGGTACGCTCACCATCTATCGCGGCATGGCCTTCGTGCTCTCGGGCGGCGAGTGGGTCAACGCGCACCAGATGACGCCGACCTTTCTCAATGTTCCCCGCACCGTCGTTCTCGGCATGCCGGTGTTGAGCTGGGCCGCAATCATCATCGTCGCGCTGATCTATGTCGTGCTGAAGTACACCCAGTTCGGCCGCTCCACCTATGCAGCCGGCGGTAATCCGACTGCGGCCGTCTATGCCGGTATCGATGTCGGCTGGACGAAATTCCTTGCCTTCGTCCTGTCGGGCGCGCTTGCCGGTCTTGCAAGCTATCTCTGGGTGTCGCGCTATGCGGTCGCCTATGTCGATATCGCCAATGGCTTCGAGCTCGATAGCGTGGCGGCCTGCGTCATCGGCGGCATATCGATCGCCGGCGGCGTCGGATCGGTGCTTGGCACCGTGCTCGGCGCGCTCTTCCTCGGCGTGATCAAGAACGCGCTCCCCGTTATCGGCATCTCGCCCTTCACGCAGATGGCGATCTCCGGCACCGTCATCATTCTCGCCGTCGTCTTCAACGCAAGGCGCGAGCGCAATCGTGGCCGCATCATCCTGCGCGACAAGGCCGCCGCGGAAACTCCAGCAGAGGTGGCAGCATGAGCACCGTCGTTTCCACGCCCACCGAAAAGCGCGTCATCCCGGATCGCCTGGGAACGCCCTTCAAGCGGATCATGTCCAGCTGGGAAGTGCTGCTCTTCGGTGTGGCCGTCGTCATCTTCATCTTCAATTCGCTGGCATCGCCCTACTTCCTGGATGCCTGGAACCTCTCGGACGCCACCTTCAACTTCACCGAAAAGGCGATGATCGCCTTTGCCATGGCGCTGCTCGTCATATCCGGTGAGATCGACCTGTCGGTCGCGGCCATCATCGCGCTGGCCTCTACCGCCATGGGCGCCGCGGCGCAGGCGGGTGTCGGCGCGCCGGGTCTTGTCGCCATAGGCGTCGGCGTCGGTCTGCTTTGCGGCATGTTCAACGGCTTTCTCGTCTCAGTGATGAAGCTTCCCTCTATCGTCGTCACCATCGGCACGATGAGCCTGTTTCGCGGCATCTCCTACATCGTGCTGGGCGATCAGGCTTACGGCAACTATCCCGAGGATTTCGCCTTCTTCGGGCAGGGTTACGTCGTCTGGGTCTTCTCCTTCGAGTTCGTGCTCTTCATTGTCTTGGCGATACTGTTCGCCATCCTGCTGCACGCCACCAATTTCGGCCGCCAAGTCTACACGATCGGCAACAACGACTTCGCCGCGCGCTTCTCCGGCATCCCTGTCGAGCGGGTGAAGTTCATTCTCTTCATGCTGACGGGCGTGATGAGCGGCATCGCCTCGGTCTGCCTGACCTCGCGGCTCGGCTCGACGCGCCCGTCGATCGCGCAAGGCTGGGAGCTCGAAGTCGTTACCATGGTGGTTCTTGGCGGCGTCTCGATCCTCGGCGGCTCCGGCAAGATCGGCGGTGTCGTCATCGCGGCCTTCGTCATGGGCCTCGTCACCTTCGGTCTCGGCCTGCTTAACGTTCCCGGCATCGTCATGTCGATCTTCATCGGCCTGCTTTTGATCATCACCATCGCGATCCCGATTATCGCTCGCCGTATCAAAGCCATGAGTTCGAAATGATGCTGGAAAAACACGCCTTCAAGATGACGCTCAATCCCGGCATGGAAGCCGAGTATATCAAGCGCCATGACGAAATCTGGCCGGAACTGGTCGAGCTGCTGCACCAATCCGGCGCCAGCGATTATTCCATCCATCTCGACCGTGAGACCAATACGCTGTTCGGCGTTCTGACGCGCACCAGCGACAACACGCTGTCGAGCCTGCCGGAGCACCCCGTGATGAAGCGCTGGTGGGCGCATATGCGCGATATCATGGCGACCAATCCGGATAATTCGCCTGTTCAGACCGACCTCGTCACCGTCTTTCATATGCCATGACCTCAAGCCAGAGCTACGCCCGCGTCGCGGTTCTCGATATCGGCAAGACGAATGCCAAGGTCGTCGTGCTCGACAGCGCCACCGGCGCCGAGGTTGCGGTCGTCAAGACCCCGAACGTGGTGATCAAATCCGGTCTCTATCCGCATTATGATGTGGAGGCATTGTGGGCTTTCGCGCTCGACGCGTTGAAGCGATTTGCCGTTTCGCCCGGTTTCGATGCTATCTCGATCACCACGCATGGTGCCAGCGCCGCTCTGCTTGCTACGGATGGGGCGCTCGCGATGCCGGTGCTCGATTATGAGCACGAATATTCGCGCGAGATTGTCGACGCCTATACCGCGCTGCGCCCGTCATTCGACGAAACCTATTCGCCGCGCCAGTCGATGGGCCTGAACATCGGAGCACAACTGCACTATCAGCAGACAGCCTTTCCAGAGGCGTTCGCCAATGTCACCACCATCGTCACCTACGCCCAATACTGGGCGGCGCGGCTGACGGGTGTCGCGGCGAACGAGGTAACGTCGCTCGGTTGTCATACGGATCTGTGGAACCCGCGCGCTTCGAGCTATTCCAGTCTCGTAGACACGCTGGGCATAAGACCGCTGATGGCGCCGATCCGCTCGGCTTTCGATGCGCTCGGACCCGTGCTGCCTGACATCGCCAAGGAGATCGGGCTTTCCAAACCGGTTCCCGTCTATTGCGGCATCCACGATTCCAACGCTTCGCTGTTGCCGCATCTGGTCAGCCGACAGGCCCCGTTCGCCGTCGTCTCGACGGGTACGTGGGTGGTCAACTTCGGTGTTGGTGGCGATCTTGACCATCTCGATCCGAAGCGCGATACGCTTGCCAATGTCGATGCCTACGGGCGGGCCGTTCCGTCCTCGCGCTTCATGGGGGGGCGCGAATTCGAAATCCTGTCGGCCGAGATCGGGCCCGTGGCGGTCGAGGACGCGGTCGCGGCCATGCCCGGTGTCATCGAAACAGGCATGATGCTCCTGCCCAACGTAGCGCCAGGGTCTGGGCCATTCCCGGGTAATGAGCGGCGTTGGGTAAACGCGGACACGGCGAATGCTGCCCAACGCTACGCTGCGGTCTGCCTCTATCTGGCACTGATGACCGAAGCGTGCCTGGGCTTGATCGGCGCCGGCGGCCCCCTTGTCGTAGAGGGTCCGTTCTCGTTGAACGAGACCTATCTCGATGTGGTCGCAGCGCTCACTGGACGGGATGTGATCGCCGTTCCCGGCTCGACGGGCACAAGCGCCGGCGCTGCACTTCTGACTGGAATTGCGCCGATGACAGGCAAAGAGAAGCATTTTCCGCCGCGCGAGATCTTTCACTTGCATGACTATCGGCGTCGCTGGTACGCCGCGCTAGCATAAGACTCTTTCCGGATCGACTATTTGCGCCATCTATGAATGCCGGTAGAGTTGAAGCGCATTTCATACCAGGTGAGGAAAGCACGACATGACAGTTTCATCCGGCGAGGGTTTCGATCCGCGGGCATTGGCCGCGCGTTTGAGTGGCCTTGAAAAGTCAGGCGAAAAAGCACCGACGGCGGATTTCGTTTTGCCCGCGACTTTGCGCGAAGCGATGGACGCGCAGAATTTTCTTGCCG
The DNA here is from genome assembly GCF_055616315.1 of Rhizobium sp. O111. Taxonomy (NCBI): domain Bacteria; kingdom Pseudomonadati; phylum Pseudomonadota; class Alphaproteobacteria; order Hyphomicrobiales; family Rhizobiaceae; genus Rhizobium; species Rhizobium sp. O111. The sequence continues at coordinate 1,241,662 of NZ_JBSHXL010000002.1, read as the reverse complement.
CCGAAGAGCGCATATCCACGCATGCCTGGAAGGTGGCCATGTCGCCGTCGGGCGAGCCTGTCCTGGCACCCTTGCATCCTTATTTCGAGGCCGTCTCCGGCGCATCGATTTCCTGGCGTCCGGGCATGAAGTTCGAGGCGGAAGTGGCAGTTCGCCTGGGACAGGATCTCCCGGTCCGTCAGAACGGTGATTACAGCCGCGAGGAGATCGTCGAGGCGATCGCAGACTGCCATCTCGGCGCCGAGCTTCTGGCAAGCAGCATTGTGGAAAGCGGGCAGGTCTCCTTCCTGCTTTATCTGGCCGAACGCATCGGCAACAAGGGCTATGTTCTGGGTCCGACACTTCCGAAAAGCATCGTCGACACCGTCGGCAATACGACGCTCAAGGTGACGCATGGCGAGCAGGTGATCTATGACGCCCTGGCGCGCCATCCGAACGACGACGTGCTGGTATGGCTGCTTGCCTACGCCAATGACAAGCTGCGCCCGCACACCTCGCTGAAGAAAGGCGCGCTGATCACTACGGGCACGCTGTGCGGCGCGATCGAACTGACCTCGCGCGGCCCAATCGAGATCTTACTCGGCAACGAAACGCGTCTCAGCCTTTCGATCGTTTGATTGAGAGACGCGTCGTTCTCCGCTTTTGTATCGGCGGTGGACAAAAACGCGGAACATTGGCGCCGCTCACGCATTCTCCCGGATTGAACTTCGGGAGGATGTGATGGTGAAACGTCTCGCCTTGTGCGTGCTCATTGTCTGCACCGCTGGGGGTGCGTTCGCCAACGAGTCGCCGTTTCTGAAGTCGCTAGCCGGCAGCTGGAGCGGTAGCGGGATGATGAAGCGGACAACGGCGTCTTCTCCGATCAATCTAAGCTGCAGTTTTCAATCGAAAGCCAACGGTGAAGCGCTATCGATGGATGGCAAATGCACCGGTATGCTGGTGGTCTCGCGTGCGGTCTCCGCGCAGCTGAAAGCCACCGGCGGCAGTTACGCTGGCCGTTACATCGGTCCCTCGGGTAGGGTTTCCACACTGAACGGAGCAAGGCGTGGGGATGCCATCGAGCTTGCGGTCACATGGTCCAGAATTGTAAACGGCGATCGTGCTGCGACCATGACAATCCGGCGCGCGGGCGCAAACACGCTGCGGATCAGAACGGTCGACAAGGACCCCTCGTCCGGCAAGCAGGTCGTTACAAGCGAGATCAACCTGCAACGCAACTAGTGATGTGCGTCGTGGCGCCGCGTACCGATTTTGCTAGTAGCCGTACTTTTCGGCACTGAACTTGCACTTGTTCAGCACGACACCGAGCACGTTTGTTTTCTCGGTAAGCGTCTGTTCACAGATGTCGATTTCGCTCAGAGTGCTCTGCTCCGCCGCGGCGACCAGGATTATACAGTCAACATTTGGCAGGAACGCCAGAACGTCGTCGGTGGAAAGCATCGGCGGCAGATCGTAGATGACGATATCAGGACGCATTCTCCGACGCATGTCCTGAAGCGCCTGAGTTGACGCGGCGCTTTGGAGCAATTCCGCGGAAAACTGGACAGACTGCTTGTTGGCCGCGATGGCGAGATTGTCGCCATGACGTCTGAATATGTCGTCGGCCTGCAACTCGCCGCGCAGGAAAGATTCCATTGATGCGGCATCGCGCATTCCGAGCGTCTTGCCGACCTGGGGGCGCTTCATGTCGAGATCGAGCAGAACTGTCCGGCAGTCCTTCTGGTTCGCGAGGCTGAAGGCCAGATTGAGCGCGGTAAAGGTCTTTCCGCAGCCTGGTGTGGGCGAGGTAATGGCGACGGATGTCCAGTTGTTCTCCCGCATGTTCTGCAGGATCCTGGTTCGCATCATGTCGAAAGCGCTGTGCGCTGTGTCGGAGCGATTGACCGTGACGATACGGTTTCGTGCAACGAGGCTCGCATCAGGGGTGAACGGCTGAAGCTTCTCCCAGGCTATCTCGCTGATCTCCCGCGAAGGCGCTGTGGACATGTTATTCTTCTCCTGGAGCGCTTGCGAAAACGACGATACCAGAGTCTGTTCCATAGGGTTTGCCTCAACTTTTCTGTTCGATGTCGCTGATCGGTTTCAGTGGTCTTGCGTTACATCGAACCGGGCTTCATGAAGCCGGATAGCAGCCTTTGAAAAGCGCTCGCCAACGGCGCGTAGAAGTAATGGATGATCAAGAGGAAGGCGGGGATGACGCTTGCCGAAACGGCGGCGGCCGCAATCCGCTTGTTATAGAAACCGCCCGTCGTCTCCGCAGGTGACGCGATGTAGGGAATGACGCCGAGCGGCTGACGCTGCAGGAGCTGGCTCAGTTCCGATGGTCTGCGGATCGTGCGGTTCATCAGCTCAAGCAGCAAGGTAAGGCCGAGACCAAGACCCATCCCGCCGAGGGCGCCGGCAAGCACGATCATCCGGCGCTTCGACTTCACCGGCGTTTCCGGCGGCTTGGCCGCTTCAAGCAAGGAGAAGCGTCCGCCGTCCGAGCGCGCTTCGATCTGCGTACCAAGCGATGCCTCAGCGCGTCGTGCGATTGCGGTGTTGTACTGTGTCTGAATGTTTCCGAGATTGCGCTCGATGACATTCAGCGCCGTTTGCGTCGCGGGGGTTTCGCTGACTGATTTCGTGAGATCGGAGATGCTCTGTGTCAGGGTCGCACGTTCGCGTTCAATCGCCTCCAGTCGTTTGTCGATGTCCGCCAACTGCAGATCGACAGCTGAGGCGCCCTGCTTGCCGGCTTCGCCGGTGGGCTTCGCAGCACCCCGGCCGCGCAGGGCTGCGATGCGGGCGCGCAGGTTGACGATATTGGGGCTGTCTTCCGAGAAGATCGCCAGCTGTTCGGCGAGCGCCCTGTTCAGATCCAGCAACATCTGCTGCTCGGTGCTCAGCGGACCGATGTTGCCTGTGGCGATGGCATTTTCCGCGAACAGGCTTCTCCGCGCGCGAAGGTCCGCTTCCTCACGTTCCAGCGCCACCAGGCGTTCCTGCTGGCTGGCCTGTCGCTGCCGGCGGAACTCAAGGCTTTCGGGAAGGGTGTCTTTGTGTTCGGTCTTGAATTTCAGAAGCTCGTCCTCAAGTCGGTTCAGGTCGACATCGAGCCGTTTCACTTCGTCGTTGAAGAACTGCAGCGTATCGCCAGCGCGGTCGGTGCGCTGCCGCTGGTTGTCAAACAGAATCGATGACGCAAGCTCGTTGGCGGCTTTTGCGGCCAATTCGGGTGTTCCTGCTTCGAAGACGACGCTGAAAACCGTCGTTGCTCCATCGCCGAGCGGCAATTGATTGAAGGTGATCCGCGAACGCATGTCCTTGATTAACGCGTCCCTTGAAAGCTTGTCTTGGTCGACCCCGTAGACATCCAGCTTGCCGGCGAGCTGGACCAGATTGTCGCCCGTCGTCATCTGCTGCTGCAGGATCAGCAACTGCTCAAGCGAGCTCGTGGGCACCGTCGACTTGACAAGATTGGTCGGTATCTGCGGCGCTTCGACGAGAATTTTCGCGGTTGACTGGTAGGACTTCGGTATCAGCAGAGCGAACGCCAGCGCAATCGCTGTCGTGATCACGGTGAGAACTATGATGTGCGGCAGTCGCCTTAGCAGGATCGACAAGTAGAAACGAATATCAATATCACCCATTACAAGTTCGCCTGACTGATCCTGAGAAGCTGAAGGTGTTTTACCTGCCTACATTTTCGATCAGTTCCCCACTGGAGGGTAGTTCGTCGATAGTGGATGCCGCGCCACGGTTGCTAGTACCTTTGGACAGGGTTTGGGATTTTTTTAGTTTAATTTCAAATAAAGTTTAGTATATAGGAAATTATACATTGAAATATGGGTATTTTCTGTCGCGATTGCCCGCGATACTTCGTGTGTTCGCGCTAATTATTTCTTTGCGGCATTTTTATGGGTCACTCGATCACCGAGAGCAGGCGGAAGCTAGTCTATTTTGGTAGATAGGGAGATATTGATCTCAAGCAGTAATATAATGAATAATAGTTCTGCGAAATTCGATTAAGCCCCGATATTCTGATTACAGGCAAGGAATGACTAGGTGGGCTCCGCAGTATTTTGAGCATTTTCGCGCCAGGATGAGGAATGATCGGGCATGGTCATGCAATGCATGCGTTTTTCGACAGGTCGCCATCAGCCCACACGGCTGGGCAGGTTGCTGACCCTGCTTGCGCTGGGGACGGCGATGTTCGCCGGTGCCGCCGCGAGCGCTCCGCTTCCGCCCCACACCAAGATCAGGCTGAGCGTTGTGCAATGGATGCCCACCAAGGGCGTCTATGAACAATGGGGCTCCATCGGCGGCGATCTCACTGTTTCGGATGCCGGCACGGTGTCCGTACCGGTGCTGGGGAGTGTTGCTGTCGGCGATCTTGACGACGACGGCTTGGCCGCGGAAATCGGCAAACGTCTCAAGGAAAAGATCGGACTGGTCGATGCGCCGGCGACAACTGTCCAGGTACTCGAATATCCGCCGGTGTATGTCGTTGGGGATGTGTCCAGACCCGGTGAGTATAAATTCAGTTCGGGGCTGACTGTCTTGCAGGCGCTCGCTTTGGGCGGCGGCGAGTTTCGCGCGCCCCTCGCCCTCGAGGGCGCCGGCGAGGTGACGCGGTTGGCCGGCGCGTTGAAAGAACTGGACGATTCCATCACGCGCAGTAACGCCAAGATCGTGCGCCTGGAAGCTGAGATGGCGGGAGCTACCTCGGTCGATTTCTCACGGCAGCCCGACAAGGCCGAACCGTTCGCCGCAGCTGTCTACAATCAGGAGAAGGTGATTTTCGAAGCCAGGGCGAACGCTGTTGATCGAAAGGCGAAGTCATTTTCCGAGCTGCGAGATTTGCTCAACGAGGAAATCGGCGTTCTCGAACAAAAGACCAAGAGTACTGACGAGAATATCAAATCCATCCAGCAACAGGTGGATAGCACCGCGATGCTCGTTGCCAAGGGCGCTGTGGTAGCGACCCGGCAGGGCGAGGTCGAGCGGGCGCTCAGAACCTATCAAGACACCCGGCTGGACATCAGCACTGCGATCATGCGCGCTCGCCAAAGCATCAGCCAGACGACCAGGGATCTGCAGGCGCTTTACGACGAGCGAAAGACGGAAGTTGCGTCGGATCTCCAGTCGGAAAGAGCAGCCCTCGTCCAACTGAAGCTCAAGCGTGAAACCAGTCAAAAACTGGTGTTGGACAGCCTGTCATCTCTCGGTGGAGTCGCAAGCGAGGACGGGAAGCCTGTCCTGACGTTTGTCATCGTGCGCACGGAAAACGGAACGGCAAACGAGATCTCCGCATCCGAGACGACGACACTCATGCCCGGCGATGTCGTCAAGGTAACCCGGCCTCCCCTGCAAACCGCGAAACCGATCGAGCAGGTTTCGTCCGTCACCGGCGCTGACCAAGCCAGTCGATGACTATTATCATCTGGCGGGAGAACCAAAAGCGTATTGCGTATTGGCGGCCGCTACCCAAAGAGCGTGCCGAGCTAGAGGGTTAGCGTGCCTTGATGGTCACGGATGTGAACGCAACTGGACGACAGAGCTACACTCAAATCCTGAAATCCACGGTCTTGATCGGCGGATCATCAGTTGTGAATATCGGCTTTTCGATCATTCGCAACAAGGCAATGGCGCTCCTGCTTGGGCCGGAGGGCGTGGGTCTAATGGGCCTTTACAGCGCCACGGTCGACATCGTCCATTCCGTTGCGGGCTTCGGGATGAACGCCAGCGGCGTCCGCCAGATCGCCGAATCCGTTGGTAGCGACGATCCTGATCGTATCGCGAGAACGGCGACGGCGCTGAGGCGTATCTCGGTGGTGCTGGGGCTTCTCGGAACACTGGCGATGGCGCTGCTTGCCGCGCCGATCGCCAGGTGGACATTCGGCGACGACCAGCATGCGACGGCTATGCGGCTGCTGTCCATTGTAATCCTCTTCCAGGTCATGTCAGGAGGACAGACGGCCCTTGTTCAAGGCGTGCGCGACATCGCCGGGCTCGCGCGCCTCAGCATTCTGGGTGCGTTTTTCAGCACTGTCATCAGTATCCCGATTATCTATCTTTACGGTGAAAGAGGCATAGTGGCGTCTATTGTATGTATTGCCGCCGCAACGCTGGCGACTTCTTGGTGGTACAGCCGCAAGATCGAGATCAATCCGTGTCGCCTGTCATTCACGGATTTACGCTTGGAGGCCGCCGGTCTGTTCAAGCTTGGCTTTATCTTCATGGTCAGCGGCTTCCTGACGTTTGGCAGCGCCTACGCGATCCGCATCATCGTGTTGGACGAGGCAGGCATCGTCGCGGCTGGGCTTTATCAGGCCGCATGGTCGCTCGGTGGATTGTATGCAGGCTTCATCCTGCAAGCGATGGGCACGGATTTTTATCCGCGCCTGACCGGCGTCGCCAATGACGACGGCGAATGCAACCGCCTCGTCAACGAACAGACGCAGGTGAGCGTGCTCCTGGCTGGCCCTGGGCTGCTCGCCACACTCACGCTTGCGCCTGTCATCATGCATGTCTTCTACTCGCCGGCGTTCTACGCGGCGGTAGACTTGTTGCGCTGGATTTGCCTGGGCATGATGCTCCGCATCGTCGCATGGCCGATCGGCTTCATCATACTGGCCAAGGGCGCTCAGAGGATTTTCTTCTGGACTGAAGTGGCGGCGGCTATCGTTCATGTCGGGCTTGCCTGGATCTGCGTGAAAAGTTTCGGCACGGTCGGCGCCGGTATTGCCTTCTTCGGCCTTTATGTCTGGCACAGCATTCTCATCTATTGGATTGCCCGGCGCTATACCGGCTTTCGATATTCCGCGATCAATCGTGTTCTGGTTTTTGTATATCTGCCGCTTTCGGGAATGGTGTCTCTGGGCTTCCAGTTCCTGCCGCTGTGGCTGGCGAGCTCGATTGGTCTGGTCGCCACCGCTGCAACCGGGCTTTACTCGCTCAAGACCCTCGCCGAATTGCTGCCGCCCGAAGCGCTGCCGCGCGTGGTTAGAACCAGGTTTGGCCGTGCTGCAATGTCCTGGTCGGGCTCCGTACGCCAAGTCCCATGAGCTCGGCAACAGCCCGGCAGCGCCTGCTGATTGCCTAAACTGTCGCATTGAGATTTGCCGGCATTTTGCGTAAAGACGATGCGAGTGAGCGGTGAGGACTCAGGTGAAAGCGGCGGAAGCAGGCATAGTTCGATGGCTGGTGCGTATCAGCTGCGTCGTTGCGCTGGTCCTTGTGGGCTTCGCGCATCAGGCGCCGGCCTTTGCCGATGGCGAGTTCATCCCCGATGAGCTTTCCGAGTTCGTGCTGCCGGATGGAACCGCGCCCGTTATCTGCACGGTCGACAAGGCGCAGCCCACGCATCACAACAGTAAGGTCCACGCGCATGGCTGCGAGGCTTGCCGGATCAGCGCGTCGACCGTCCTGCCGGCTCCCGCTTTTGTCGCATGGCGAGGCATCGCGATCCTCACCAATCCTGGCCCGCGCCGCGGCTCCGCGGTCGATGAAAGCAGGCCTTTATCACCCGGGGGCGGTCCCAGAGGGCCTCCGTTGGGCGTTGCTCAAGTTTGAGCTGCCATGCGGTTCGCTGCTTAGTCGGTTACCCCGCATCGATATCCAGTCTGTCTCACACATCCGTCCGCTGCCGATGCCGCATGACATGTTGGTCACGCGAGCCTCCTGAAACAGCGGTCGCTCTGGCAGGAACAATCATCATGAAGAAGCTTACAGCCCTTCTGGCCATTCTCTTTCTTGCAGTTACTTTCGGTGTGCCCGCCGGCGCACAGACGGTCACCGCAGGCGACATCGAGATCTCCAATCCACACGCCCGCGCCATGGTGCCCGGTGCGAAAGTCGGTGGCGGCTATCTCAGCATCACCAACAAGGGCAAGGCCGACGACAAGCTCGTCGGCATCATCTCGACGCGCGCCAAATCCTCTGAAATTCACCAGATGAGCGTCAACAACGGCGTCATGACCATGCGGCCCGTCGCTGATGGCCTCGTCATTCCGGCGGGGCAGACGATCGATCTCAAACCGGGCGGCTACCATGTCATGTTCACTGATGTCGCCGAGCCCTTCAAGCAAGGCGAGACGGTCAAGGCGACCCTGACCTTTGAAAAGGCTGGACAGGTCGATGTCGAATTCGCGGTAGGCGGCGCCAACGCCATGAAGATGGATGGTCATTCCGGGATGAGCGATATGTCCAAGCCGCAATAGGCGGCAGGCATTAGACTGTCATCAGCAATCAGCAAATCACTACAATGAGCAATCCTATGTCTAGAACGAGCAAATTCCTTATCGCATCCTTCGTTGCCACTCTTGTTGCCGCAGGGCAGGCGAGCGCCCATGCGCATCTGACGTCGAGCGTTCCCGCCGACAAGGCCACGGTGCAAGTATCCCCCGCAGCGGTGGAGCTGCATTTCTCCGAGGAGCTTAACCTCCGCTTCTCGGGCGCGACGATTGCCGGTGCCGGCGACAAGCAGGTTCCGACCGGCGATTCAAAGCTGTCGGACGACGGAAAGACGCTCACGGTGCCTGTTTCGGGAAGCCTTGAAGCCGGCGGATATGTTGTCGAGTGGCATGTTTTGTCGACGGATGGCCACAAGACGAAGGGCAGCTATGGTTTCACGGTCAAGCCGTGACGCCTGATGCGGCCCTTATCGTCTGCCGCCTTCTATTCGACGCCGCTGTTATCCTGATCTGGGGTAGCTCCGCCTATCTCTGCGCGCTCGTGTCGCCCGAACTTGCACGCATTGTAGGAGACCGGCTGCGGTGGTTGAGCGCGGCTGCAATCGCAGTCGCGTTCGCGTCCACCGTTGCCATGTTGCCGCTGCGCACGGCGATCATCGGCGACGGGTGGTCCGATATGCTGGCGCCGGAGATGCTCGGCGCCGTGCTCACCCAGACGGATGTCGGGACAGCCTGGATGGTCCAGGCCGTCGGCGCGGTGCTGCTTGGCGCGACAGTGGTTCTTCCGTCTAGGTATCGCCAAATGGGACGGGCCGCCTGCTCGGCGCTTTTGCTGCTCAGCCTTACACTGAGCGGCCACGCGGCGATGAACAGCGGTTGGCTTAGGGTGCTTCACCGCATCAATGATGGTGTGCATCTTCTGTCCGGCGGTGCCTGGCTGGGTGCACTCGTGCCGGTGCTCTTGATCCTGCCGATGCTTGGACGCGGCACGCTGCAGGCCGATGCGCGCGTCGCGGTCATGCGGTTTTCGACGGCGGGGCATGTCGCCGTTGCGCTCGTGCTTCTCTCAGGCGCCGCGAACACGCTGCTTATCCTCGGAGGAGTGCCGTCGGATTGGTCGTTCAGCTATCAGCGCCTGCTGAGCGCCAAGATCGCGGTGGTGGCTGCAATGGTCTTGATTGCGATCGTCAATCGCTATGTCTTCGTGCCGAAATTCGCCCGAGATCACTCTCTTCTTCCGCTGAAGATCTGCGTCATCACCGAGATCGTTCTCGGCTTGGCGGTTGTCGGGCTCGTCGCCTGGTTCGGCATGTTGCAGCCACGCTAGGCGCGAAAGCCGCCGGCCAATCCATCTACGTCAAATAACGGTGCTGCCTGTTTTTTCGCTTTGAAGCCTTGATTCTCCATGTCATTTTCAGCGCAACACTGCATACCGATAATGGGGACGATCATGTTTTCAAAAAGCATCAAATTCAACGCCGCGCTTGCGGCTATCCTGCTTGCGCCATCGCTTGCATTCGCCCATCCGGGCGCCGGTCAGGCGGTTGGCTTCGCGCATGGGTTCAGCCACCCGATGTCCGGGCTCGACCATATCCTCGCCATGATCATGGTCGGCGTCGTTGCTTGGCAGCTTGGCGGCCGCGCGGTCTGGATGGTGCCTGCCACCTTCGTTGCCGTCATGGGCCTGGGCGGAGCGCTCGGCATGATGGGTATCTCGATCCCCTTCGTTGAAGCCGGGATCGCGCTTTCGGTTATCGTTCTCGGCGCCGTCATCGCGCTTAACGTTCGTGCGCCGGTTGCCGTTGCCGCCGGTCTGGTTGGTCTTTTCGCCGTTTTCCACGGTCATGCGCATGGTTCCGAAATGCCGGCTGCCGCTGCAGGCATGTCTTACGCCGCCGGCTTCATGATCGCGACAGCCACGCTGCACGCCATCGGTCTTGCTATGGGCTTTGCGATTGCACGGGCCGGTGATGCCAAAGGCGCTCTCGTCGCGCGTTCCGCCGGCGGTTTCGCGGCGCTGGCCGGGATCGGCCTGCTGACCGGTCTTATCTGATTGCTCTATGCTCCGGGATGAGGTGCTTTCATCGGCTCCTTATCCCACGTTTCGCGGAGACAACTCCGCGTCTTTAGTTCAAGCCGCGGCGAAGTTCCGCTGCTTTTCTGAGCGTGCGTTGCACGGTCGAGGGCATGGCCGGCTTGGTGACGACACCAAGCGCGCCGTTCAGCTTATCCGCCACGGCCTCGGGATTGCCGGTCATGAACACCACGGTTACCCCGAATTCCTCCACCAGGCGACGGCCGATTTCCGGGCCGGTCGGTCCGTCAGAGAGGTTGACGTCGACGAAGGCGATATCGGCGTCACGCGCAAGCTGCAGCGCCTGATCGCGACCGTTCGCCAGGCCGGCGACGTCGAAGCCCATGGCTTTTACCGTTTCCTCGAGATCAAGCGCGATGAAGAGCTCGTCCTCGACGATCAGGACACGCTGCTTGGTGCTATTTTCAGTCTGTGAACTGTACTCAACGCCGGTGCCCATACTTGGCCCCCTGTTACTCATTTTCACCAGAACTCGGACAGAAAACGGCTCGGCAACAGATATGTTCCGGCGCGGGACAGCTTTATTTTCTGTTAAAGTATTGTTAATATTAACAAAACGCTAATTTTACTGCCTCGTGGCGCACGCGCGCCCGTCGATCCACAGCCCGTCTTGATGGTGCTGTTACATGATTGAGATTTACTGCAGGGCGACGCTCCATCCGAGTTGACAACAGGGATGCGAGTGGGGAGAGTTGCCGGCAAATGAGGCGCCAGCATATTGGGGGGAACCTATGTTCGCACGCGCGTTCTTGACAGCCGTAACCGTTGTTCTTTCGACCGCTCTAATTGGTTCACCCGCCTTTTCCGCGGACACCAAGCGCCAGGTACAAACCGTGCGCGATGCCGATTATTTCGGCTTTGATCTGCGCAGCGAGCAGAATGTCACGCTCGACCAGTGCAAGGCCTCGTGCATTGGCGACAAGTCGTGCAAGGCCTTCACCTATAACCCCAAGGCCAGCTGGTGCTTCCTGAAATCCGACTTCAAGACGATGAATGCCTTCCCGGGCGCCATTGCCGGCAAGATCGTCGAGACAACGGGCAGCCAGGAGCCGGATCTCGGCGCGGCACCCCGCATCGGCTTCCTCTCGGGCGATGTGCTGCAACAGGCGCGCGACGACAAGGCCAATCTCGAACTCGCCGATGACCAGCAGGGGCAATCCGCCGACAGCCTCATCGCCAACGCGCGGATCGACCTCACGGCCAATAATGTGGTCGACGCCCTGAAGTCCTTCCGGGGCGCACTCGCGCTTACGCCTGACAATGCGCACCTGTGGCTCGAAATGGCGCGCGCGGGCGACAGCTTCGTCAAGACCGACGACAATAATGGCAGCGATATCTATGCCCAGGCCGTGCTCGCCGCCATCAATGGCTACGACCTGACGCGGACGACGACCAGCCGCGCCGATGCGCTTGCTGTTCTGGCCGTGGCGCTGGAGAAGAACGCAAACTACCGGGCCGCGCTCAATGCCTACAAGGCAAGCCTGGCGCTGGTGAATTCGAAGGAAGTTCAGGCCGCCTACCTGCAGCTGAAGTCGACGCAAGGTTTCCGTATCACGGATCACACCGTCGATGCCGATAGCGCGACCCCGCGCGCTTGCGTCACATTCTCGGAATCGCTGGTCAAGACGACCGACTACACGCCGTTCGTGACGCTGAACGGAGCCTCGCCGAAAGCGCTTGAAACCAAGGACAGGCAGATCTGCGTCGAGGGGCTGACGCATGGCGAGAACTACAAGATTTCCTTCCGTACCGGCCTTCCCTCGTCGGTCGACGAAGTTCTGGAGGCGCCCGTCAGCCTCGATATCTACGTCAAGGATCGCACGGCGAGCGTCCGCTTCACCGGCGACAGCTTCGTGCTGCCATCGACGGCGCGTCGCGGCATCCCGATCGTCTCGGTCAACATGGCCTCGGCCAACCTCAAGCTCTACCGTATCGGCGATCGCGGCATCGCGCCGTTGCTGACCAGCTCGCAGTTCCTCACCCAGCTGGATGGCTATAGCGCCCAGCGGATCGAGGACGAAAGCGGTGAGCTGGTCTGGCAGGGGGCGATCGATATCGCCAATGACCTGAACAAGGACGTCGTCACCAGCTTCCCCGTCGATGAGGCGCTGCCGGAGCGCAAGCCCGGCGTCTACGTGTTGACGGCGACATCGCCTACGGGGCCGGACCAGGAATGGAATTCGCAGGCCACGCAGTGGTTCGTGGTGTCCGATATCGGCGTGACGACCTACGCCGGGACCGACGGCCTCAACGTCTTCGCCCGTTCGCTTGCATCAGCCAAGCCGATGGCCGGTGTCGCGCTGCAGCTTCTTGCCAAGAATAACGAGGTGCTCGGCACCGCCACGACCGACGACAACGGCCGCGCCACCTTCACCGCCGGCCTGATCCGCGGGACGTCGGCGCTGACGCCTGCCGTCATCACGGCGAAGAACGGGACGTCGGACTACGTCTTCCTCGACATGACGCGGGCCGGCTTCGACCTCTCCGATCGCGGCGTCACCGGCCGCGCATCGCCCGGCGCGATCGACGTGCTGACATTCACCGAGCGCGGGATCTACCGTGTCGGCGAAACGGTTCACGCCTCGGCGCTGGCGCGCGATACGGATGGCAAGGCGATCGAAAATCTGCCGCTGACCTTCATCTTCATGCGTCCTGATGGCGTTGAAGATCGCCGCATCGTCAGCCAGACCAGCAATCTCGGCGGCTACAACGTCGATTTCGCCGTACAGGACAACGCCATGCGCGGCACCTGGACGATGAACATCCATACCGACCCGAAGGGTTCGCCGATCGCGAGCAAGAGCTTCCTGGTCGACGATTTCGTGCCGGATCGGACCGACATGGAGCTGAAGACCGAGGCGAAGGTGATCGGACCGGACACGCCGGCGACGATCAATATCTCGGGCAAGTATCTCTATGGGGCACCCGCCGCCGGGCTCACGCTCGAAGGCGACGTCGTCATTAAGCCGACACGCCAGGCGGATGCGTTCCCGGGCTATTTCTTCGGCCTTGCCGATGAGGAAGCGAGCGAGGATTCCCGCCAGTCGATCGAGGGGCTGCCGGATCTCGACGAAAAGGGCGAAGGCGTCACCGATCTGACGGTTGGCGAGCTGCCGGCAACGACGCAGCTTCTGAACGCGACCGTCTATATCCGAATGCAGGAAGCGGGCGGACGCGCGATCGAGCGCTCGCTTGTGCTGCCGGTGCAGAACCAGGGTCCGATGATCGGCATCAAGCCGGAATTCTCGGGTGATCTCGGCGAGAACTCGATCGCCAATTTCACCGTCATCGGTGTGAGCGCCGATGGTGCGAAAGAGGAGATGAAGGGGCTTCGCTGGAAGCTCTTCAAGCTCAACCGTGATTATCAGTGGTATCGCGATGGCACGGCCTGGAAGTATGAGCCGGTCTATACCGCCGAGCAGGTGGGCAACGGCAATGTCGATGCCGGCATCGATGGCGCCAAGATCGCCTCGCCCGTGCAATGGGGCCGGTATCGCCTCGAGGTCGAAAGCACCAACGCGGACGGACCGACCTCCAGTGTGGAGTTCGACGCCGGCTGGTTCGTGCAGGCAACATCCACGGAAACGCCCGATGGGCTGGAGATCGCGCTCGACAAGGATAGCTACAAGGTCGGCGAGACGGCGAAGCTGAAGGTCTCCTCGCGTTATGCCGGCGAACTCATGATCGCCGCCGGTACCGAGATGCTGGTTGCCGTGCAGAATGCGGCGATCGGCGAGACGGGCGGCGAGGTGGATATCCCCGTTACCGCCGACTGGGGCGCGGGCGCCTATGTGACCGCGACGCTGTTCCGCCCGGGCGATGCCCAGGACAGTCACATGCCGATGCGCGCGATTGGAGTGAAATGGCTGAAGGTCGATCCTGAGGATCGGGCCTTGCAGGTCAAGATCGAGGCACCTGAGAAGATGCTGCCGCGCGGCCCTCTGCCGATCACGCTCGCCGTTGCGGGTGCCGGCGCGAACGAGGACGCGTATGTCACCGTTGCCGCAGTCGACGTCGGCATTCTGAACCTGACGCGCTATGAGCCGCCGAACCCGGAAGAATGGTATTTTGGCCAGCGCCAGCTCGGTCTCGAGATCCGCGATCTCTATGGCCGCCTGATCGACGGCTCGCTCGGCGCCACCGGCAAGCTGCGCACAGGCGGCGATGGCGGCGCGATCGCGCTGCAGGCAAGCCCGCCGACGCAGAAGCTCGTCGCCTTCTTCTCCGGTCCGCTGAAGCTGGATGCCGAAGGCAAGGCGCATGTCAGCTTCGATATTCCACAGTTCAACGGCACGGCGCGCCTGATGGCGGTCGCCTGGTCCAAGTCCGGTGTCGGCCATGCCATGCAGGACGTGATCATTCGCGATCCTGTCGTCGTCACGGCCAGCCTGCCGCGCTTCCTGGCACCGGGGGACAAGTCCGAACTGCGCCTTGATATCGCCAATACCGATGCGCCCGCCGGCGACTACAAGCTTGCCGTCACAGGCAATGACTCTGTCGGTATCGATAAGGCCATTCAGACGATCCGTCTGGATGCCGGCGCGAAGCAGGCGGTGACGCTGGCGGTTACCGGCTTGCAGCCGGGCAACGGTATCGTTTCGATCAACCTGTCGGATACGGCTGGCCTGTCGCTTGACCAGAGCCTCGATGTCCCCGTCCGGCCGGCGGTGTTGCCGGTCACGGAGCGTCGCGTGCTGGCGCTCAAGCCAGGCGCGAAGCTGACGATCGACAAGGCGCTTCTGGCGGATAGCGTCCTTCCGGGCGCGTCGGTCAGCGTCAACGTCACGCGCTCGGCTGCCTTCGATATTCCGGCTTTGCTGATGTCGCTCGATCGCTATCCTTTCGGCTGCGCCGAACAGACGACCAGCCGAGCTCTGCCGCTGCTTTATCTGAGCGAGCTTGCCGAGCAGGTCGGTCTTGATGGCGATGCCGATATCAAGAAGCGCGTGCAGGACGCCATCTATCGCGTTCTGTCCTACCAGGCATCCGCCGGCAGTTTCGGCCTTTGGGGGCCGGATAGCGGCGATCTCTGGCTCGATTCCTACGTGACCGATTTCCTGACGCGGGCCCGCGAACAGAAATACGACGTGCCGGATCGCGCGCTCGCGCAGGCGCTCGAGAACCTGCAGAACGCCTTGAGCTATGACGTCAACGTCAAGGATCAGGGCGATCAGATCGCCTATGCGCTCTATGTGCTCGCGCGCAACAAGAAGGCCGCCATCAGTGATCTGCGCTACTATGCCGACACGATGATCAACGATTTCCCGACGCCGCTCGCCAAGGCCCATATCGCGGCCGCGCTGGCACTCTATGGCGATGCAACGCGGTCGAAGAACATCTTCGTCGATGCGCTGCAGATGTCGGCCCAGTCGATGGTCACCAAGGTGAACCTGTCGCGCACGGACTACGGCTCGGTGCTCAGAGATGGCGCCGCCATCCTCGCGCTCGCCGCCGAAAGCCGCCCGGTGCCGCCGATCGTGCCGGAACTGGCGAAGGCAGTGGCCAAGGAGTGGGAGCGCAGCAAGTACACCAGCACCCAGGAACAGGCCTGGATGCTGCTCGCCGCCCGCGCCATCCAGGGCGGCGACGATTCGCTGAAGATCGACGTCAACGGCGCGCTCCACAACGGCGCCTACATGGCGCGGATGAACGGCGAGGCGCTGGCCGAGCACGCACTGACGCTGACCAACCAGACGAGCGATGCCGTCTCGGCTGTCGTCACGACCGTTGCGGCACCGGTGACGCCGCTGCCGGCAGGTGGCGATGGCTTTGCCATCGAGCGCAGCTACTACACGCTGGATGGGGAGGAAGCGAATGTCTCGGAGGCGAAGCAGAACGAGCGCTACGTCGTCGTGCTGCATGTCACCGAGAGCAACAAATGGCCATCGCGCATCGTCATCACCGATCTCTTGCCGGCCGGCTTCCAGATCGACAATCCGAGCCTTGTCGACAGCGCGCAGCTGACCAACTTCGACTGGATCGGCGATGTGACGGCCGCGCATACCGAGTTCCGCAACGATCGCTTCGTCGCCGCCTTCAATCGCAGCGCCGATGACAACCGCGAGATCAACGTCGCCTACGTCGTGCGCGCCGTGACCCCCGGCGTCTACGATCACCCGGCCGCGAACGTCGAGGACATGTACCGGCCGCAGCTTTCGGCGCGGACGGCAACCGGCAAGATGGAGGTCGTGGCAGCACAGCCATGAGACTGAGGCGGAAAATCGCAGTTGGCGTTGTGGCGGCGGTGACAATCGCCGGCGCCGGGCTGATCGCGCTCGACGCGGCGGACAAGGCATTTCCGCCGCCGCTCGACAAGGCGCGCGTATCTGCCGAGGTGCTCGATGCCGACGGAGAGCTTTTGCGCGCTTTCGCGACACCGGAGGGGCGCTGGCGTCTGAAGACTGATGTCGGCGATGTCGATCCGCAATTCCTGCGCATGCTGGTTGCCTATGAGGATCGGCGTTTTTACGAGCATGGCGGCATCGACGCGCGTGCGATCGGCCGCGCTGCCTTGCAGCTCGTCACCAACGGCCGCATCGTTTCCGGGGCCTCTACGCTCTCGATGCAGGTCGCGCGGCTGATCGAGCCGCGTCAGGGGCGATCGCTTTCGGCAAAGCTGCTGCAGGTGGTGCGCGCGATCCAGATCGAGCGACGCCTGTCCAAGGATGAGATCCTCGACCTCTATCTGACCCATGCGCCCTATGGCGGCAACCTGGAGGGCGTCCGGGCTGCCAGCCTTGCCTATTTCGGCAAGGAGCCGAAGCGGCTGACGGCGGCGCAGGCAGCGCTCCTCGTGGCATTGCCGCAGCTTCCCGAAAAGCGCCGTCCCGACCGCAATCTCAAGGCCGCCGAAGCGGCGCGCAAGCGCGTGCTCGAACGCGTCGCGGTTGTCGATGCTATCGGGGAAGGGGAGGCGGAGCGCGCCGAGGCGACGCTTGTGCCTGCAAAACGCATGCAACTGCCGGCGCTGGCAGCTCATGTCGGCGAAGCGGCGCTGCGCAAGGCGCCGGACGCGTCGCCATACCGGACCACGCTGAAGAAGCGGGTGCAGGAAGGACTGGAGGCTGTCGCCAAGGCGGCCGCGCTGAAACTTGGTCCCAAGCTGTCGCTGGCGATAGTGATGGCCGATGCGCAGACCGGGGATATTGTCGGCGAAGTTGGCTCCGCCGATTATTTCGACGCCAGCCGATCCGGTTGGATCGACATGACGCGTGTCCCGCGCTCGCCGGGCTCCACCCTAAAGCCATTCATCTATGGCCTTGCCTTCGAGGAGGGATTGGTCAGCCAGGAGACGATCATCGAGGACCGGCCGGCGGATTTCTTCGGCTACCGGCCGCGCAATTTCGATATGAGCTACCAGGGTGACGTGACGGTGCGCGATGCGCTGCAGCTCTCGCTCAACGTGCCCGCGGTCAAGCTGCTCGATGCCGTCAACCCGGCCAAGCTCCTCATCCGCTTCCGCCGCGCCGAGGTGCGCCCGCTGCTGCCGGCCAACGAAACGCCGGGACTTGCGATCGGGCTTGGTGGCGTCGGTCTCACGCTCAAGGATCTGGTGCAGCTCTATACTGCGCTCGCCAATCGAGGGCAGGCGGTCAGGATCGGGGACGGCATATCCGGAAAGCCCGGAGAGATCGAAGGCGAGGCGCTGCTGGAGCCGGTCGCGGTGTGGAATGTCGCCGATATTCTCTCGGGCGTCATCCCGCCCGCCGCCGCGCCGCAGCGCGGCATCGCCTACAAGACCGGCACGAGTTACGGATACCGCGACGCCTGGTCGGTTGGTTATGACGGTCGCTATGTCCTCGGCGTCTGGGTCGGTCGCCCTGACAACGGCGCCTCTCCCGGGCTGACAGGCTATGGCACGGCCGCGCCGATCCTGTTCGAGGGCTTCGCCAAGTCGGGTATCGCGACGACGCCGCTGCCGCGCCCACCGTCCGGCGCCGTGCGCATCGCGCAGGCGCAGCTGCCGATCAGCCAGCGCCGCTTTGCCATCAATCCCAGCGGATTGCTGGCCACCTCAGGCCGTGAGCCGGCGCCGCAGATCGTCTATCCGCCTGAAGGAGCGCATGTCGATCTTGGCGCCCAAGGCCTGGCAAAAGGCGGCGAGCTCTCGCCGCTGATGCTGAAATTGCAAGGTGGCCGCGCGCCCTTCCGCTGGCTCGCCAACGGCAAACCTCTGCCCGACCTGTCGCGGCGGCGCACCAACCAGTGGACGCCCGATGGCGGCGGCTATTCGAAGCTTACGGTGATCGATGCGATGGGGCGCGCGGCAAGCGTCGGCGTCTTCATCGATTGAGCCGGTTTTGACCGCCGTCAAGAGACATGCATTTTGCACTTGACCTTCCAGTTGCTGGAAGGTTGATAAGCATCTCCACTGCCTTGTCAGGCACAGGAGATACAAATGGACAGCACCCACGCACATCATCACGGCAACAGCGACCACCATCATCTAGCGGATGACGGCGTGGTCCGCGACCCCGTCTGCGGCATGACGGTCGATCCCGCTGCCGGCAAGCCGTCGCTTGAGCGTGAGGGGCGGCGTTATTTCTTCTGCTGCGAGGGCTGCCGCACCAAATTCGAAGCCGCGCCTGAGGAGTATCTGACGGCAAAGGATCCTGTCTGCGGCATGAGCGTCGACCGCGCGACCGCGAAGCACTTCCTGCGGCATGAAGGCGAGAAGCACTACGTTTGCTCGGCTGGCTGCAAGACGAAGTTCGAAGCCGCGCCGGCGGATTATCGCGATGGCAGCAAGCCGCAGCCGAAACCTGCCCCGAAGGGGACGCAATATACCTGCCCGATGCATCCCAAGGTGATCAGCGATCATCCGGCCGATTGCCCCAAATGCGGCATGGCGCTGGAGCCGATGGGCATCCCGCCCATGGATGAGGGCCCGAACCCGGAGTTGGTCGATTTCACCCGCCGTCTCTGGATCAGCGGCATTCTCTCGGTTCCGCTGCTTGTCATCACAATGGGACCGATGGTCGGCCTGCCTGTGCGTGATTGGCTCGGCGAGCCGCTCGCGGCCTGGGCCGAACTTATTCTCGCCACGCCCGTGGTGCTTTGGGCAGCACTCCCGTTCTTCCGCCGCGCATGGGCGTCCGTCGTCAATCGCAGCCCGAATATGTGGACGCTGATCGGCCTCGGTGTCGGGACGGCTTATATTTATAGCCTTGTCGCCACGCTGACGCCGGGCATCTTCCCGCATACGTTCCGTGGGCACGGCGCCGCCGTGCCCGTTTATTTCGAGGCGGCCGCCGTTATCGTGGCCCTGGTTTTCGTCGGGCAGGTGCTGGAGTTGAAGGCGCGCGAACGGACCGGCTCGGCCATTCGCGCACTGCTCGATCTCGCGCCGAAGACCGCGCGACGTATCGGCCGCGATGGCAGCGAGGCCGATGTGCCGATCGACGATATCGTGGTTGGAGACCGCCTGCGCGTTCGGCCGGGCGAGCGGGTTCCTGTCGATGGCGCGGTTATCGAGGGGCAATCGACGATCGACGAATCCATGCTGACGGGCGAACCGATGCCCGTCGAAAAGGCCGTGGGCGATGCGTTGACGGGCGGTACGATCAACAAAAACGGCATGCTGGTGATGACGGCCGTGAAGGTCGGTGCGGAGACCACGCTGTCGCGCATCGTGGACATGGTCGCCACGGCGCAGCGCTCGCGCGCGCCGATCCAGGGCGCCGTCGATCGCGTTTCGGCCTTCTTCGTCCCGGCCGTTGTCGCCGCTGCGATTGCCGCCTTTGCGATCTGGGCTCTCGTCGGTCCCGAGCCGCGCATGGTCCACGCGCTCCTCGCCGCCGTTTCCGTCCTCATCATCGCTTGCCCCTGCGCGTTGGGTCTTGCCACGCCGATGTCGATCATGATCGCCACGGGCCGCGGCGCCCATGAAGGCGTGCTGATCAAGGATGCTGAAGCGCTGGAGCGTTTTTCGAAAGTCGATACGCTGATTGTCGACAAGACGGGCACGCTCACCGAAGGAAAGCCACGCCTGACGGATGTTGTGGGGCTCGGTGACGTGGCCGATGACCGGCTCCTGCAGCTTGCTGCCAGCCTGGAGCGCGGATCGGAGCATCCGCTGGCGGCCGCTATCGTGTCGGGTGCGGAAGAGCGCGGGATCGCCTTGATCGATATCACAGGCTTTGACGCGGCAACGGGCAAAGGCGTACGGGGGAATATCGGCGAGACGGCCGTGGCGCTTGGCAACGCGGCGATGATGGCTGATCTCGGCATCGACGTCGCCGCCCATGGAGAGCTGCTGCAATCGCTGCGGGACGAGGGTAAGACGGTGATTTTCGTTGTCGTCGACCAGCGCCTTGCCGGGCTGGTGGCCGTCGCCGACCGCATCAAGCCGACAACGGCTGCCGCGATCAAGGCGCTGCATGCCAGCGGTCTGAAGATCATCATGGCGACGGGCGACAACGAGCGCACGGCGCGCTCGGTCGCCAGGAGCCTGGGGATCGACGATGTGCGCGCCGATATCCTGCCAGAGGGCAAGAAGGCGCTGATCGACGAGCTGCATGCCGGGGGGGCGGTGGTTGCCATGGCCGGCGACGGCGTCAACGATGCGCCGGCGCTGGCCGCTGCCGATGTCGGCATTGCCATGGGCACGGGTGCCGATGTCGCAATGGAGAGCGCCGGCATCACCCTGGTCAAGGGCGATCTCAACGGCATTGTCAGGGCGCGGCGCCTGGCAGAGGCGACGATGCGCAATATTCGCCAGAACCTCGGCTTCGCCTTTGGCTACAACGCGCTCGGCGTTCCGCTGGCCGCCGGCGTGCTCTATCCAGTCTTCGGTCTGCTGCTGTCGCCGATGATTGCGGCGGCGGCGATGAGTCTGTCGTCTGTCTCGGTCATCGGCAATGCGCTGCGGCTGCGCGCCGCCAAGCTCTAGGAGGTCGCCATGAATATTGGTGAAGCATCGGCACGGTCCGGCCTGCCATCGAAGACGATACGATATTACGAGGATATCGGCCTCATCCACCCTGATAGAAACGACAACGGCTACCGCGACTACGCGGTCGCCGACGTACACAAGCTGCGCTTTCTACAAAAGTCGCGCGGGCTCGGTTTCTCGGTGGAGGAGTGCCGGCAGCTGCTGGCGCTCTACGAGGACAAGAGCCGGGCCAGTGCCGACGTGAAGGAGTTGACCCAGGCCAAGCTCACGGAGATCGACCGCAAGATCCGCGAGCTCAGCGAACTCCGGCACACGCTCGAGCATCTGGTCCATGCCTGTCACGGAAATGATCGGCCTGACTGTCCCATCCTCGAGGAACTGTCGGACGAGCAGCATGCCTGACGATTTGCCCGCATGTGCGACATCTCCGAGCAATGCTTAACGTCATGATTTCCATGTGATATTCTGCGGGCGTTCTGCTGTTTTGTCGGCTGGATGACGAAAATGCAGAAAAAATCGCAGCCGCGGGGAATAAAACAACGCGCGGCTTCGTATACTCAATCATGGAACGGAAAGAACGCCCATTCGATGTCATCGGTCAGCTCGCAGCGCTTCGGCGCTACGCGCGCTCCCTGGTGCGCAATTCGGATGACGCCGAAGATCTGGTTCATGATGCCCTGGTCCGGGCATACGAGAAGAAGCAGAGCTTCCGCAGTGGCGGTAACTTGCGTACGTGGTTGCTCTCGATCGTGCATAACGCTCACATCGACCGCGTCCGACAGGGGCGATCGCTGACACGACGGCACGATGAGGCCGCCGTAGAGGCCGAGCAGTCCTTGCCAGCCGCGCAGGAACATGCCGTGCGTCTGCAGCAGGTGCGCAATGCTTTCTTCCGCTTGCCGGAGGAGCAGCGCGAGGCCCTCCATCTCGTGGCGATTGAAGACCTCTCCTATCAGGAAGCTGCTGCAGCGCTCGGCGTTCCGATCGGTACATTGATGTCGCGCATTTCGCGCGCTCGCGCCCAGCTGCGCGAAATCGAGGAAGCGACACCGCGCGCACCACATTTGAGGTTGATCGAAGGAGGCGGGAATGAAAGCAGTTGATCCCATTATCGACGCCGATCTCGATGCCTATGTCGATGGCGAACTCGATGTGACCCGCCGCATCCAGGTGGAATCCTATCTTTCCGAGAATCCCGAAACGGCCGCGAAGGTGATGGCAGATCTGAGCATGCGCGGCGAATTGCGTCTGGCGCTCGCTCATGAAGGCGCCTCCGGCCGGGCGGAAACGCGCGATCTCGCGCGCCGTCTCGAGCGCGGACTTGCCTATGGTCGCATCTTCCACGCCGTGCAGCGCGTTGCCGCCGTCGGCGTCATGGTGGCGGCTGGCTGGGTTGCACACACCTCGTTCGGCGCGTTCACCGCAACCGAAGTGGCAGCATCCGTCCCGGCGCCCGCCTATGTCGAGGAAGCCGTTCAGGCCTACAAGACGGCCTTGGTGCGCCAGTCCGTGTCGTCACAGCCGGCGGAAGGCTACAAGCCGGATGAAATTCGCGCCGCAACCGGCATCGTCATGCCCCAGCTTCCGGCTGGCTGGACGATCTCGGACGTACAGATATTCCCGTCCGAGTTCGGCCCGAGCGTCGAAATGTCGATCACGGCCGACAAGAAGCAGCTTTCGCTGTTTGCCGTTCGTCCGGGCGTCTTCTCCGTTCAGTCGGTCAACCATATCGCGCTCGATGGCGCCGAGGCCGCCTATTGGCAGATCGGCGACGTCGCTTACGCACTGGTGACCGCGGATCGCTCCATCTCACTGGATCAGGCAGCCGATGGGCTTGCCCGTACCCTTTACTAGTTCACTCGAGGAGATCTCAATGAACCCAATCAATCAGCAGCGTTACGGTGCAGCCGTTGGCTCGCAGGCCATGTTCGACGAGGGTCTTCGCCAGCACATGCTGCGCGTCTACAACTACATGGGCATCGGCCTTGTCATCACCGGCATCGTCGCGTTCATCGTTGGCTCGACACCGGCGT
Organism: Rhizobium sp. O111; assembly: GCF_055616315.1. Classification (NCBI taxonomy): domain Bacteria; kingdom Pseudomonadati; phylum Pseudomonadota; class Alphaproteobacteria; order Hyphomicrobiales; family Rhizobiaceae; genus Rhizobium; species Rhizobium sp. O111. The sequence goes on along the minus strand of NZ_JBSHXL010000002.1, from coordinate 1,218,463 downwards.
TGTACGTGCCGATCTTCCAGTCGCCGCTAAAGTGGGTGGTCATGCTGGCGCCGCTCGCCTTCGTCTTCTTCTTCTCGTTCAAGATCCAGACGATGTCGGCAAGCGCCGCACAGATGACTTTCTGGGCCTTTTGTGCCGTCATGGGCCTGTCGATGGCCTCGGTGTTCCTGGTCTTCACCGGCACCAGCATTGCGCGCACCTTCTTCATCGCCGCCACCATGTTCGGCTCGACCAGCCTCTATGGCTACGTGACCAAGCGTGACCTGTCCCGCATGGGCTCGTTCCTGATGATGGGCCTGATCGGCGTGGTGATTGCCAGCGTGGTCAACATCTTCCTTGGATCGAGCGCTCTGCAGTTCGCGATCTCGGTCATCGGTATCGTCGTCTTCGTCGGCCTGACCGCCTACGACACACAGAACATCAAGGAACAGTATTCGGAGAACTACGATCAGGAATCGAACCAGAAGCTTGCCGTCTTCGGCGCCCTCTCGCTCTACCTGAACTTCGTGAACATCTTCCAGCTGCTGCTCAACTTCACAGGCGAGCGCGAATAGTCGAGCTACGGCGCTTCTGGGGGCAAAGGAAGCGCTAGAACGCCCGATCCGCACTCTGTGACAGGATGCGTGGATCGGGTGTTCACCATAGGGAAGCGGCCGGACGCAAGTCCGGCCGCTTTTCTGTTTTAGAGATGTTGAGATTTTACGGACGTTCAGATGATGCCCCAGGCGCGATAACGTCCGCGACCGGTGATCTCGCGGATGCCTATATCGTTGAGCAGATTGAGCGCGCCGCGGCCGCTGACTTTGAGCTCCCGCGCCACCATCGCCGAAGACACCATCGGCCGCGATAGCACGAATTGCGCAAGGTCAGGCAGGCTGCTGTTGGAGCGCCTGTCCTTGAAACGCATCTGCATCTGCTGCTGTGCCAGCGACAGTCGATCCATCTCCTTCAGGCCGAGATCGGCGCTCTCCACCATGGCTTCGAGAAAGGATTGCAGCCTGACGAGACGTTGCCGGGAGCGCCGGCGTTCGTGGCGAACGGTCTTCAGGCCAGCGAAGAATGAAAACAGATGCGACGTGATCTTGCCGCGCTGGCGCAGATAGCCGGAAACCAGTAGTCCACCCAGCCAGTGTTGTCGCCGCAGCGGCTCGATCTGCTCCCACGCGTCGAAGAGGACGGCTGCGCCCAATGTCGGCGGCAAGGCGTCGGCAACAGCGATAACCGAACGCCACTCGCGCAGGCGCGCTGCCTCGTCCCAATCTTCGTCATCAAGCAGCGCCAGCCGGTCGTCCGCTCGCTCCGGCCGTGTGGGTTCAGGCTTGGCCTCTCGAACGCCTCTGGCGAGATCGTCGAGGAGCCGGCTCGACCGCTCCAGCACGGCGTCGATTTCGGCCAGCTCCGTGGCCAGCGGGGCATCAGGTTCATGATCGTCGTTGTCGTGATCGCGATAGGCGCTCTTCAGCTCCGGCGCTCTCTGTTGTTCGCCGCCGATCCCCGTCAGAACCGTCATGCCGGTTTCGCTCAAGGCCCAATAGGCATCGCTCGTCCATATTCTGCGGCGTGCGCGCAGGACCGCATGGGCGATCGTCAGCTCATGGCTGGGGGTGCGGGCATCCATATGGGCGTCGTGCAGCACCAGGTCTTCGAGATGGACCAGTTCGCCCGCCACCCACAAGGCGCCGACGGCATCGAAGAAGTGGCGGCGCTCGGAAAAACCGTCGGCGATCGAGGATCGCAGCGCGCGCTCGTCCAGCCGCGCCAAGGCATCTTCCGCCCGAACGAAGAGCGGGAGCAGCGTCATCACCGATGTGGTATCGATCTCGTGCTTCATCGCCAGGCGTCTCCGGTCCGGCTGGCCTGTATCTCGCGAGAGATCGGTGTTGGGCGCATACGGCGCGCTCTGATGTGTCCCGTCAACGCTTCGAAAAATCGTCCTGCCGCGAACATGCCCGGCTATTCCTGCTTCATGGGGGCGGTGAATATTGATCACCAGCCCGTTCGTTGTCCGCGGCATGTGGGCCAATGCCAGGCGGGCCATTATCAGTAAAGGATCGCACGATTCGAAAATGGCAGCAATCTTCAGCGTCGATCGATCGCTGGTTGCCCACCGCCGGTTTGATCCATGCCCTTGCGGCACCGGACCATGTGCGTCAAAAGCAGTGAGAATTGATCAGGAGAGCCGGCGTGCGCCACATCTATGTCATCGGTATCGGAACGGGAAATCCCGAGCACGTCACCATCCAGGCCATAGGCAGGATGAACGCCGCCGACATGATCTTCCTGCCGACGAAAGGCGAGGAGAAGGAGAAGCTCGCTTCCGTTCGCCGTGAGATTTGCGAGCGCTTCGTCACCAATGCGACGACCCGGATCGTCGAGTTCGCCATTCCTCAGCGCAAGACGGCTGACCGCAGCTATGTCGAAAGCGTCGATGACTGGCATGCGACACTGGCGCAGACCTATGTGCGGCTGATCAACGATCTTCCCGAAGACGGCACCGGCGCCTTTCTCGTCTGGGGCGACCCCAGCCTTTATGATAGCGTGATCCGTATCATTGAGCGGGCAAGGGAGCTCGGCACCGTCGATTTCGACTTCAGCGTCGTTCCCGGGATCACCAGCATCCAGGCCCTGGCGGCAAGCCACCGCATTCCGATCAACATGGTCGGTAAGCCGGTCGAGATCACGACCGGTCGGCGGCTTGTCGAACATGGGAACCGGGCGGATAGCACCGTGGTCATGCTGGATGGAGAGCAGGCTTTCTCCGAGATCGAAGATCCGGATGCCGAGATCTTCTGGGGCGCCTATCTCGGTACGGACGACGAAATCGTGCGTTCGGGGCGGCTTGGTGACGTCGCGGCGGATATCGTGAAGTTGCGTGCCGAAGCGCGGGCACGACACGGTTGGATCATGGATATCTATCTGCTGCGCAAGGGTCGCGATTTCGACGATCTGTGACACCAGCGATAGCTTTGCCCCGTGCCTCGCTATAGGCGCCGGGCGGAAGGAAATGACGAGATGGCATGCGATGAGCGCATCAAGACGGATATTGCAGGCGAAGCCGCGCAACCCTATGCGCGGCGCGGCGCCTGTCCGACCCTGGCGCGGCCGATGCCGACGGGTGACGGCCTGCTTGCGCGCCTGCGTCCGCAGGGCGGCATCCTGACGGTCCACCAGTGCGCGCAGCTGGCTCAAGCCGCCTTGCTGTGTGGTAACGGTCTGCTTGAGGTGACCGCGCGAGGCAGCCTGCAGATAAGAGGACTTCGGCCGGAGACGGTCGAGCCCTTTGCCGAAGCGGTGGATGCGGCGGGCATCATCGTCTCGCCCAATCCTGTGATCGAACTGCCTCCGCTGCATGGCGCTGAATTCGGTGATGTCGGGGATGCTGCCGCGATGGAATTGCTGCTGCGGGACCGGCTCGCCGAGCATCTGCAGGCGCCGGGGCTCGCGCCGAAGCTGTCGATCATCGTCGATGGCGGTGGGCGCTTTGATCTGGCCGATGTCACCGCCGACATCAGGCTGCTGGCCTTGTCGGCGGAAGAGTGGGTGGTCGCCATCGCTGGGGATAGCGCGAGTGCCCGTCCGGTTGCCGTCGGTTCCGCCGATGAGGCGATCGCGGCGGTCGGTGACGTGCTCAAGCTGCTGCTTTCGATCGGCTGGCAGAAGCGTTGCCGCGTTATCGATCCGGAGCGATTGGCGTCGATCTTCCCCGATATGCATGCCATTTCGTGCCAACGGCGCGCGGGCGCGACGCCATCGGTCGGCATTCATCGGATGGAAGACGGTTCGGCGGTGATCGGTCTCAAGCCGCGCTTCGGGCAAATACACGCGACCGACCTTCTGGCGTTTCTTGGATTCCTCGGCGATCTCGATGCGACGGATATCCGCCCGGCTCCTGATCGCTGTCTTTTCATTACAGGCCTGAGCGTAGAGAGCGCCGCAGCAGTCCGGCAATCGGCGGAGCGCTTCGGTCTATCCGCCAATAGCGACGATCTCTCATCGCGCATCGCCACTTGTGCCGGGGCAGGCGCCTGCGCGTCGAGCTTCTATGCCACCAAGGCATTGGCGGAGACGCTGATCGAGCGGTGTCCCGAGGTGCTGGATGGCTCGCTCGACCTGCATTTGTCCGGCTGCGCCAAGGGTTGCGCCCATCCACGCCGCGCCTTGACGGTCTCGGGTGCCGCAAACGGCTATCACCTCGTGCTAAGCGGCCTCGCGTCCGATGCGCCCGATGCACAGATTGCTGGTAGTGACATCAATTCCGCTATAGAGAGGCTTTCCCGTCTCATCAAAAGTGAAAGACAAGCTGGCGAATCTGCTAGGGCCTGTCTCGACAGGGTGGGGACGGCCACGATTATGCGAGCGCTGCGACAGGAATAGGCATGCCAGACTACGATTACATCCACAGCGGTGACGCCATCTATGAGCGGTCGTTCGCGATTATCCGCAGCGAAGCCGATCTGTCGCGGTTTGCCGCCGAGGAGGCCGACGTTGCCGTGCGCATGATCCATGCCTGTGGATTGGTTGAAGCCGCCGAGCATTTCGTGTTCGCGCCGCACTTCGTCAGCGCCGCGCGCGCGGCGCTGCATGCCGGTGCACCGATCTTCTGCGACGCCGAGATGGTGGCGCACGGCGTGACCCGCACGAGACTGCCTGCCAAGAACGATGTCATCTGCACCTTGCACGATCCGCGCACCGCGGAGCTGGCGAAGGAGACCGGAAACACGCGTTCGGCCGCCGCTCTTCACCTCTGGAATGACCGTCTTGCCGGCAGCGTTGTCGCGATCGGCAATGCACCGACCGCGCTCTTCCATCTGCTCGAGCTCCTGCGCGACGGCGCGCCGAAGCCGGCGGCGATCATCGGCATGCCTGTGGGTTTCGTCGGCGCTGCGGAATCCAAGGATGCCTTGGCTGAAAACTCCTACGGCGTGCCCTATGCGATCGTTCGCGGAAGGCTTGGTGGCAGCGCCATGACGGCAGCGGCGGTCAACGCCTTGGCGAGGCCCGGCCTATGAGCGGCGCTGGTCGTCTCATCGGCGTTGGCACCGGTCCCGGCGATCCGGAACTGCTCACCGTCAAGGCCGTCAAGGCAATCGAAGCGGCTGACGTGATAGCCTATTTCGCCAAGCGCGGCAGAAGCGGCAACGGCAGGGCGATCGTCGAGCACCTGATAGGGGCGGACGCGGTCATGCTGCCGCTCTACTATCCCGTGACCACCGAGATCGAAAAGAACGAAGCCGAATACAGGCGACAGATCACCGATTTCTACGAAGAGTCGGCGGCGGCTGTCGCCGCGCATCTCGATGCCGGCCGCACGGTGGCCGTCCTCAGCGAGGGCGATCCGCTGTTTTATGGCTCCTACATGCACCTGCATGTGCGCCTCGCCCACCGCTATCCGACCGAGGTGATCCCCGGCATCAGCGCCATGTCCGGCTGCTGGTCTCTCGCCGGCATCCCGATCGTGCAGGGCGACGACGTGTTGTCGGTTCTGCCAGGCACGATGGCCGAGCAGGAGCTCGAGCGCCGTCTATCCGATACGCAAGCCGCGGTAATCATGAAGGTGGGGCGCAACCTGCCGAAGATCCGCCGTGCGCTGCAGGCATCGGGACGGCTTGCCGAAGCGGTCTATGTCGAGCGCGGCACCATGGCCAACGCGGCGATGATCAAGCTCGCCGATCGCCCCGAAGGCGATGCGCCCTACTTTTCGATTGTGCTTGTTCCCGGCTGGGAGAGCAACCGATGAGCGGCCAGCTTTTCGTCATCGGCACCGGCCCGGGCAATCCTGATCAGATGACCCCGGAGGCGCATGCCGCCGTTTCGAAGGCCACCGCCTTTTTCGGCTACGGCCCCTATCTCGATCGCCTGAACCTGCGGGCCGATCAGACGCGTCAGGCGTCCGATAACCGCGAGGAACTGGACCGCGCGGGCGCCGCGCTGCGCGCCGCGTCCGAGGGCGCGGTCGTCTGTGTCGTCTCGGGTGGCGACCCTGGTGTGTTCGCCATGGCGGCTGCTGTCTGCGAGGCGGTCGACAATGGTCCGGATGCGTGGCGGGACGTCGATCTCGTCATCCTGCCGGGGATCACCGCCATGCTGGCGGTCGCCGCCCGTGTCGGCGCCCCGCTTGGCCATGATTTCTGCGCGATTTCGCTCTCAGACAATCTGAAGCCCTGGGCGACTATTGAAAAGCGTCTGGCTGCCGCAGCCGAAGGCGGCTTTGTTATCGCGCTTTATAATCCGATCAGCAAGGCGCGTCCGTGGCAGCTTGGAAAGGCGTTCGAATTGTTGCGCGAAAAGCTGCCCGGCTCGACGCCTGTCATTTTCGGCCGAGCTGCCGGACGGCCGGACGAGCGTATTTCCGCTCAATCGCTCAATGTTGCGGATGCCGCGACGGCCGATATGGCGACCTGCGTGATCATCGGCTCGGCGGAGACGAAGATCATCGAACGCAAGGGCAGGGCCGATCTCATCTATACCCCTCGTTTCAGCCCGGGGGCAGCAGGTGATTGATCATCGCCAAGGCTTCGTCGACAGTGGCGACCGTGGGGATGGCGGGCGCTTCGGCGCGGCCGATCATGATCACCTCGATACCGAGCGCGCGCGCAGCCGCGATCTTGGCATAGGTGGCCGAACCGCCGCTGTTCTTGGTGATGACGACATCGATGCGGTGCTCCCGCAGCAACTCGGCTTCGCGTTCGACATCGAAGGGTCCGCGATCGAGAAGATAGTGCGCGTGGGGAAGCTGGGGTTGCGGATCGACCGGATCCACGCTTCGGATTACATAGTGGTGTTGCGGAGCGGCATCCGCTCGGTGCGCCTCTTGGCGGCCGATGGCGAGAAACACGCGGCGCGGCGCGCTCCCGATTTTCGCGATGGCATCCTGGACACTCGCGGCATGCCGCCAATTGTCGCCCGCCTCGGCCTGCCAGGGCGCGCGGCGAAGGCAAAAGGCGGGAAGGCCGGTCATCGTGGCGGCTTGCGCGGCGTTTTGCGAGATGCGCGCTGCAAAGGGATGGGTGGCGTCGATCAGCAGGTCGAATTTCCCATCACGCAGAAAGTTAGCGAGCCCCTCCGCGCCACCAAATCCGCCAACGCGGGTGGGCAGCGACTGCGGAGCGGGTTTCTCCGTCCTGCCGGCAAGCGACAGCAGGGCATCGTATCGCGGCTGAGCGGCCAAAGCCTTGGCGAGCGCGCTTGCCTCGGTCGTCCCGCCAAGCATCAGAATGCGGATTTTGCTCATGGCTGATATGTCTTCCGCTCCCGGCCAACCTTGGCTGACTATTATCGGCATCGGCGAGGATGGTCCAGCAGGGCTGGGCGATGAAGCCAAGCGGCTGATCGCAGCCGCGTCCGTCGTCTTCGGCGGTACCCGCCATCATGCGCTGATGGGCGACCTCATCCAGGGGGAATGCCTGACGTGGGAGAGCCCGTTCGAACGTTCGGTTGCGGCAATCACCGCGCGGCGCGGTTCGCCTGTCGTTGTTTTGGCCTCCGGAGACCCGTTTCTCCATGGTGTGGGCGCAACGCTGTCGCGGAACGTCGATGCAACGGAGATGCGCGCGATACCGGCGCCGTCATCCTTCAGCCTTTCTGCATCGCGGTTGGGCTGGCCGTTGCAGGAGGTTGCCTCCGTTTCCCTGCACGGACGTCCGATCGATCTCATCCGTCCTCATCTGCATCACGGCCGGCGCATCATCGCGCTCACCTCCGACCAGGAGACACCGACGCAGCTTGCGGCGCTCCTTGCGACCAGTGGCTTTGGCCGATCGCGGCTGCATGTGCTTGAGGCACTCGGCGGCGAGCACGAGCGCGGAAGGACCTGCCAAGCCGATGCATTTGACCTTAAGGACATCAATCCGCTGAACGTCTGCGCCATCGAGATCGTGGCAGGCGAGGGCGCGCGCGTGCTTGCCTTTGCGCCCGGCCTCGATGATGCGCTCTACGAACATGATGGCCAGATCACCAAGCGGGAGATCCGGGCGTTGACGCTGTCGACGCTGGCGCCCCGGCATGGCGAGCTGCTGTGGGATATCGGCGCCGGTTCCGGTTCCATCGGCATCGAGTGGATGCTGTGTGACCCGTCGCTTCGGGCGATTGCCATCGAGCAATCGAGCGCGCGGGCGCAGCGCATTGCGCGCAATGCGGCGGCCTTCGGCGTGCCCGGGCTCGCGGTCGTGGAAGGTGCAGCACCACAGGCGTTGCAGTCGCTGCCCAAGCCCGGCGTTATCTTCGTCGGTGGCGGGGGCAGCGAGGATGGGGTAATGGAAGCCGCGATCGCGGCGCTGAAAAGCGGCGGCCGGCTGGTCGCCAACTCTGTGACGCTCGAGATGGATGCGAAATTGCTGGCCTTGCACACCAGCCTGGGCGGGTCGCTGACCCGTATCGATATTTCCCGCGCCGGCGCGATCGGTGCGATGACGGGCTGGCGCCCAGCAATGCCCGTCACGCAGTGGCACTGGGTCAAGGATTGAGGACAAGGACATGACCGTTCATTTCATCGGCGCTGGTCCGGGTGCCGCGGATCTCATCACCGTGCGCGGCCGCGACCTCATCGGAAAATGCCCCGTTTGCCTCTATGCCGGCTCGATCGTTTCGCCGGATCTTCTCGTCTATTGCCCGCCGGGAGCGCGGATCGTCGATACCGCCCCCATGTCGCTCGACGAGATCGAGGCCGAATATCTGCGCGCGGCCAATGCCTGCGAGGATGTCGCGCGCCTGCACTCGGGCGATCTATCGGTCTGGAGCGCTGTCGCCGAACAGATCCGCCGCTTGGATAAGCATGGCATTGCCTACACGATGACACCAGGTGTTCCGTCCTTTGCCGCCGCCGCCGCCGCGCTCGGCCGCGAGCTGACTATTCCCGAGGTCGCGCAGAGCCTGGTGCTGACCCGCGTATCCGGCCGGGCGTCGCCGATGCCGGGTGGCGAGACCTTGACGCAGTTCGGTGCCACGGGCGCCACGCTTGCCATCCATCTCGCCATTCACGCGCTTGACCGGGTCGTCGGTGACCTTACGCCGCTATATGGGGCCGAGTGCCCCGTCGCCATCGTCGTGAAGGCAAGCTGGGAGGATGAGCGGATCGTGCGCGGGACGCTCGGCGATATCGAGGCCAAGGTGGCCGCGGAGCCGATCGAGCGGACGGCGATCATCTTCGTCGGCCCATCCTTGTCGTCGACCGATTTTCGCGAGAGCTCGCTTTACGATGCGACCTATCAGCGTCGCTTCAGAGGTCGACAGTAAAATCGCCGCAAGACTTGGACTTCTAGCCGCACAATTGCCGGCTTTTCTGCCTCGCGCGCCGGGCAATCGGCGTGCGGTAAGGCTTAATGTTATCCACAGCGTCCAATATCCCCGAAGATTGCCCTGAAAACCCGGCTCGAGTGGTAAACGAGGGATTAACCAATTGGATTAGCTTGGTTTCGTGATCCCGTTACAATGGCGTTGCTACAGTATTTACTAGGGATGACGTTGCTTCGTCTATGCCAGAACAATACGGGATTTGGCACTATACCGTGAGGCGAAAACACAAACGATTATTATCGTTAAGAAACGGTATTTCTAAAGAATAATTGCCATACGCTTCTTGGTTGATGTTTTTGCTTCGGAGTAAAAATTAATTCCTGTTTTTATCTATAGGCGGTATAATTTTATATACTGAGCATTTTTAATCTAAATCTGACGAAATATTTTGTATTGATTGTCACTACTGATGTATGTAGGTTCTTAATAAAGTAGAAACCACACGCCATAAGTGATCCAAAACGGATAAACTACTTTGCTGACTTAATACACGCCGATGTCCCCCGAGTATTGCATTTCGTTGCGAATGGTCACCTCTAACACTATTGAGTATGAGGCTAGTATGAATTACGTACCTTCGGAATTTGAAAGCGGACGCACGCCTGTCAACAGACTTCAGGCCGTTGCCGTGGCACCCAGAGCTCTCAGCGAACTGGGCGAAGTAAAGGTTATCGGCGAGGACCGGTGCCTGCTTATCATCGACGGCAGAACACTCGAGCGGGAATGCCTCGCGACGACGCTGACGCAGAACGGCCTTGGCATGAAGGCTTGCGCGGTGGGCTCGGTGGCGGAATGGCGGCGCAAGAAAGATGCAACGCAGCGCGTCAAGGCGGTGCTGCTCAACATCACCGGCCGTGCGTCGAGCGATGGCGCTCTTTACGAAGAGATCGCCAGCATCGCCACGGAACTCGCACCGGCGCCGGTCGTCATCCTCGCCGATGGTGACGATCTCAATCAGACGCTCCGGGCGATCGAGCATGGCGCTCGCGGCTTCATTCCCACTTCCGTGGGCATCGAAGTTTGCGTTGAAGCCATCGGGCTGGCCGTTGCGGGCGGCACCTTCATCGTGGCGGGCAAGGCCTTCACATCGTCGGCTCCTGTCGACAACGCGCCACGGCAGAAAGAGCTCTCGCGCATGTTCACGCTGCGCCAGGCCGAAGTCGTCCAGGCGTTGCGCAAGGGCAAGGCGAACAAGATCATCGCCTATGAACTCAATCTGCGCGAAAGCACCGTCAAGGTTCATATCCGCAACATCATGAAGAAGCTGAAGGCGACCAACCGTACCGAGGTTGCCTACAAGCTGAACGATCTGTTCCAGTCCGACTCGCGCTGGAGCGCATCGGCGGACTAGGACGTGGACTCGCAAACTGAATTGATCCAAATTCGTGTCGCAACGAGTTTCAGTGCAGCAAGGTAATTGTCAGGGCGACGGTCGTAGCGCGTGGCCAGGCCCCGCATGTGTTTGATACGATTGAAGAACCTCTCCACTTGGTTTCGCTGCCTATAGACCCAGCGACTGAAGCTGAAGCTCTGCTTCCGATTTATCTTTGTTGGGATGTTAGCCCAAGCCTTGCGGCCTTTCACAAACGCTCGGATCGCATCCGTGTCATACGCTTTATCTGCAAGTAGCGTCGTGCCTGGTTCGATGTCAGATATCAGCCTCTCAGCGACCGGAGCATCCGCTGCCTGGCCTGCTGTCAGCTCCATTCGTAACGGTCGGCCATCCGCATCGACCATGGCATGGATTTTGGTCGTCAGGCCGCCGCGCGAACGTCCCATGCAAGGATCGGTAGAGCCCCCTTTTTTGCGTTGGCACCATGCTGGTGAACGCGCACACACGACGAGTCGATCATAACTATATCGCCGTCGTAACGCCTTGATACCGCTTCAAGAAGTCGGTCCCAAACGCCGGCTTTACGCCAGCGCGAGAACCGATTGTAAAGTGTAGTACGAGGGCCGTAGCGCTCAGGGATATCCCGCCAAGAGCAGCCAGTTCTGAAACGCCACAAAATGCCATTGATCACCCGGCGGTCATCAACACGTTCGACACCACGGCTCTTATTCGGCAAAAGTGGTGCGATAATCGCCCACTCTTCATCGCTAAGTTCATGACGGCGCATATCAATCTCCTTCCAAGGACATTGAATCATCATCCTGACTAAAGCGAAACCCTTTAATGGGGACGCGACCTAGGTCAGGCTAGGCGGTGCCATCCGTGCTGACCGGGTGGTTCTCGCTGATGGCGCCGGATGGGCTCCGCGATCCTTTGTCACCTGTTCGTGTTTCCTGGCCGTCGGGGTGTACCCGGCGGCCAAGAATTTGTCGGTAGCCCTTCTTCGAGAACGGCTGGAACAGCTGACCAATAAAGTTGTCGGCGACGCGGCCGCTGATGCCGATATCCGTCGACGGGCGGCGGTCGGGATTGAAGTAGGTGCCGAACAGCTGATCCCACAAGACCAGGTTCTCGCCGTAGTTCGTATTGCCCTCGGCCAGCACTCGCGAGTGGTGCCAACGATGCAGGCCCGGCGTGCTGAAGATCAGATCGAGCGGCCCCGTGCGCACGTCAATATTGCAATGGGTGAGAAGGCCAATAAAGGCCGTCACGGCGCCGATCCATAAAAACACCGGCAGCGGTGCGCCCAGGAGATAGAGCGGAAGCTGGCTGAGCGCGATCTTGAAAAGCGAGTCCATGAAATGGAACCGGCCGGTATTCACGACCCAGAGGCGCTCGACACTGTGATGAAGGGCATGAAACCGCCAGAGCGACAGGATCTCATGGGCCGCGCGATGGGCGACGTATAGTCCGAATTCGGCGATTACCAAGCCGAGGACCACCTGAAGCGCCAGCGGCCAGTTGCTGGGCCATATATCGGGCAGGCCGACAACAAAGGGATGCGCAACGGTCGCGACCGCCATCGGCGCGGTCGCACCCAGTGCGGCGGCCAGCTGAACACCACCTTTGCTCAGCAGCGTGTGGGCGACGTCATTGAACGTCTCGCCGTCCCGCTGCAGCCATTGCTTTTCGAATGGCATCACGCGCTCGAAAAGCGCAATTGCGCAGACGATCGCCAAGTACACCACGTTGAACCACAGCAGAGGCGCGTGGCTCTGAAAGGCGAACCCAGCGCCTATCAGCCCGGCTGCAAACAGCGCTGGCCACAGCATCCATGAAAGCAGCGCGTGGGTGATCGATGCGCTCTTGTCGGTCACGTGTTATCTCCGCCAAATCTCGAAGTCATTCGTTGATACACTACGATTGTGGCTCGTATGCAATATCGCGCGTTTAAGCAACCGCGCGGACAAGCACACCGCGTCAATCGCCTGCCGCATCCTTAATGTATACTGGACCAAAACTAGCCATTGTTCCCTATGCAACTTCTTGCTAGGTGCACAGCATCATCAATGCCGCATCCAGGCTGCCATATCATGCATTTCCGCGCTTCAGACACCTCGCCCAACCCGCTCGTTGGTATTGCACTGTCATGCGCAGGCTATTCGCTGTTTGCGATCCAGGATGCGATCGTGAAATGGCTGGTTGCGGACTATGCGGTGCCGCAAATTCTATTCATTCGTAGCGTGATCATCGTTGCGGTCGCGGGCTTCATGGTCAGGCGCTTGCGCCATCCGTCCATCTTGAAAAGCGCGCATCGCGGTTCGCTCGTCCTGCGCGCCCTGCTCATGCTGGGCGCCTGGATGGCATATTACTCGGCCGCCAGGCATCTCGGCCTTGCCGAGATCACGACCTTATACTTCTCGGCCCCCATCATCGTTATCTTCCTTTCCATCTTCGTATTGAAGGAAAACGTAGGCCCGATGCGATGGTTTGCCTGCTTTGCGGGCTTCGCCGGCGTCATACTTGCCGCCAATCCTACGCATTCGCCAAGCCTTGCGCCGACGCTCATGGTGCTGTTTGCAGGCTTTTGCTGGGCGTGGAGCACGGTGCTTGTCCGCTTGGTCAGCCGCTTCGAGAGCACGTTCAACCAGATGATGGCGACAAGCTTCCTTTTCGCCATCGCTTGCGGGATCATGCTGCCGTGGGTTTGGAAGTCGCCCGATCTTGCCGGCTGGGTGTTGATGCTGGGGCTCGGGGCTGTATCGGCGCTCGGCCAATTCCTGCTCTATGAGGGATACCGACACGCGCCGGCGTCTACGCTTGCTCCCATGGAGTATAGCGGCCTCGTCTGGGCGTTTCTCTTGGGCTACCTCATCTGGTCAGAAGTCCCAACGGTGAACGTCGTTGCCGGCGCGGCTGTGATCGTCTGCTCTAGCCTCCTGCTTGTGTGGTGGGAGCGTCGTGCCGTACTTGCCAGCCGCCGCCTGATCGCCTGATCGTTTCGCGCCAAAGTGCTATTGCTGGTCGTCGCGCTACGCGAGACACAGGTGCAGCCGAAAGAATACTTCCGGTTGCCGTTCTTTCCTTATCCATTATTATAAGTAACGCCATTGTAATTATCGGTATATCCGAAATGATGACGCCTCAGCGTGAATATACCGATGTCAATGATTGGTGTTTCTGTTAGGTTTGTTGCTGCTGCTGCTCGCTTCAGTCTTCGTCGTTTCATAATGAAATTTGACTATTGCATCGCTGAATTTTTGCGCTTAGCATTGTTTCACGTTAATAATAAAGTGAACGAGAGCAATATCGTCGAGTGTGGCTTCCTTAGAGTGTATGTATAGTGTCCGGAAATTTCTTTTCCGGAGGTGTTTTTTGTGTGCTTTCGGGGGAAGAAATGAGAAAACAACTAAAAATCGGCGCTCACGCCGATCCAGGTCCTGGAGAGATACTTCACGGACCATGCCTTGAGCGCCTCTCCGCCGTTCACCCTGCCTTTGGTCAATTCACATTTAAGCTCTCGCTGTCGTTGATAAATAGCAGATCAGCGCATGAGGCCGCTCGTCGGCGACATTCGCTGCTGAGAAAATCTCACCGATCGCGCGCTTTTTTGCGTTGCGGTTCCGCCAAGCGGCGAGCTGACATCTGAGCGCGCAAGCTGCTCTTCATCGCGACATGAGTGAGATGACATTTGAGGCGCATGCTGATGACAGAGGGACTTACGAAGATCTTGCTCGCTGATAGTCAGGCCGTTCGATGCGCGCAGGCTGGGATGGCCCGCCGGCCGTTGCGCGCGAGACAGCTCGCTCTTCTATCGATCGATCGGGCGCGAAATAAAAAGGGACGCCAGTCCTGTGTTCGCAGCGTCGATAACAGAGGTCGATGACGATGGCGTGGAAGAGTGCGCGCAAGCGTAGCGTTACATTTCGCAAGCGCCGCCAGCGGGATGAGCCCTTCGCCTGGAGCATGCAGCCCTATCGTGAGACCGGGCCACGGGTCATGACCTGCATGGCGCTCGTGATGCCGGAAAATGGGTCCGGCCTTGGGCGTGCCCATAATTGGATCGTTCTGATCAGCAACGAGATCAAGGCCCGTGCCTATCAGCAAATGACGGTTGAAATGCAGGGCGGGTCATTTGGCTTCGATGGCGATGACGACGATCCGCTGGACGAGTGACGGCGCCACAGAAGTGAGCGTTTCGATGAGTAAATTCGCTCTATTTTTAAGTATAGAATCGTAATTGTTAATTTTAATATTGAATATACATTTACTCTTAAGGTGGTCGGCGCTGCCGTTGAATGAATAACTCCTGTTTGTCGGTGAAGTTGCCGATAGGCGTAAAGCCTCCACAGCTTTCGTATCGTGATTTTATGACCAATCCTCGGTGTGTCGCGACCGCATGTTTCCAAGCTTGAGAGCCCTGTCGTCGTTAAAATATTATACTACCGGAGCGGTCGACATTTGTTGGCATCTAAAGCGCCTACTCTAGGTTTGTATTTTTGAGGATTTACTCCAACGCCAAGTCGTATAATCGACAAGACTGTGATGCGAGACGTATTCCTACTTTGAAATACTAAATAAGGAGTATTCCTGGGCGAATTGTTGGGTGTATTAATCTTGTGTTAACTAGACTGGCGGGTTGAGGATAAACGTTATGACCATGCCAGTGGAACACAGCTGGAGCGTGCGGCTTTCAGCCAGAAATGATCGACGGTGGTTTAGCTTCAATGCTGTCGCGACCACTTACGTTGCGGCCATCCTCGATTTCGCGGTGTTATTCTTCGCGAGCGCCGGAGGATACATGCTTTATGAGCAGGTATTCTTGGGGATGGATGACGACCTGTCACGATATGCTGGTATTGGCCTGCTGGTCGCGACCGCTTTCGTTCTTGCGATGGGCGGCGCCCACGCCTATCGCCCGGCCGGGCTACTGTCGTTTCGCAGACAGATGGCAATTGTTTGCACGTTTCTGCCAGCGGTCGTTGCGTTTCTTCTTGCGATTGTCTTTTTCCTGAAGATTGGCACGATGGTGTCGCGTGGCGCGATAATCTCCGCAGCCGTGCTGTCGTTTGGCGCACTGACGACGCTGCGGCTGGTGTGGTACTCTTACCTGAACCGTGCGGTCGCTCATGCAGCTTTTCCAACCAGGCGGGTGTTGTTGATCTGCCCCGATTCCACGCCGGTTGAGCCTCTCATCCACAAGGCTGCACTTGGCGGCTTGTCCATCAAGCATACGATGTACCTCCGCGGCGTCGATGAGCCTCCTTACCTGCTGCATGAAAAGCTTCAGAAGAACGGCATCGCTGATGTCGATGAGGTTCTGGTTGTCTGGGGCGACTACGCCAACGCCGCTGTTCTCGAAGAATGCCTCTCGGCATTGCGTGAGTTCTGCGTACCGGTCAGCGTGATGTTCTCCGGTCTTGTTGGCGATATTGCCCAGGGTTTTGCTCAAGATATCGGCGAGAACCGGGCATTCCAGATCCATCGCCCACCGCTCGGCCTGGTCGAGCGTATCGTGAAGCGCCTGTTCGATATCGGCTTTTCGATTGGCGCGCTGACGGTAACCCTGCCGCTCTGCGTCCTCGTAGCGATCGCCATCAAGTGCGAGAGCCGCGGTCCCGTCTTCTTCATGCAGTGCCGCAAGGGGCATAATGGAAAGCCGTTCAGGATCCTGAAGTTTCGCAGCATGACTGTCATGGAGGATTCCGGCGACATTCGCCAGGCGACGCGCAACGATCCGCGCGTTACCCGCGTCGGCGCCTTCATTCGCTCAACGAGCATCGATGAACTGCCGCAGTTCTGGAACGTACTGCGCGGCGAGATGTCCGTGGTCGGTCCGCGCCCGCATGCGCTGGCGCATGACGATCTCTATGGAACGCTGATCGCCCAATACGCCTCTCGCCGGCATGTGAAGCCAGGCCTGACGGGCTGGGCGCAGATCAACGGGCACAGGGGCGAGACCCCCACCGTCGACCGGATGGCCGACCGGGTGCGGCACGACATTTGGTACATCAACAATTGGTCGTTGTGGCTGGATCTCAGGATCGTCGTGATGACGGCGATCGGCTTACAGGATCGGAGCAACGTCTACTGAAATTTCGTCGTCAATCCTGGTGTTTGCGTTGGTTGAGAGGTGCGTAGGCGATGATACTTGTGACTGGGGGAGCCGGCTTTATCGGCTCGAACTTTGTGCTGGATTGGCTGGCGGAGCACGACGAGCCGGTCGTTAATCTCGATGCACTGACCTATGCGGGCAATCTGAGTAACCTGCGGTCTCTCGAGAACGATCCGCGCCATATCTTCGAGCATGGCAACATTGGCGACGCGGCACTTCTGAGCGATCTCTTTACGCGCCACAAGCCCCGGGCCGTCGTCAATTTCGCGGCCGAAAGCCATGTGGACCGTTCGATCCACGGGCCGGAAGATTTCATCCAGACCAACATTCTCGGTACGTTTCGTCTGCTGGAGGCCGCGCGCGCCTATTGGGGTGGCCTCCAGAACAAATCAGATTTCCGCTTCCTGCACGTGTCGACCGACGAGGTCTTCGGGACGCTGAGCGCCGATGCCCCCGCTTTCAACGAGGAAACCAGCTATCGGCCCAACAGCCCCTACTCCGCCAGCAAGGCGGCGAGCGACCATCTGGTTCGCGCCTATTTCCATACCTACGGGCTTCCAGTCGTCACCACCAACTGCTCCAACAATTACGGTCCGCTGCATTTCCCGGAAAAGCTCATTCCGTTGGTGATCCACAATGCGCTGAAAGGCCGTCCTTTGCCAATCTATGGCGATGGCATGCAGATCCGTGATTGGCTCTATGTGAAAGACCACTGCAGCGCGATCCGTCGCGTGCTGGAGGCCGGGCGCCTGGGCGAAACCTATAATATCGGCGGCTGGAACGAGCGCGCCAACATTCACGTCGTCACGACGCTCTGCGAGGTTCTCGACGAGCTGCAGCCGCGACCCGATGGCAAGAAATACAGCGAGCAAATCGCCTTCGTGACCGATCGCCCTGGGCACGACCGGCGCTACGCGATTGATGCGCGCAAGATCGAGGCTGAGCTCGGCTGGCGGCCGGCCGAGACCTTCGAGAGCGGCATTCGCAAGACCGTCCGATGGTATCTCGACAATGCCGACTGGGTCGAGAACGTGACCTCAGGCAGCTACCGCAACTGGGTGGAGAAGCAATACGCATGACCGTGCTGCTTCTCGGAAAAAACGGGCAACTGGGACGCGGACTTCAGCGCACGCTGCTTCCATTCGGCAATCTCGTCGCAGTCGCGCGCGACGAACTCGATCTCGACAAGCCGGAAGCAATAGCCGACCGTCTTGATGCCATCCGCCCTGACATCATCGTCAATGCGGCGGCTTATACGCAGGTCGATCTGGCCGAAACGAATTCCGATGCGGCGTTTCGCGTTAATCACCAGGCCGTGAAGGCGTTAGCGGATTACGCCCGCCGGTGCGACGCGTTGTTGGTTCACTATTCGACGGACTATGTCTTCGACGGCAGACAGGAGACGCCCTATCGCGAGAGCGACGACACGCATCCTTTGAATGTCTACGGTCAGTCAAAACGCGCCGGCGAGTTGGCGATCGCCGAGTCCGGTTGCCGGCATCTTTTGCTTCGCACGAGTTGGGTCGTGTCTGCCGATGGCACGAATTTCGTGAAGACCATTCTGCGCCTGGCGCGCGAGCGTCCGAACCTGCGGATCGTCGCGGACCAGTTCGGGGCTCCGACGGCGGTCGAGCTGCTCGCCGATGTCACTGCCCTTGCAATTGCCGCGAACCGGCGCGGTGGACTTGCCGACGGGACGTATCACCTGACCGCATCGGGACGAACAAGCTGGCACGGGCTCGCCCGGCATATTGTCCAGAGGGCGATCGAGATCGGCTTCGTATCGGCGGTCGATCCCGCCGATATCGAAGCAATCACGACCGAGGAGTTTCCGCGGCCTGCCGCGCGGCCGCGCAATTCGTCGCTCAACACGGATGCTTTGAGTGCTGCCCTTGGGCTGACCCTGCCCGAATGGACGGTGCATGTGGATCGCGTAATTGATCAATTGAGGGAACGGGAGTGGCCGCTGTGACCCGAAAAGGCATCATTCTCGCCGGTGGATCCGGCACACGTCTTCATCCCGCGACGCTGGCCATGAGCAAGCAGCTCTTGCCTGTCTTCGACAAGCCGATGATCTATTATCCGCTCAGCACACTGATGCTGGCGGGCATCCGGGACATTCTGATCATCTCGACGCCGCTCGATATTCCTCGCTTCGAGCAGCTGCTGGGCGATGGCAGCGCCTGGGGCGTCAAGTTTTCCTACGCCGAACAGCCATCGCCGGATGGCCTGGCCCAGGCCTTCATCATCGGCGAGAAGTTTCTCGATGGCGCGCCGTCGGCGCTCGTGCTCGGCGACAATATTTTCTACGGCCATGACCTGCCGATCCTTCTGGCAAGCGGCATGTCGGTTGATCGCGGCGCGACGGTTTTCGCCTATCACGTGCTGGATCCGGAGCGGTATGGCGTCGTCGAATTCGACAGGCGCTTCAGGGCGGTCTCGATTGAGGAAAAGCCGGCGGAGCCGAAATCGAATTATGCCGTGACGGGCCTCTACTTCTACGACGAACGCGCCGTCGAATTCGCCAAGTCGCTACGCCCTTCGCCGCGCGGCGAGCTCGAGATCACCGATCTGAACCGGCGCTATCTCGAGGATGGCAGCCTGACCGTCGAGATCATGGGCCGCGGCTACGCCTGGCTGGATACGGGAACGCATGATTCACTGCTCGACGCCGGGCAATTCATCTCAACGCTGGAGCGACGCCAGGGGTTGAAGGTATCCTGCCCCGAGGAAATCGCTTTTCGAAGCGGCTGGATCACCGGCCGCCAACTGGAGCAACTGGCGGCGCCTCTCTGCAAGAACGGATATGGGAAATACCTGATGCGACTTCTGGCGGAGGCGGGCTGACCGATGAAAGTCTCTTCTCTGGAAATTCCTGAGGTCCTGCTGATCGAGCCCACCGTCTATGGCGACGAGCGCGGCTTCTTCTTTGAAAGCTTCAACCAGGCGCGCTTCAACGAAGCGGCCGGGGTCGAGGTTTCATTCGTTCAGGACAATCACTCCAAGTCGGCCAAGGGCGTGCTGCGCGGGCTGCACTATCAGATCAGCCAAGCCCAGGGAAAGCTGGTACGGGTGGTCGAGGGCGAGGTCTTCGACGTATCCGTGGATCTGCGGCGATCCTCTCCGACCTTCGGGCACTGGGTTGGTGAAATCCTGTCGGCGGACAACAGGCGCCAGCTCTATATCCCGCCGGGCTTCGCGCACGGCTTCGTGGTTCTGTCCGAAACCGCGCAATTTCTCTACAAGACGACTGATTTCTACTCGCCGCAACATGAGCGCGCCATTATCTGGAACGACCCGACGGTGAACGTCGCCTGGCCGATAGAGGTACCCCCCACCCTTTCATCCAAGGACGCGCAGGCGCCGTTGATGAGAGATGCGGATCTTTTTCCGTAACGGCGGTTCGCGATCATAGTTGCGTCGGCGCGGAAAGTTGCCGATCATCGGCCTGACGTCTCTCACTCCACCAGATATCGTTGTCCTTGGTCCTTTCCGGATCGGTTTTGGTGTGTCACATAAGGTCGGCTAGCCATCGCCACTGGGAGGACGATTGTCGGAATGAGGGGAATTCGCCAACTGGCCAAGCATCTCGATATTTCGATCGGGACCGTGTCGCGGGCGCTGAATGGCAAACCGGATGTGAATGAGGAGACCCGCAAGCGTGTGCTGGCGGCGGCCGAAGAGCTTGGCTATGTTGCGAACCAGTCGGGCCGAAGCCTGCGGCAGGGTACGACCAACGTCATCGGCCTGATGATCGAGTCCAGCAAGGAAACGGTCGAAAACGCCGACAACTTCTTCCTGGGCCTGACCGGCGGTCTGCAAAGCGTGCTTTCGCGCCACAAGCTCGATCTCATCATGCTGCCTTGCCCGAATGACGAAGACCCGCAGGAGTATCTGAAGCGCATGGTGGCGCGTCGTGTTGTCGATGCACTGATCATTTCCGCCACGCAGCGCATCGACAAGCGTATCGATTTCCTGGCCAAGGCGAAGATACCCTTCGTCGCGCTTGGCCGTAGCTCGTCCGGCGGCAATTACAGCTGGATCGACCTAGATTTCGAAGGCGTCGCGGCCAGCGCTGTCGATCGCCTCGTGTCGAAGGGCCATCGACGGATCGCGATCGCGGTCCCATCGAGCGACGTCAATCTCGGCTACATCTTCCTCGATGCCTACCGCCGCTCGCTGGAACGCCACGGTATCGCCTATGATCCCGAACTCGTCATTCGCGCGAAGTCGAGCGAGCAGGGTGGATATCAGGCCGGTCACGAGCTCATCCGCCTCGATCCTCGGCCGACGGCAATCATTCTGATCTACGAACTGATGGCGATCGGGCTTTACCGGCGCATGGTCGAGGCAGGCATCATTCCAGGCCGGGATCTTGCCGTCATCGGCTTTCGCGAAGAGCCGCGCGCCAGGTTCCTGCAGCCGGCACTGACATGTTTCCGAATGTCGCTGCGCGATCTTGGCGCCGAGCTTGCGGAAACGCTGCTCGCGACCATGCCCGCCTACGCGGATTTCTATCCCGGTGGCGCGCGCAACACGATTTGGCCGCTTGAGCTCGTTGCGGGCGAGAGCGATGCCTTCAGTCTCAACATCTGAATTTTCTCGAAAGCCAGCCCATGCAACCGCGCGAATTCCTCAAAGATCTCTTCTCCGCCGCAGTCAAGGCGGCTGATCCGTTGACAGGCATCACCGCCCATCTTCCAGCCAAGCCGAAGGGACGAACGGTGGTGATCGGCGCCGGCAAGGGCGCGGCACAGATGGCCCAGGCGCTTGAGGGTGTCTGGGACGGTCCGCTCGAGGGCGTTGTGGTAACGCGTTATGGCTATGGCTGCGAAACCCGAAACATCGAGATCCTTGAAGCCTCGCATCCCGTGCCTGATCGCGCCGGCCTCGTGGCTTCGAAGCGGTTGATGGACGCGGTGAGCGGGCTTGGCGAGGATGATCTCGTCATCGCGCTGATCTGCGGGGGAGGGTCCGCCCTGCTGCCGTCGCCGCCGGAGGGGCTGACGCTCGAAGACGAGATTGCCATGAACGAGATCCTGCTCGCCTCGGGCGCGCCGATCTCCGCGATGAACGTGGTGCGCAAGCATCTGTCGACGATCAAGGGCGGCAGGCTGGCGGCGGCCACAAAGGCGCGTGTTGTAAGCATGGTCGTGTCGGATATCCCCGGCGACAACCCCGCTTATGTCGCTTCGGGCCCGACGGTTCCAGACAGCTCGACGCGGCACGATGCGCTTGACATCATCGCGCAATACAAAATGCCGCTGCCGCAGGCCGCGCTCGATTTCCTTGCCACGCCCGCCGCCGATGCGCCGAGCCCGGATGATGCGGTTTTCGGCCGCCACGAACATCACGTAATCGCCTCGGCCGGCGTCTCGCTAGAGGCCGCGGCCGCGCTTGCCAGATCGCATGGGGTGGAAGCCGCCATTCTGTCGGATTCCATCGAGGGCGAATCCCGCGATGTCGCTTCGGTGCATGCGGCGATCGCCCGTGAGGTCCTCTCCAAAGACCGACCGTTCCAAAAGCCGGTCGTTATTCTCTCCGGCGGCGAGACGACGGTGACGCTCCGAGGCAAGGGCGGAAAGGGCGGCCGCAACGGTGAGTTCGCGCTCGCCATGGCGTTGGCGATCCAGGGCCACGACATGCATGTGCTTGCCGCTGACACCGATGGCATCGATGGGTCGGAAGACAATGCGGGCGCCTTCGTGGATGGGAAGACGGTCGAACGATTGCGCGCCGCCGGTCTTGATCCGCGACGTCTTCTCGATGGCAATGATAGCTATAGCGGCTTCGCTGCTATCGGTGACCTGTTCGAGACTGGCCCGACGGGAACCAATGTCAATGACTTCCGCGCGATCCTGATCCGCTAATCGAAGAATCGAAACCTGATCTGGCAACCTGCGTTCCAGCCGGAACGCGGGCGCAAAATAGCGCGAAATTTTTTCGTGCTGCGCTGCGGCGCAGCAGGCGTTAAGGCCCCGCATTTGCAGATGTTTTCCGCAGCATTTTTTGTCTGATCGCGTGGGATTGACAGCGAGAAACGTTTCCGCTTAGTATCGTAAACGTTTACGGGACAAGTTTCGGGAGGAAAGCCAGAAACTGTCCACGGGAGGAAATCGTGACATTGAATGCCGTTCTCTGCGGTTGCGGAGCCATGTCCAAGGGCTGGTTGCGCGCCATCAAGGAAACCCCGGCTCTTGCAGCCGAGATCGAGGTCAAGGGCCTCGTCGACGTCAATCCTGCGGCGGCTGAAAAGCTCGCCGAGGAATTTGGTTTGAGCGGTGCCGTGATCGGCACTGATCTCGCCGACGTCATCGCCAAATCCAAAGCCGACATCGTCTTCGACGTGGTCATCCCGACCGCGCGCTTCAACGTCGTGTCGACAGCGCTGAAGGCCGGCTGCCATGTGCTGAGCGAAAAGCCGATGGCAACCTCGCTTGCCGAAGGGGCTGCCCTCATCGATCTCGCCGCCGAAACCGGCAAGGTGCACGCCATCATTCAGAACCGCCGCTTCATTTCGGGTGTTCGCCGCATGCGCCGTTTCGTTGAAAGCGGTGCCATCGGCGATATCACCGGCATCCATTGCGACTTCTTCCTGGCACCGCATTTCGGCGGCTTCCGCGAAGAGATGCAGAACGTGCTGCTGCTCGACATGGCGATCCACACCTTCGATGCCGCGCGTTTCGTGGCCGACAAGAAGCCGCTCGCCGTCTACTGTGTCGAGCGCAATCCGAAGGGTTCCTGGTATCAGCACGGCGCTTCCGCCAACGCGACTTTCGAATTCGCCGATGATGTCGTCTTCACCTATCGCGGTTCCTGGTGTGCCGAAGGCGAGCGCACGAGCTGGGAAAGCCAGTGGCGCCTCGTCGGCTCCAAGGGAATGCTGACCTGGGATGGCGAAGAGGGCTTCAAGGCCGCGACCGCCGGAAGCGAGCCCGGTCTGCTGCACGGCTTCACGCCGGTCGATGTTCCAGCACCTGAACATGACGAAGAGACACACGGCCACGCCAGCGTGATCGCGAGCTTCGTCGAGGCGATCAAGACGGGCAAGCGCCCGGAAACAGCAAGTTCCGACAACATCAGAAGCCTCGCCATGGTCTTCGGCGCGATCGAAAGCGCCAAGACCGGCAAGCGTATCGAAATTTCAGCATAAGGATTGAGATTGTGAGCAACCCCGC
This sequence comes from Rhizobium sp. O111, assembly GCF_055616315.1. NCBI lineage: Bacteria > Pseudomonadati > Pseudomonadota > Alphaproteobacteria > Hyphomicrobiales > Rhizobiaceae > Rhizobium > Rhizobium sp. O111. The sequence goes on along the minus strand of NZ_JBSHXL010000002.1, from coordinate 1,194,546 downwards.
CAAGTCCATTCGTATCGGAACCATGGTCAGCGCCTCCAAGGGCGGCGCCGACAAGCGGATCGGCCAGATCGCCGATATGGGCTTCGAAAGCTTCGAACCCTTCTTCTGGCAGACGACCAACGGCCAGAACCTTGCCGAGGTCGGAAAGCGCTGCGTCGACGCCATCGGCGACCGCGATATCACGATCTCGACGCTTGGCATGTTCGGCAACCCGCTCGAAACCACCGATATCGATCTCGACACGCTCCAGGGCTGGAAGGATTGCATCGATAACGCACATCACTTCGGCGCCACCTGCGTTGCCGGCTTTACCGGCCGTATCCGTGGTAAGGTGCTGACCGACAGCCTGCCGCGCTACAAGGAAATCTGGAGCGAGCTTGCCAAGCGCGCCGCCGACAAGGGCATCAAAATCGCCTTCGAAAACTGCGCGATGGACGGCAACTGGCAGACGGGCGACTGGAACATCGCTCACAATCCGGATGCCTGGGAACTGATCTTCAACGAGACGCCTGACGATAACATCGGCATCGAATGGGAGCCGTGCCATCAGATGGTCTATCTGATCGAGCCGCTGCCGCAGATCCGCAAGTGGGCGTCGAAAATTTTCCACGTTCACGGTAAGGATGCAACGATCCGCTGGGATGTCATCAAGGAGCATGGCATCTTCGGTAAGGAGAAGTTCGTGTTCATGCGGACGCCGGGCTTTGGCGACAGCAACTGGACGGACATCATTTCGGAACTGCGCCTCGCCGGCTGGTCGGGATCCATCGACATTGAAGGTTGGCACGATCCTGTTTATCGCGACGCGCTCGAGATGACCGGCCAGGTTCATGCGCTGAACCATTTGAAGCATGCCCGGGGCGGCGACTTCGTCGTCGATCCGGTTTGATGATATCGCGGCCGGCAAGGAGGAATTGCCGGCCTACGATCTAGGATAACCACAAAGGAGGAGAACCATGGCTATCCGTAAATTTGCAATGATCGGCGCACTTGCGCTGGCGGGCGTGTCGCTCTTCGGTCTTGCCGCCAAAGCCGAAGACGTCACCCTGACCCTCTGGTCGCTCGACCGCGACATTCAGCCGGCGCCGAACCTGATCAAGGAATTCAACGATCAGAACAACGGCATCAAGATCGAATACCGCCAGATCCAGTTCGACGACGTCGTCAGCGAATCGATGCGTGCGTTTTCGACCGGCAAGGCGCCTGATATCATCGCCATCGACAACCCGAACCACGCGATGTTCGCTGCCCGCAAGGCCTTCCTCGACCTGACCGACATGATCGCCAAGTCGACCGTCATCAAGCCCGAGAACTATTTCCCCGGCCCGCTGAAGTCCGCCACCTGGGACGGCAAGCTCTATGGTGTGCCGAAGGCGACCAACACGATCGCGCTCTACTATAACAAGGACATGTTCAAGGCCGCCGGCCTCGATCCGGAAAAGCCGCCGCAGACCTGGGACGAGCTGGTTGCGGACGCCAAGAAGCTGACCGATCCGTCGAAGAACGTCTACGGCTTGACCTTCTCGGCCAAGGCCAACGAGGAAGGCACCTTCCAGTTCCTGCCATGGGCGCAGATGGGCGGTGCGACCTACAAGACGATCAATGCTGACGGTGCGGTGAAGGCGCTGACGGTCTGGAAGCAGATCATGGACGAGAAGCTTGCTTCTCCCGATACGTTGACCCGCAGCCAGTGGGATTCGACCGCCACCTTCAACGCCGGCAATGCGGCCATGGCCATCTCCGGTCCGTGGGAAATCGACCGCATGCTGACCGACGCCAAGTTCGACTGGGGCACGGCGCTGTTGCCGGTTCCGCAGGAAGGCGCGACACGGTCTTCGGCCATGGGCGACTACAACTGGGCGATCTTCTCCAGTTCCAAGCATCCGGCGGAAGCCTTCAAGGCGCTTGAGTTCTTCGCCTCCAAGGACAACACGATGTATGAGAAGTTCGGCCAGCTGCCGGCTCGCTCCGACATCGCCATCCCGCCGACAGGCAACAAGCTGAAGGACGATGCGCTGAAGACCTTCGTCGAGCAGCTGAAATATGCCCAGCCGCGCGGTCCGTCGCCGGAATGGCCGAAGATTTCCAAGGCAATCCAGGATGCCATTCAGGCCGCGTTGACCGGCCAGATGTCGCCGAAGGATGCGCTCGATCAGGCCGCCGAAAAGATCAAGGCCGTCGAAGAGTGACATATCAGGGCAAGCGGAGCGTGCATGACGCGCTCCGCCTGTCCGACCCCAATGGCGTTCTCGCCATCCCACCGTTTCCTCCCGGCGGGGGCTGTCTTCCGCGCAAGCGCCAGGCAGCCCCGTTCGGAGCTTAAGGGGTATCCATGAAGAGGCTATTTTCCAGCATCACCGATGGCCGCGGGTTCGACATCACGCTTGTCACCCTGCCGCTCATCTTCCTGTTCGTGCTCTCGGGCCTGCCGCTCGTCTATAACATCGTCATGAGTTTCCAGGAGGTCGACATGTTCAGCCTCGGGACCTTCGTGCGCCCCTTCGTCGGTTTCAAGAACTATGTCGATCTGTTCAAGCAGCCTGAAACGCTGCCGATCATCTATAACACCGTGCTGTTCGTCGTCGGCTCCATCGCCGGCCAGTTCCTGATCGGCTTCGGCCTGGCGCTGTTCTTCTGGGTGAACTTTCCGGGCGCCTCCTGGCTGCGCGGCCTGTTCCTCGTCTCCTGGGTCATGCCCGGCCTCGTCGTCGGCGCGATCTGGAACTGGGTGCTCTCTGGCGATTTCGGCGTCTTGAATTTCATTTTGCGTGAAAGCGGGTTGATCAGCTCCAACATCTTCTGGCGCTCGGACCCCAATTTCTCGCTCTGGGCCGTCGTTATCGCCAATATCTGGCTCGGCACGTCCTTCAACATGATCCTGCTCTCCGTCGGCCTTTCTTCCATTCCCGGCGATCTCTATGAGGCGGCTGAACTCGACGGCGCCAATGCCTGGCAGCGCTTCTGGACGATCACGCTTCCGATGATGCGCTCGACCATCGGCGCCATCGTTTCGCTCGGCCTGATCTTCACACTGCAGCAGTTCGACCTGTTCGCGGCCATCACCGATGGCGGGCCGAACAATTCGTCCAACGTCACGCAATACTGGGCCTGGGACCTGTCCTTCCGGCAATATGACTTCGGCAAGGGCGCCACGATCTCCGTCATCATGATCGTCTTCGTGATGTTCGCCTCGATCGTCTATGTCCGGTCGACAAAACATGAGGTGCGCGGATGAGCGATACCAACCGCAACCGCCTGATGCTCTTTATTGCGATCGTCCTGGCGGCAATCTATCTCTTCCCGCTCTACTGGATGTATATCACGGCGCTGAAGAGCGGCTCCGAGATGTTCGCCAATCCGCCGAGCTTCTGGCCGTCCTCGCCGCAATGGGGAACCTACGCCTATGTGTGGGAAAGCCGGAACATGGGGCGCTATCTCTGGAACTCTGTCGTCATCGCCTTCGGTTCCGTGGCGCTGATCACCGTGCTCGGCGTCGGCTGTGCCTATGTGCTGGCGCGCTATCGCAACATGTGGGTGGATATCGGCCTGTTCCTCATCCTCATGCTGCAGGTCCTGCCGGCATCGCTGATGATCACGCCGATCTTCGTGGGCTTCTCGCAGTTTGGGTTGCTCGACTATCCGCGCTTTGCCGTGATCCTGGCGATCGCCGCGAAAAGCATGCCGTTCTTCGTGGTCCTGGTGCGCGCCACCTTCATGGCCGTGCCGATGGAGCTTGAGGAAGCAGCGCTGGTCGACGGCAACTCCCGTTTCGGCGCCTTCTTCAACATCGTGCTCCCGCTTGCCCGCAACGGCATTCTCGTCAGCGCGATTCTGATCTTCATGCAGGCCTTCGGCGAGTTCGTCTATTCGAAGTCGATGATCCAGGAAGCAGAGCTTCAGCCCGCCAGCGTCGGTCTCAACTCCTTCATGGGGCCGAATACCAGCGAGTGGAACAACATCATGGCCTACGCCACGATGTATGTGACGCCCGTTCTCGCCATCTTCGTTCTCTTGCAGCGCCGCATCGTATCCGGCCTCACCTCTGGAGCCCTCAAATGACCAATCAGATCGAGCTCAGCGGCGTCAACAAACATTATGGCGCCTTCCACGCGCTGAAGAACATCAACCTTGAGATCGCCAAGGGCAGCTTCGTGGCACTCGTCGGGCCGTCGGGCTGTGGCAAGTCCACTTTGCTGCGCTCGCTCGCAGGCCTTGAAAGCATCTCCGAGGGCGATCTGAAGATCGCCGGCGAGTTGATGAACAACGTGCCGCCGCGCAAGCGCGACGTCGCCATGGTGTTCCAGTCCTACGCGCTTTATCCGCACATGACGGTCGAGGAAAACCTGACCTACAGCCTGCGCATCCGCGGCGTCGCCAAGGCCGAGGCCAAGAAGGCAGCGGCCGATGTCGCGGCGACGACCGGGCTCTCCAACCTGCTGAAGCGTTATCCGCGCGAGCTCTCCGGCGGCCAGCGCCAGCGCGTGGCCATGAGCCGCGCTATCATCCGTCATCCCAAGGCCTTCCTGTTCGACGAGCCGTTGTCGAACCTCGATGCGGCGCTGCGCGTTCACATGCGCAAGGAAATCCGCGCGCTGCACGATCGGCTCGGCGCGACCTCCGTCTACGTCACCCACGACCAGATCGAGGCGATGACCATGGCCGACCACGTCGTCGTCATGCGCGAAGGCGTCATCGAGCAGCAGGGCAAGCCGCTCGAGCTCTACGACACACCGGCCAACAAATTCGTGGCCGGCTTCATCGGCTCGCCGGCGATGAATTTCATTCCCGGTGTCGTGCAGGCGGACGGAAGCGGGCTGGCAATCGACCTTGGAACGGTCAAGCATACGCTGCCGAGCAATCGCCAGCTGCAGCCTGGCCGCAAGTTAACCGTCGGTATCCGCCCGGAGCATATCGGCATCACGGCGACAGGGCAGGGGACATTCGACATCCCCGTCGACGTTGTCGAATCCACCGGCTCGGCCACCTTCATCACGGCGGCGACCACGCCGGAACTGACGATCGTCGAGACCGGTCGCAGCACGGCCCGCGGTGGCGAGACGATCGGGGTGACCATCGATCCGGCACAGGTGCATCTCTTCGACGACGCGACCGGCGTCCGTATTTGAAGGAACAAGGCAGCGGCGGCACACGCCGCCGCTGCCTGATGATTTACCGCCCGCCTTCGAGCTTGCGGTGGCGCTGGTTCGTTCCACCGACCCCGTAGGGATAGTCGAAGGGGTGCGGCGCGCTGATCTCGGTGAGGCGGCTCATCTCCTCGTCCGAGAGGCTGATCTTGGCCGCACCGAGGTTGTCCGCCAATTGCTCCGTCGTCCGGGCGCCGAGGATGACCGACGTCACTGCCGGCCGCGCAGCGGTCCAGGCGAGCGCAACCTGGGCCATGCTGCAACCCTTGGACTTCGCGATGTCTTCCACCGCACCGATGATGTCCCACGTCCGCTCCTGCGCGTTGCGCTGGTCGTAGGATTCCATCCCGCGTTTGGGATTCTCCCCAAGCCGGGTCGCACCCGTCGGCATCTGGTCACGGCGGTATTTGCCTGTCAGCCAGCCACCGCCAAGAGGCGACCAAGGCAGCAGTCCCATGCCTGCATCCTGGCAGGCCGGCACGATCTCGAGCTCGATATCGCGCACGAGCAGGCTGTACTGCGGCTGCAGCGTTACCGGCCGGGTGTAGCCGCGTGCCTTGGCGATTTCGGCTGCCTTTGCGATATGCCAGCCGAGGTAATTGGAGAAGCCGTAATAGCCGATCTTGCCGCTGGAGACGGCATCATCGAGGAAGCGCAGCGTCTCCTCGATCGGTGTCAGGGCGTCCCAAGCATGCATCTGGTAGAGATCGATGTGCTCGACGCCGAGACGTCGAAGCGAGTCGTCTAGCGCGATGTTCAGATGCCGCCGTGACAGTCCGATGTCATTCGGTCCGCTTCCCATAGGGAAACGTCCCTTCGTGGCAATCACTGCCTGGCGGGCCTCGGTGGGTCGTGCTTTCAGCCAGCGGCCGATGATCTCTTCCGAAACGCCAGCGCTATAGACGTCGGCGGTGTCGATGAAGTTGCCGCCCCATTTGAAATAGTCGTCGAGTATCTTGTGCGAGGTGGCTTCATCGGCCTCCGCGCCGAAGGTCATCGTTCCCAGGCAATATGGCGCGACGATTGTCCCGCTTGGTCCAAGCTTTCGATAATCCATTGAACATCCTCCGTGTCGAAATGGGTTTCTCTATCTGGATCGCCGACCTCTCGATTAGGTTAGGTTATTACGCGTCACGAGGCTAGACACCGGCCATCTAATAAAAACAGATACTTAGCCAGCCTCCGCGACATCTCACATGACACAAACGTCACGCCAAACTGACACTTACATATTAGAGCGTCGTAGGGAGAAGTCACGTTAATCATTGATTTAATTGGATTATTTTACGAAAAAAATGGCATAAAAAAGCCCCCCGCCTCTTACGAAGCGGAGGGCTAAAACCAACATCAGAATCAGAGATTTAGGGGTATCCAGCCTCGGCGAGTGCCGCCCTGGCCGCAGTTCTCTCGTAGTACACTGCGATGCCTGCTCGAAGTTTTGGGATGTCCGTCAATCTCAGAAGCTGCGCCACTTTCTGGCTTCTCAGTCCGGTTTCTGTCGCGAGGGCTTTAGAGTGGGTATACTTTTTATGAAATTCCTGAATCTCATTTCGGTCGAAGAAGATCGATTGGCTACGTCCAGGGAACCGGAATTTGGAGAACGGCAAGATGCCTTCCCGCGTCATCTGACAGATATCTCGCTTCAAAACTCCCATCAGCTTTGCAACGTCGCCTACCATCATCCAGCGCTCATCTAAGGGGAAGAGGCCCTTCAGCTCTGCAGGATCGATCAAGATCGACGCCAAGCCGGGCAGCTCCAGGTTGTAGCACACCTGTAACAGCTTTTGCTCGATGAGAAGGGTGATGATGTCTGCGAACGGCACGCGAACTAACACGACGGCCTTGGACAGTGAGATCAAGCCATCGTGTTTAGCAACTGGGGGGCAGCTACGAGCTGCGTCGACCAGCGCCAGAAGCTTGCTTCTGGAATATCTGGCCATATTGGATGGAAACAGCTTCCCGTATAGCTCGTCTTTTTCAATGATGCCGCGGTCAACAAGTTGAACAAAATGGGGGCTGTTTGTCCCGAGCAGCAGATTTGCGTCTATTGGGAATACGAGGTCGTCCCAATACTCTTGGGCCTTCTCGTACGCTGCGAGGGGAAATACCGTTGTCTTTTCGTCTTGTTCACCAGAGAAATGCAACAGTAATCCTCGAGCCATGTCTCCTCCTCCCATGGTCCTTAGTGCATCGTGAACGGCTACATGCGTTCCTGACGAGGCTTTACCGAAGATCCTTTGCTTGGAGGTGAGTGCTACGTGCTCATTGACGTACGTCATCATTTCAGCGCGGATCAGGTCATAATCCGGACCCGACCGGAAGGGGTACATAGGACTTAGTCCAAGATTGATCCCGCCGAGGATCGTGCCTCCGCCGCGGGCCGATCTTTTCTTGTTCGTATCCGCGGTCATTTGCTGAAGAAACTGTCTTATTCCTAGCCGTCCCTGTCGCATCAGGCCAAACCCAGCCTGCGCACCAGTATGCCAGTCGCTTTCATTATGCTGGTCGAGATTGGCGTATTTTCCGAAGGTAGCGTACATCCCGATGAGCTCTGTGACGTCCATGCCTGAGAGCATTGACATGCTGTCGAGCAATTCGCCTGCCTGCCTGCGGCCTTCAAGACGATCCAATACGAACCTCTCATAGTCTGTAAAGAGCCGGGTTCCGTTGAGAGCTAGAGCGTTGTTAAGTTCCCTTGTGTGATTTGTAGCTCGGTAGTCCAGGTCAAAATTCCGGTACTTACTAGCGGAGGGCAGCTCGATCAGAGGAGCATTGTGGATCTCACACGATCGAATCGAAACCAACTGCCAATGAATACGGTAGTACCGCCGTGCCGAGTTTGGGCCTTGTTCGCGGCGAAGGTCCTCATGAAGGCATGCCGCACAAACGCGCGCCGGATAGCGGGCCAGCCACGGGGTTCGCACCTTCTCGTCTCTCAATATTCCGTGGCCCGGTTTTGTGATGGTGAAGGCATTTCGGAAAATGCGCTGGGGTGAAATTTGGGAAATTTCACTTAGACGCGTTAACGCGTCGTGCTCTCCACCAACAACGCCCTTGAACGAGAATCCTAGGTCGTCGCAAAACGGAACCGCAGCGATGCGGTTAGCAGCCGCAAGCCGGATCGCAAGACTGGTGGCGGTCTCGTCTTCGTGGAAGGGAACTTTGTATATGCCTCTCATCGCCGCCCCGATTTCTGAGAACCGCCCGCGCCACCTTTTGAGGCTGCGAGGTCACCTTCTTCTTTCTCCGTTGTGAGAAAACCGTCAGATCGAACACCCCGGACGATGGTCCACCACTCAAGCTCGACGAAGACGTTTCGGCCGCCCTTCGCCAGGCGCATGTAAGCATCTTCCCAGTGCTCGATGACAACCTCGGTATCGCCGCTGTCCAGTGCGTCTTCGATCGCGAAGTGCAGCATTTTGAAGATCAACCCGAGACGATCCCGCGCGCCGTGGAACAGGCGAGCCAAGAACTCGTTGGTTAAGGGAGTGGCGGACCCAAGGCCCGCAATAGCCAGAACCTCATCGATCATGTCGGCTATCGCCTCGCTATGATCATTCAAGGATAGGGGCTCGAGAGCGAGGTGCATCACACGTGCCTCCAACTGCTCCTTCTTATCTCGCTTGATCATATCTTTTGCTTCGGGGAGGCCGACAAAGATGATGTGGATCGGCCAATCTTCTTCCTGAAGAAGGTTCTTAAACGCGTCGGAGAAGTGGCGCAGACCTTTGATGCTTGGTGCATCCAACACGTGCTGGATCTCGTTGACAACAACAAGTCTGGTCCCTTGCACTTGTAACTGAGCGCGTACTTTTTCGAATATGCTCGGTTCGGTCACCCTGCGATGCAACTGATAACCTAAGCGCATTGCCATCTCACGACCCAGACCTGCCATCGTGCAATCCGGCGGCGCGGTGACTTTGAACAATGGGTAAGCCGTGTTGTCGTTCTCGATGGGGAAGGGAAACAGCGATGGATGTTCATCAAGATAGTGGTTCACCATCGTAGTCTTCCCCGACTGGGACTCGGCGGTGATCAAAAGGATGTGACCGTCCTTTGCGGCGCGGGAAGCCCCGCGGACCACGACGTCGATTTCGCGCTTTACTTCCGGATCATTGTGGGTGGTCAGGTAGAAAGCCTCCACCTTCTCCATGATGTCGCGGATCTTGCGCTGCTCCGGAGACAAGCGTTCGGTCATGGTGCGGGTGACAGCGTTATCTTCTCTTGCCATGAAATTATCCTTTAATTCCTTGCCATGGTTTTGGGCCGCCAATGCGGTTCTTTGATCGTCTTCCGGACGAGATAGAATTCGGTTCGGCTTGGGGAGGCTCGTCTCTATACGGATCTTGTTTCGGGCGACCCTCTCGGCGCACACCCTCTTCAGGCGTGGCAAAACGGTTCGGATCGCGTTTGACGCCATCGTCCACGTCACCGAACTCGCTGTCGAGATCAGCTTCCGGCTCTGCAAGATCCTCGATAGGCGCGTTCGCGCTTCCGTCTCCTGGGTTGAGCTGTTGGTGGATCTGCTGACCGTAATCCATCTCGTAGGGCCGCTTGTAGATCACGCCCTGTACAACGTCGCGTTCCAGGTTCTGCAAGTCCTCGACCGTCCACGTCGCAATGGCGATGCCGGCGCGGTCCTCTGCGGCCTTCACAAGCTTCTGGACCTGATAAATCGCCCGGAGAGCAATCTCCCATGATCCCTCCTGGGACTTCTTCACGGTCTTCCGCATATGATGCAAAGCGGCTTTCCACTGGTTCAGAGTAAGATGCTCGGTACCTGGAAGATTGCATTGCAGCTCGTAGTAGCCACGCCCGTTCTGCGTCTTCACCCAGATCTTGGACAGGTCGCGGGGCGATACTCGGATAGTAAATGTGCCCTTGGTACTCTGGTTGCGAATTTCCTGGACACGCTCGTCACCGTATGGGAGGCCGAGGAAGACAAGCCCACTGTCGGTTAGGTCACGCGGAAGTCAAAGTAGTGGAACTTTCCCTGCGCGTATTCGACCTCGTACTGGCAAGAAACATCGACGACGTCACGCCGTGACATTAGGTAGATCGCGCACTGCGCCTCGAACCAGCTCTCGCAACGAAGCGGTCCGGTTCCCAACGGATTGTTGAGGAACACGCGGCAGTTCTTGCCGGATTTCATCGAGACTGCACGGTCGTAAGGAGAAACCGGGTCGAGTTCTACCTTGAAACCGAGCTTTTCTTCGATGCACGGTTCAGCGTCTTTATCCTTGCGCGCTCCGGCGAGTGTGGTTGCCAATCTGGCGATCAGCATTGGCGAACGACGTCTCATAGCCATGCGCGATATCCAGGATATCGTAGCCATTCTCAGCGTAGCGGTAGTACTGAAGTGCGAGCTTGATCTTGCTCATGTTTGCCTCCTAACGCAAAACAGGGAGTCGATTTTCCAAGGCTATCTCTAACGCGAGCGGCGGTTCAACCCGTTATCAGAGAGCACATCAACGAGATTGGCGGAGCCAGAAGGCTTCACCGTGAATGCGCGACACTGTCCATTGCGATACTTCACGACAAAGTCGAAGCAAGTAGCGCGTTCCATGGCTACAGGCTTTTCCGAGAGAGTGCCGCGGTCGATCATCATTGCGATCGTTTCAATCTTATTCATTGTATTTCCTTCCTTTTCCAAGGGGCCATCTCGGCTTCCGAGAGCCTTCAAAATCCCATTTACTTCCCGGCAACGGCAACGGCAGCGGAGGAGCGACGAGCCTTCTTGTCTCCGCGGCTCTTGGTACGAGCGCCCTCCAGGGAGGCGTAGCGAAACACGACGCCAGAGACCACCTCCGCTTCGATGCGGTCAATCTCTTCCGCAGACCATAGACGGCTTGCTGCGGTGGGCCGGTCGGCTTTGATCGTGATGGTCTGTAGGTTGATGGTAAGCTTCTTCATTGGACTTTCCTTTCTTAATGATCCGGCGGCGTCGGCGCACGACGTCACGACCGCGATCTACGCAGTTGATAAACTCCACATCGACGAGGGGGCAGCCAACCTCGCGAACCAATCGCAAATGTTAGCGAGCAGACCTCGACCCGGCTTAGAGTCGTTGGAGATGGATTATGCTGAGATAGATGCGGGCCATTCGTACTTCCTCAAATCAAAGACAAGACTTCGAAGGAGTTGCCGGGCGCCCTGGGCCGCGGCGATCGATATCACCGGCCTAGGCCGCTGTGCGGCAACTTTGTTGGTGTTGCGGTTGTGACATCGAGTACTTCATTGGTTGGATTGTTTCCGATCAGGTTACCCTGTGGTCGTGCAGTTAGGCGCCGATCATGATCCATTGCAAGACGCCTAATCGCCACTATGCGCCAAAATGGCTAGCTTTGATCGAATATGGTTAATGAGTCCTTGAGCAACTGCCGTTCGCCTAAACGACTAGGGAGCGGCCCGCCATGCCTAAACACGACCAGCAAAATGACGACGGGCACTGGGATTTTAGTCGAGAACTTGGTCCGCTTCGTACGTTATGCGCTGGGCGGCGAAGAAATGTGGAGAGTCAACCAGCGTTGAGGGACCTTCAGGCTCTCCACTCGCCGAGAAAGCATAGGAGACCCGCTCGGCTGAGAAAGAACCCACTTGGCCTCAGTCGCAGAGCGAGGATTAGAAGCGCGCTGCGACCATCAAGAAATTTTGTGCCGCCCTGCGAAGTTCGAACCGCATGACTTTTCCTTCGGTTTAAGCTGAGGACTAAAAGGATTCACCGGCGTCGCTAAGTTTCAGCTCGGGATAATGGAAATATGGATTCGATGCTATTCCGTTCGCAAAATGATCAGGCGGTAGTATAAAGATTCGAGCGCACGGAGATTCGCGATGACGCCTGACGATCGATGGGAATTGCCCGAAGATAGCGAGGACTTTCGGCGCATCTTCGCCAGCGCGAAGTCCACAGGTGAACAGGTCGTCTTCGATCACGACGGGATCTACACAGTCTCATTTTCGCCTCGCGGCCCGCGAGGGAGCGCCAAGGAATTCCTTTCAAAGGGCAGGTCAGCAGACGACAGCCAATAATCTCTTGATACGCGGCGATGACGTTGACCGGATCGCCTCCTTGCCACACGCTCTCTCTTGAGTTGCGCGAGATGAGAAATGGAAGAGCATACGGTACGATCGATTGATTCAAGCTCGCAATTTCGCGAGCGGTGCTAAAGCGTTTGGAGCGGCTGACTCATGACCGCGCGGCCGGGACTTCTTTTGAGCGCATGGATGCCTCAGCCCGGCGAGAGGTCGCCCTGATAATGGCGAGATCCTCGTTGTTTGAAGACCTGCGGGTGATCAATACCAAGACCGACAGCGCCGAATAGCGGCACGGCGAAGTCATCTACATCTTTGGTGTGTTCACGTCATCAAGGTCGTCTTCTCCGGATCGCCAATCTATCGGCCCGATCATCCTTCGCCAATCGCTGCGCACCGGTTGAATGTGCTCACGCAGGCGCCATCCCTCCGGCGGGTCTATAAACCACTTGCCTCGAAGCGGGCAGTAAAGTCCCGGAACTTGGAAAAAACGGTTTATCCGCATGTAGTCCGAGACGTCCGTCGAGGCGATCGGGATGCCATGGACTATCGAGGTCGCAGCAATCTCGGGATCGCATCCGAACTTCATCCTGCTTCGGTAGCTGCTCGTCATCCAGAACCCGGCCAGCTCGGGAGTGATCGACATCACCGCAACAAGCTCTCGTACCTCGATGTTCACGGAAGGCAGCCAGATGTCGGTTTCAAGCAGTTGATCGAGCCAGCGCCCGAGAGCCTTCCCACGAACTGGATCTGTCTTTGAGAGGATGAGCGCCCCACGCCTGAGCTCGAAGATCGCAGCAGATGGAACCGCGACCGCTCCGATCGGGATATTTCTAAGAAAAGTGACGATACTCTCATTCAGCTCTTCAGCCGTCTTGCGCGCTTCGCTCAAAACGCTGGTGTCGAGAAGAATGAAATCGACTGGCATTCCCGCGATCTCCTTCCGCGGCGGCCTACTTCGCATACCAATCGAGTACCACTACAGGCTTGTGCGGGCATGGAGGCGCGGACGGAACTGACGGTTGCAGGTGACGAGGCAGCTCCGCGAGGCGGCCATCACATCTGGCAAATTTCGAGGGTCGACAGGGAGTTGTATCCTGGGCCCTACGATCTCGCGGCTATGAGCATCCGGCTCTCAGCGGCTTGGTGCGGCTGTGATTTGAATGCCGGTGACCAGGAGGTAAATCCCAGGGGAAACGTGAAGAAGCCCGCTGAAGTTGGGGTGACAGCGGGACTTCTCTAGGCGTGGTTCTCGGGCAGAACCAACCGCTGATTTAGCAGATTCGCATGTTCATGAAAGTTGCTGTTTCAACTAAATAACCGCATGTACAGGATCGTACAGAGGCTGCTCAAACGGGCTCTGCAATGACTTCGAGCCTGTACTCGCGAATGATGACTGGGTCTGCTCCACGGCTATGTAACTGGAGAAAACGAGCAGCGATGAACACGTAGCAAGAAACATTTTTCATGAAATAGCTGAAGACGCGTCACTCGCAGGTCAGGTAATGTCCGCTCATTAACACAGCATCAGAAGTGCCGGCTACATGGGAACGCTCATGAATGGCTTGTTTTCTCGCATGGCTCCGGCAGAATATCGGGTATTCGAAGCCTACATGAACGGCGAAGATGTCATCCTACACGTATTTGCTGACCAGCGAGACTCACCTGCACATACGCCGAGATCATCGCGTTCCTGAGGCTTCTGTGGTGAAGAGTGAGAGCTTCAGTAGCCAGCCTTGCGCCAGCCAGCAGCGCGTGCTTCGTCTTCGGAGCAGAACCAACGTTCTCCGTAGTCAGGGCGTATTTTAGTCACAGCGTAGTAGTGCTGCCCCGGCACGTGATAAATTCGCACCCCCGAATCGATGCTAATATTGCCTTTGATCTTGCAGCCCGGATTAAAAGCATTGGTGACGGCTTTTGGCAGCACCGTATAGCCTCCGGCTCCGAGAAAAGCCGCCGTCGAACACAATGCAACAACCGCCGGAAATTTCATGCCCGCCCCTAAACTGAACGCAGCAGTTGTATCCGGGACGACTTATTTTCGCGTGTACTAGGTCGTTAAAATTCGCCGGACCTCGGGGGGCGGAACTCTCTTCCTTCTCGGGGAAGCCTGATATCCAACCAGACAACATGCCCTCAACGATCGCGGTGTACGGACGCCGAGAGGTGCCGCACTGGGAGCGGGTCAGTCCGACTGCTTCATCGGCTGCGGGAAAAAGCCGAATATAGGCCCCCATAATCTCCTGCAAAAATCTCTATACTTGCTCAGACGTCTTAGGCCGCTGCAACTTTTCAGTTTATAATTCGCGGATTTCACAATTCGGTACTTGTGACGAATTAGATGTTCGGGCGTAATTTCGCAACGTCATCTTTCGAGAGGAGTTATAGTGGCCAAGCGTTCTGAAGCATCTAAAGCGGCGCCTGAACAGTCTTCGAAAGTCGAAGCGGAACTGAAGAAGCGGCGGTCCCAGCGTTCTTTCCCGGCGTCTACAGTCGAAGAGCCGCTGGAATTCGCGAAGTCAATTTTTCGGATCGGGAGTGGGCAGCCGGTCAAACGCCTAACGTTGTTCGATCAACTCGGAAAGTCGCCTGAAAGCGGAGGCTCTCGTCAGTTGATAATCAACGCTGGTAAGTACGGGCTTACGAGGGGAGGGGTCCAAGCTGACAGCATCGAGTTAACGGCTGAAGGGCTAAAGGCGGTAGATGAGCAAATAGCACAGCGGGAGCGCGCGCGCGTTCTTGCAGAGGTCGCGATCCTCAACATCGAGCCGTTCCAGAAGCTGCACTCAAAATTCGAGGGGAACAAACTTCCTGCTCACGCCGTGTTAATCGATGCGGCAAAGGACGTTGGTATTGATGCATCCCATGCGGCGGAAGCTGTGGATACCTTTGTCGTCAACCTCCGTTTTGCTGGCTTACTGAGAATGCTTTCGGGTGCAGAGCGAATAATATCCGTCGATATGATGCTTGGCGATGTGCCGTCTGTAGCTCCGAATGTTGCCGCCAGACCGACGTTGATCCCAGTACACGGTACTAGCGTTGTAACATCTGAGCACGCGCAGTTTGAGAGTACCTGCTTCTACATCGCGCCGATAGGAGAAGACGGTTCAGAAGCGCGAAAGCACTCCGATCTATTTCTCGGCACGATTGTGGAGCCCGCTCTTGAAGCATTTCGGTTAAAGGTGATACGTGCCGATGCCATCGATAAACCGGGTGTGATCACCCGCCAGATCATCGAGTACATTATGCGATCCCGGTTGGTGATTGCAGATTTGTCGTTCCACAATCCAAATGTTTTCTACGAACTAGCACTGCGGCATGCCGTGAAACTTCCAATCGTTCAGCTAGTAAGGTCAGCCGATAAAATTCCGTTTGATGTAAACCAGATGCGAACGGTTCAGATTGATACGAGCGATATTTATTCGTTCGCTCCTCGCATCGAATCCTACCGGTCGGAGATAGCAAGTCAGGTACGACGGGCCCTAGAGCCAGAGCATGTTGTAGATACGCCAATCTCGATCTACTTCCCAAACATGACAGTGACAGTCTGAGACGGTGCGAGTGGGTCAACGGCTGTCGGCCTTCGATGCACCGGTGGTGGAGGCACTGGCTTGGCTCGCACTGAACCAGTCGTTCACTCGCGGCACCTGTTACCCTTTGAACCTTTCAACGAATTTCACCAATGATCACGGCGTAGACCGTCATACCCCGCGGTTACATTTTCAGAGCAACTGACTGTGCTACGTTCTTCATTGAATGCTTGACGCCATGCTCGATCAAGGTTTCCATTTTTCAGAACGTGAATGGGAGAATTGCCAATATGATGACAGAGAATGATCACCGCCAAGCTTTGCAAAGGAGGATCATGGCGAATCTTCAGCGTCTTTCGCTCGAGGATCTGGAGAAAGTGAGCGCCGCGGTCCACATTGTCGATCCGATGGAGAGAACGGAAGCTTTTGCGTACCTCAGATCTCTTGCGAAACACAGGGACGCCAAACGGCAATAGCCAAGTTCGTTCAGTCTGTCGGCAGCTCACATGGAGTTGGACCTGGTGAAAGGAAAACCGCGCCAACCGATCTCCGCCGACAGCGCGAGCTCCTCCATTATCAGCGCTCCCAGCTAGTTCTGTCAGGCGGGAGTGCAAAATGATCGATCTCCGAGGTGCGCCTACTATTACCGATCCGCGGCAAAAGCTTTGAAATTCGGCGATTGCGAGCTCGTTGCAGAGTAAACCCAGGACGAGCTGCGCTGCTGCGGATACCGGCGCATGACACAGGAGCTTCAGCGGAGAGGCCACCTCGTTAATCAAAATCAGTCGAAGGCGAACTGCGGCGCCGTATCCTACAATTCCACGGACCATCGTGATGACAAAGATTTGTCGGGCCTCAACCCATGACGGGATGTTTCTACCAGGCCATAGTCCGATAATTCGAGAGGTCATCATGCATCTTGTAAAGCCATCGCTAGTTGCTTTCGCAGTCGCCGCCACCCTTGGTATCACAGTAGCCCACGCCGACGGCCTAAGCGCAAATTCGCCGGCCTCCCTTGAGAAGAGCCTTCGCACATTCAACGGACACATCGATGTCGAGTACGTCCACAATCGTCTCACGTTGAATGACAGAACCGATGGTCCGCTTGGCATTCCCGACCGCCCGTTGGAAGAAATTCAGCGGATGCGGTCCGCTATTCGAGACAACAACGACCTGCTGGGCAGCCTGACCCAAAAAGGTGTCGCGGTACGGGACGTGATCAATGCGTATCAGGCCGCTGACGGTAGCATCACGTTCTATGTGCGCTAGATTTTGTTGGATTCTTTGAGCGCGCCGGAAGGTGCTCGGCACCTTTTCCTAGAGATGGTCGCGGCAACGCGGCCATCTCTTTTTTCCAGCGTGACCGATTGATATTCAGGCATTCCTTGCTGCGAGGCAAATAGTCATCGGCACGGTCGCTTTTCGCTCCCGTGCCGATGACAATGAAACCTAAATCTCGATTTGTTGCGTCATGCTAGCAGCGGATGCTTTAACGGACGCACGCCTGCTCAGACGCCCTCGTACACGAGCTCGGTGAACAGGCCGGGGGTTATAACGAACTGACCCCACTTCTTGTCGAACGCCGAAGTCGGCTTGGCCGCAACAACCTCTCCGACGGACATGCCTTGCTTCTTCAGCTTCGCGACGTTGTCCCGAACCGCAACGAGCATGTCGTGGAACGCCTTGAGCTCAGCTCTGTTGCTCACAGGCGCGCCATGACCGGGGACGATGATCGTCTTGTCGTCAGCCATTCCGAGGCTCTTTTTGCATGCTGCGATTTTGCCACCGATGCTGCCGCCGGTGGAATAGTCGATGAAAGGGTAGATGCCGTTCCAGTATGTATCACCTGTATGCAGAATGTTCTGATCAACGAAATGCACGCCGACGTCGCTGTCTGTGTGGGCTGCTTCGTAGCAGACCAGATGAAGTTTACATCCCTGGAGCGTGACCTCGTGGTCAGACGAGAACACTTCAGTCGGGATCGCGCCAGCCGGCGAGGGCGGAAAGGTGAAATCCCAGTCCGCTACTTGCTGGGTTTCCATCAACCGCTTCTTGGTGTTCTCGTGCGCCATGATCGAGGCGCCTTGAGCGTGAACCCACTCGTTGCCATCCGCATGGTCGAAATGCCAGTGGGTGTCAATCAAGTTGGTGACGGGTTGCGAGCCGAGAGCGTTGAGCGCTTGAACGATCTTCGGGCGAGTTGCAGTGATACCGGCATCGACCATCACCTTGCCGTCCTTTCCGACAAAGACGGCGATGTTTCCGCCCGAGCCCTCAAAAACGTAGACACCACCGCGAAGCTTATGGGTCGCTATATCGGCTTTTGCAGCGGCACCCCGGATCATTCCGACGAGCTGATGCGCCTCGGCATAAGCTTCTCGGGGCGAGAGCCACCCGCCTGCAAGGCCGACGGACGCGACACCGATGCAGCAAAGGCAGAAGCCGCGGCGGGAGAGTTTAGGTACGATGAAGTTTGCCATGGGATTCCTCCAGGGAAATGGTTCGGCCTTGAAAGACATCGAAAGTAAAGGTGACGTCTGACAAGCCTTAGAACTGTCCACTGAGCCGATATTGTACCATTCGGTGCGCATCTCTATTTCGCTAAACCGCTAGATCGGTGGGCAGCAATGCCGAAACGAACGCCGCGGATATGAAACGGTACGGCCAATTCGTACAATCTGCACAGGTGGAGTTGCGCAACTGTTGTTCCGTGAACAATGGAGAGCCAAGTGAACAAAAAAGTAATCGCAATCGTAGCCGCCGCCTTAGTCTCGTCTTTCGACTCCGCGTCAGCAGCCCGTATCCAGGCCGGCACACTTACCTGTGACGTGTCGGCAGGGATTGGCAAAATTCTGGTCGCTCAGCAGGACGTCGACTGCACATTCAAGCCGACCACGGGTGCGCTGGAGCACTATCGAGGAACAATCGCAAAATTTGGCCTGGAAATCGGTCAGATCCGCGAAGCATCCCTCGTATGGTTCGTTTACGGGGCGACAAGCCTCGGTGCCGGCGCACTCGCGGGCGACTATGTAGGTATCAACGCCGACGCGACAATCGGTGTCGGTCTCGGCGCTAACGTGCTCGGTGGCGGGCAAGGAAAGTCCATCGCGCTGCAGCCGGTGTCCGTTCAGTCTGAGCAGGGCGTCAATGTTGCCGTCGGCACAGAAGAACTCAAACTTCAGTTCGTCGCAAAGTAACTGAGGTTCGATAAGAACGACCGCGGAATCCTTGTGCGTTCCGTGGTCGTTCTTTGATGAATGATCTGTCCCTCGCCGCCGATCCGGGTGCCTCGGCGCAGGGGTGGATGGATCGCCATTCGGAGAACGACAGCTACAGCGCCTCCCCAGTGGCCTCCTGGACTATTCGATGAACCACCTGCTGCATTTTCGCTACGACCTCCAAGTCCGTCACCCGATAATGCGCCGCCAAGTCGATTGGATCTTGCACGTCGACTACCGTCTCGCCCTTGGCCGAACCTCTCACGAGCGCCTTCAATGGAAGGTCAAGTCCAATGCGCTGGTCGGACTGCAGTAGCAGTGTGCCGACCCTAGGATTCCCGAAGATCAGCAGTTCGGTCGCCTCGAGGTCCATGCCGACTTTGCCGGCGTCGGCCGCAAAATTTACACGGCAGAAAATCGTCATACCTCGATCCAAGACCGCTCGCTCGAGCCTGTCCATCGTTTCTGCAGGGTCAAACTTGCTGCGAATGGAGAGGTGCTCCACGTTCTTTCTCATAAGTATACGCCTTCCTATCTGTGTAATCGCAGTGACGGATTTCGAACACGGCGCGGTAGTAGCGTCTCCGACAATAGGAGCTGAAGCGTGGTTTGACTTGGCCGATTCCACCCCGGCCGTCATACGTGCGCAACGCGGCATGGCGAGACATCGCGCTGCGAACGCAGCTGCGCCAGCTTCGCAGTCACTCCTTATTCGGCAATGTTCGACTATGACGGTCGCCTCGCTCCGCCTGCGTAGCAAAGTCACGTTCAAGCAGAATGATACAAGCCCGTGACGCCGACAGAGGCTATTTCTGAAAGCGACCTCAACAATCCAAGGGTACCGTTTGATGCGCTCATCGACACTTGCTGCACTTTTCGTGTTACTGCCCACTCTTGCGGTGGCTCAATCGCTTGGCGACCAAGACAACTCCGGTCGGTTTGAGGGTATGCCTCCGGGGACCGATCGCTACCGCGACGACAGCAACAGCGGATCGTTCTCGCTTCCTTTGGAAGCCTCTGGTGATGATCAAGTTTTCGAGCCGCGCACGATTCCCACTGCTTGCGTGCACTCCTTAAAGTCTGCTCGGAAAGTGACGCCGGCCGAGAGAACTAAAGCTGCGTGTCGCTAGATGCCTGACCGAACGCACCATGCGACCGGCGTTCATCGGTGGACGTCTGCCCCCTGGAAAGACTAGTTTCTAGCGCGGCCACCCTGCCGCTCTTCGTTTCGGCCAACTAGCCGCGTCCTCATAAGAGGCCATAGTGCCCTATGGCCTCTTCGAGCTCGGTGTGTTCGTAGTTGAAATGGGATCCGACAGCCCGGTAGAGCGCCTCGAAGGTATCTCGGGTTCGCGCGAAATTTGCTGCGGACGGCTCTGTTTGAAGATTAACGACATTCATCGCCAGCGTTTCCAGAAGTCGGTGGATGACCGCGTGTTCTTCAGTAAGGCGTTCAATGACTCTTTTGAACTCCTCGCCGCCATTCTGTGCAATCGCGGGGAAGATCTCGTTGTCCTCGGATGTATGATGGAAATCGAGAAATTGGCATTCGCGACCGCAGAGATTTCCAAATCTGCGGTAGTTGTCCAGCAACTCTAGCGAAGTGACCTGCTCGGCTAGATCCGTAGCAGCGGCTTCACCCTGTTGCACGCGTTCCATCATCTCCTTTGTTTCATCGAGCGCAGAGAGGTGCATCGCGTGAATCGCGGCGAGCCTGCGCCCGACCGATCGATGCTGCTCGGTCGCTCCGCGGATCGGGGGTGCTTTGGGCCGTTGGCTTTCGTCGAAGAGATCGAAAACGTTCATGGTGGGAACGCACTCCAGGTTCTGTATGACTAGGGAAACCCGCACCGCAAAAGCATCGTTACCAACCGTCGAAGATCGAAGTGCATGGGTAATTAGCTACGCGAGTTGGTCACATCCGAGTTGATAAAATGGTCGAGAGGCATCGTAACTCCGAGACCCTAGACAAGACTGTCCCGTAGCCACACCCTCGAAGGAGGTGTGGCTACTGAACCGCGTTTCACTTATCGCGGAAGGCCGCCGGCGTCAGGGCTGGCGGGAAGTCTTGGTAGCAAACCGGCCGCAGAAAACGGTATATTGCCAGAGTGCCGACCGACGTCGATCTGCCGTCGGAGGTCGCGGGGAATGGGCCGCCGTGAACCATCGCGGGTGAGACCTCGACCCCAGTCGCAAAGTTGTTCACTAAAATTCGGCCTGCCTGAAGTTCGAGCGAAGGTAGGAGCCGTTGTGCCAACTCAGTGTCAGCCTCGTCCATTTGCAGCGCTACGGTAAGCTGCCCCTCGAGTGAAGCGAGCACTTGCTCGAATTCCCTTTGGTGAGCGCACCTGACTACCAGGCTCGCTGCCCCAAAAATCTCTTCCTGAAGCTCCGGGTCGCTCAGTACCGCAGATCCGGTCGTCGAGAAAAGGACAGCCTGGCCCTCCAGCGAAGTCCCTGCGGCTCCGCGTCCAGCCACAGTAACGGTCGATTTGCCTTCCATCTTGGCTGTCTGGCCTTTGAAGGCGTCACAGATACCTGCTGTCAACATCGTCTGCGCGGCGGCCTCGGCGATATACGATGCGGCTGCGGACACGAACTCTTCTGCGCCCGGCCCATCGACAATGAGGATCAGTCCAGGGTTTGTGCAGAATTGGCCGGCTCCGAGTGTCAGCGACCCGATGAAGCTTTTCGCAATATCGTCACCCCGATTTTTCAGAGCGGACGGAAAAATAATGACGGGGTTGATGCTGCTCATTTCGGCGTAGACGGGGATCGGCTGTTTTCGCTTTGAGGCGATATCCGCCAAAGCCAGGCCTCCACGCCGGGAGCCAGTGAAACCAACAGCGCGAACCCGGTGGTCGGCAACAAGGGCTTGCCCCACTTCGAAGCCGGCGTCGAACAGCAAACTGAAGACACCTGGAGCGAAGCCAGAGTCGGCGACGGCTCGCTGAACGGCCTTTCCAACGAGTTCCGACGTCCCCGGATGCGCTGAATGCGCTTTGACGATGACCGGACAGCCTGCAGCAAGAGCAGACGCGGTGTCTCCTCCTGCCACCGAAAACGCCAGGGGGAAGTTCGAAGATCCGAACACCGCAACTGGTCCGAGAGCGATGTTGCGAAGCTTCAGGTCCGGCTTTGCAAGCGGTTTTCTAGTTGGGTCAGCGGGATCGAAGCGGAGCTCCTGGAAGCGGCCTTCGCGAACTTCGTTGGCGAAAAGCCGCAACTGACCGACGGTTCGCGCACGCTCACCCTCGATCCGGCTCTTGGGAAGTCCAGTCTCCGCGCTTGCCCTGTCCACTAGCTCGCCGAGGGCCAGAATGTTCGAAGCGATACGGTCCAAGAAGAGCGCTCGCTCATGAAGGGGCGTTTCGCGATACGTTCGAAAGGCTTCCCAAGACAGAGCCAGCGCCTTTTCGACATCGTCAGTCGACGCGCCATGAAAGGCTTTTCCAAGCCTGTTGCCTGTAGTCTGTTCGATTGCGAAAAAGGCGGTGCCTTTCCCTATCGAGCTTGCGTTCCCAATCAAAAGTTCGCCGTTAACGCCCATCTTTGCCTCCAATTTGAACCCGCCCTGAGCCAGACTCTGAGCAACGTCCGCCGTGATACTCATCACTTCCTAGCAAGGAATCTGCGACTGAAATTGGCGTATCCGCTCGTGCACGGACAAGAAGTCAGCTGCATCATACAAGATCCTGCGATAGCGTGCCTCTATCCCTCCGCTTGGCTGCGCAGGCGACCTATCGAGCATTGTGGCTCAGGTCGTTGCCCGGTCAGACAGCGCCAAGATCGAGCCAAACCGGGCGGTCAACAACGGCGCTCAACCCGTTGAAAGGCAGAAAATGCTTCTAAAATGCGTAATGGCGTCGCTAGTGGTCGCCACATCCATCAGCTCTGCGTTTGCATCCAGCGATGGTGCTTGGAGCGCGATGTTGGCCAAAGCCAACGGCACATGTATCGGCCTATCCACATTGAACACCCCGGAGGCGTCTCGCCCTGTGGTTTTCGACGACAGCGTCGGGAGAATCGCCATTCTACTGCGAGGAGAAATGGGACGCGGAAAATCGAAGGCCAGGGTCAGCATGATATGTCTCTACGACAAGCGTACTGGCAGGGCGGCAGTTTCCGAATATCAGTGGCTTGGGAACTAAGGTAGACGCTTGCAGGCGGCTCGTCCCGTAGGCTGGCCGCCTAGCATCTACCCGGCAGAAGATCGGTCTGCGAAGAGACGGCTTCCGCTAGAAGCGATCCCTTCACACTCGGTTCAGAGCGATCACGAGCGCCAGCACGCCCAGGCTGAAGCAGTAGAGGCTGGCGACGATATGAAGGCTGGGCAGGGCATGCGCTCTGCTTGCGGCGGTGCTGCTTCGCTGGTTCGACGAATGAGACTTCATGGTTGACCCTCCTTCGAACTGGCAGGATTGCCACGCGACGGTCTCATTGGAGTTTTATTGGAGAGAAAATCGCGTTCATCATCACGCTTACTCCGAGGGATGGTGCCGGTGACAATCTTGTCGGCCTTTGTGACTGGCACCGGTTCGGCCTTCGGAAAAATAAGGTCCGGGAACCACGAGGCTGAGGCAGTACCGATCGGCACGATAAACACGAAAGTTCCCAAAACAGCAGTTGTCAGATAGCCTCGGCTTCGATGATTTTTCTTGTCCATACGTGGTTCCTCGCTTTGATTGCTAGTGGGATTGGGTTGGTCAGTGAGGCCAGGATAGGGAACCGTTCGAGGGTGGGGTATTCTATACAAGTTTCGTTTGGTAACCCCTTGGTATGATGAAGATCATCCCGAACGAAATGCGTGAAGGCGCGAAACGATCGCGCCCTCTTCTCAATAACCGTCGCGCCACTTATGGCCGTTCTTCAACCTTGTCCGAGCAGCCGTGGTTCGAAGAACCTGCTCCGAGTGACATTCGCGCTCGACTTGGCAACTGCAAGGACGACCAGATCTGCCAGTGGCTCAATTGTGATGACCGCAATGTAGGCAAGCCCAAAAGTGCCGATCGAAGCTAGATTATCCGCGCCCATCCCATGGCCATAGAGCGCCCAGAATGCGACCCATGTAACGATACCTGCCTGATAGGCGACAGACAGGGTCAGCGCCTGGCGGTAGGTAAGGTCGACGTAGCGTATTCCGGGCGCAATAGCTTGAACGGCCACAGCCCGCAGAGCAAATAGAGGCACGAGAAGCGTGGTTACGTTCATGCCATATTGCGGCAGATCATATGGTGCGAAGAACATTCCCTGCGCGAGCAGACCAAGTGCGAGCCCGATCGCCGCAGGGGCCATGCCAAACAGCAGAAACAGAGTGGATCCGAGGATGAGATGTACTTCGGAAACGCCTACGGGGTAGTGTGGCAAAACCTCGAAGAAGCAGAAAACCAGCGCCGTCGTAACGATGCTTCTCACAACGAGGGACAGAACGCCGCCTCGGCGGATTTCGTCCGCTGCGAGCTTCAGCGCAAACAGCCCCGATGCTCCTGCTGTCGCGTAGCTGAGTACAATTTTGGAACTGTCTACTATTCCTGGTTCGATATGCATGGCTGTCTCCAAAGCGAGTGGCGTTTGTTCAAGGGATGATAGAATTCAAGGTCATTTCTGTCGCAGGATGTGCCCCTGCGACACTCGGTATAATCGAGCCTCAAATGCCGATGGCACTCGGAGGGCAGCAGGCCATCTACCCCGAGAGGGGCGTGTCGGCGGCGAACGCTATCTTGTTGATGGCCATAGCGATGAACATTCCGACAATCTGTGCCACAACGAAAGCGGCGGCGGTGACTGGCGAAAGTCCGGCAAGGCCCGGCGCAAAGATAGCTGCTAGGGTGACCGCCGGGTTTGCATATGAGGTGGAAGGGGTGGCGATTATAGCCGCCACCAACCATGCCCCGACGGCGAACGGTCCGGTGTCCCATTTCGTACTGCGCGCACATCCCAGCACGATCGTCATCAATCCGGCCGCGGCCACGACTTCGCTTAGAAGATTCCCAATGGAAGGAGCAGCGGCCAAGTCAGCGCGAAGCGGATAGCCGAACATCGCAGCAGCGAGCAATGCGCCTAGAACGCCACCTATTGTCTGCCCGACGATGTACGCAGCCGAACAGGCGAGGCCACGCTCACCATTGATGTACTGCGCAAGCGTGATCAGCGGGTTGAAATGGCCTCCGGAAACTTTCCCGAGGGCAACTATCAATCCTACGAGTGCCCCTGCAATCGAAACTGCGACGAGCAGGGACGCAGCTAGCGACTCGGCTGGCACGTGCCTCGACGCAGCTATTCCTGATCCGATCATCGCAGCGACAAGGAATGCTGTACCCACCGCCTCGACGAACGCGCGCCTGAAGATTGGCAGTTCGGGGTTGTGCTCGAAGAAGCTGGGAATTGCGCCCGGTTCGCCGGACCTAGCTGTGTTGCGGGCTTGGGACATCGGAAAACCTTGCTTCGACTTCCGACATCTTTGTCGCCAACTCTTCAGGGGTCAAAATGCCCTTCTGGAAGAGAATGTTGGCAAAGGCGACGATCCAGCGTTCATAGTACGAGAGTTTTCCGATCATCTCAGCGCCGAGAGCCTCTACGCCTCGTCGCTTCTCTTCAGTATTGATGATCTTGTGGAAGTCGAGGACGTCAGCCAATGCATGGCATCGTTTTTCCCAAGGCAACAGCTCGTGTTCAACGCGTTCGATCTTACCCGCTTCGTCGCCACCGATATCGTTGGGAAGCTTTCTTACCAGAGTTTCGGAACCCATCACGCCGCCTCCTTATTGTAATCGACTTGAATGACGCCAATCATGGCGTCACGCGTAACCAAGTCGGCTAGTTGTACTTCGGTTAGATGCTCAGTCCCGGTCGGCCGCATGGGCAGGACAAGATAGCGGATGATCGCAGTGGAATCGCTGACGCGGATCTCGACGTCGTCGGGTATGGACGTTCCGAACTCCTCCAGAACCGCTCGTGGCTCGTAAACTGCACGAGCGCGATAAGGCTTGAGCTTGTACCAGTCGGGCGGAAGTCCGAGAACCGGGCGCGGATAGCAGGAGCAGAGTGTGCAAACGATCAGATTATGCACATCCGGCGTGTTTTCCAGGACGATCAACTGAGTGTCATCATAGAATGTGATGCCCAGTTCTTCGCATCCAGACCGCCCATTTGCGAGGAGACGAGATTTAAACTCGGGGTCTGTCCAGGCTCTCGCGACGACTTTTGCCCCAAGAGCTGGAGTCCGGGAGTCGAGCACTTCGATCTGACGACGGATCTCGTCGGCTCCGAAAAGCTTACGCTCAGTTAGCAGTTCCCGAACCGACGTCTCCATCAGATCGAAGTAGCCTGGCTTCTCGTCGGCAGTGATAGGTGCATGATCATGGTGGTGGTCATGATCATGATCGTGATCGTGGTCATGATCGTGGTCGTGCTGATCAGACATTGGACAGTTTCTCCAGCCAGTTTTCAAAGATCTCAATTCGAAGGCCGTCGTTGGGCGAGCCCTCGTAGTCCGGCCAAATCTCGGTCATCGGGATGGCGACGCGGTAGTAATGGCCCTTGGAGCCCGCGTTGCGACCGTATCCCTCTTCCTCATTATCAACGGCCATTACCGGCATGATGGCCTCGATCTTTCCGCGCTTGCCACGGAGGTAGGTCGGCATCCTGTAGTGGCCGATCGGCGAACGGGTTGCGATCGAAACATCGTCACCCTCGTGGAAACTTGGAACCTCACCCTGAGCCGGGACAATGCCGGCGATTTTTTCGATTGCAGCTTTCAACCGACCCTCCATCGAATGTGTTGAGTTGGTCTAGGGCGTCGCCAAGCGAGTTTATTGTAAAATTCGGCGCTTGCGGACTGCGCGTCGTGCTCGCGCACGTTTCTCAAGTGGGCTCGCTGATTTTGGTGCGTGATGAATCGATCAGGCCTAGATCGGTTGTCGCTGCGTGCGAAAACAGGATTGGATCATCCAAGATTCGTCGCTCCAACCACGTTCTAGTCCCGCAATGATCAATGGAGCACATCACCATGAGCAGTAAATTTGACCGATCGGCTGAACAGGTCAGGGACGGGGTGGAAGTCTTGCCGGAGTTTGCGGACATCGCACTGGAATTACCGCCAGCCGTCAAATCAAAGCCGGAAGAACTGCTTGACGAGGCGCTGGTGGAATCATTTCCGGCTAGCGACCCGATGGCATCGGGACGAATGGAATAGAAAGACCGACCTGCGGAACTTTCGCCGCGTCTCGAAAGCGCGGCGTCTTTTCCAAAGTCGCGCTTGAATTTCAGCTTAACGCCGAAGTTCGGTGCAAACGTGATGACCGCGTTGGCAGCCGCGATGCTAAATAGTCTGAGCGACCTTCTGGCTCATAACGGCTAGCCGACTTTTTAGGGGCAGCGCTCACGCAGAAATGAGGTTCTCATGGCAAGGCAGACTATAGCTGAGTTGATCGTTGACACGCTCGAAGCAGCAGGCGTGAAGCGCATTTACGGCGTCACCGGAGACTCGTTGAACGGGTTAAGCGATGCCCTCCGGCGCAATGGTACAATCGAATGGATACATATGAGACACGAGGAGGCGGCGGCGTTTGCGGCTGGTGCGGAGGCCCAGCTTACCGGGGGGCTGGCCGTCTGCGCAGGTAGTTGCGGTCCCGGCAATCTCCACCTTATCAACGGCCTCTACGACTGCCATCGCAGCGGGGCGAGGGTGCTCGCCATTGCAGCTCAAATACCGAGCTCCGAGATTGGCAGCGGATATTTTCAGGAAACGCACCCCGAAAAGATTTTTGCCGAGTGTAGCCACTATACCGAATTGATTTCAACGACGCACGTCATGCCGAGAGTGCTCGACGTTGCCATACGCCAAGCGGTCTCAAAGCGCGGTGTTTCAGTAATCGTAATGCCCGGCGACATCGCGATGGAAAAGGTGGACGCGATTGAACCGGGGCGTTGGGTCGTGCCATCCGATCCTACTGTCGTGCCGCATTCGGAAGATATCGCCAAAGCGGTATCCCTTCTCGACGCCGCCGAGCGGGTGACAATTCTTGCAGGGGCGGGCTGCGCCGGCGCTCACGACCAAGTCGTCCAACTGGCCGAGATTTTGAAAGCGCCAGTCGTTCACGCCTTGCGAGGAAAAGAACATCTTGAATGGGAGAACCCCTACGACGTGGGCATGACGGGGCTGATTGGTTTCGCCTCCGGATATCACGCGATGAAGCAGTGCGATACGCTGCTCATGCTTGGCACCGACTTCCCATATCGGCAGTTCTATCCGGGTGACGCAAAGGTCATCCAGATTGATATCGATGGCTCGAGGCTCGGTCGGAGGACGAGGTTGAACCTAGGCTTGACCGGAGACGTCGCCGCGACGGTCGAGGCGTTGATCGCCAGGGTGGAAATCAAGAATAACCACGATCATCTGCAGCATGCCCTCGACAACTACGTGCAAGCGCGTGAAGGACTTGACGAGCTCGCCACACCAGGAAAGCACGGCCAACCCATCCATCCGCAATACGTCGCTAGACTTGTGAGCGAGATCGCAGATGAAGACGCGGTGTTCACTTGCGACGTCGGCACTCCGACTGTTTGGGCAGCGCGCTATCTTAAAATGAACGGCAAGCGCCGCCTGCTTGGGTCCTTCGTCCATGGTTCGATGGCAAACGCCATGGTGCAAGCTATTGGTGCGCAGGTCGCCTTTCCTGGACGCCAGACGATCAGTTTGTCCGGCGACGGTGGCTTCGCAATGCTGATGGGGGATCTCCTCACGATCCGTCAGCTAAATCTTCCAGTGAAGATCGTCATCATCAACAACGGCGTGCTCGGGTTCGTCGATATGGAGATGAAAGCCGCCGGGTTCCTTCCGTCTAATGTAGAGCTCGCCAACCCGGATTTTGCCGCGATGGCGCAGGCAGGTGGAATCATGGGTATCAGGGTCGAACAGGCCGCAGATCTGGAGCACTCGCTGAGGACCGCTTTCGCGTATGATGGTCCAGTGGTCGTGGATGTCGTGACAAACCGGGATGAACTCGCCATGCCTCCCAAGGTGACCCTAGAGCAGGTCGGAGGCTTCAGCTTATGGATGGCTAAAGCCGTCCTAAGCGGCAGGGGCGACTCTGTACTGGATCTAGCGAAATCAAATGTTCGCTGGTGATGGACAGTATCATGGATGAAGTGCACGACGCCAGAGCGCAGATCGCCCTCATACGGCAACCAGGTCGGAAACTCCTAGAGGCTGTTTCATGCAATAATTGAGCTGACACTCGGTGTCTGTTCTCTCAAGCAAAGGAGAGACAGTATGACCGAAGTAGCCTCGAATGCACCGACCAAGTTCGCCGAATTTTCCGATCGCAAGATCGCATACAGACGGTTCGGGAAGGGAATCCCGCTCGTCTTGAACGTAAGGTTCCGCGGAACCATGGATTCGTGGGATCCGCTTTTCCTCGATGAACTGGCAAAGAGTTTCGAAGTGGTCATTTTCGACTACACGGGCCTTGGAGCATCGACCGGGCATCCTACCTACGACCGCGCGTCTCTGGTCAAGGACGCCAAGGACCTTATCGAATACCTGGGTTTCAAAAAGGTCGTGATCGGCGGCTGGTCTCTCGGAGGGGTCGTCGCTCAGAAATTTACTGCCACCCATCCGGAAGCCGTTTCGCATACCGTGTTGATCGGAACAGCTCCTCCCGGAAAGCCTGAAGTGAGCGGCGAGCGCTTATTCATGGAGACTGCGATGCATCCGAATAACGGCTTGGAAGACCAGATAGTTTTGTTCTTCGAGCCGAAGTCGGCACGCAGCAGAGAAGCGGCAAAGCAGTCTCTGGAGCGCATCGGCAGCCGCGTCGCCGACCGTTCACCTCAGATCCCCGAGGCCGTGTTCCTGAAACTTCTGAGCGAGGCAAAGGACCGGACCACGATCTACCCAGATCCAGAGGGGCTGGAGATGGCGGCGCTGGCGTCGGGCACGACCCCTGTCATCGTCATAAGCGGTGATCATGACATCGCATGCCCGATCGGCAATTGGCTGCCGCTGGCTACGAAGTGGAACTCGCTCCATCTTGTGACAATCCCGCAGGCAGGACACGGCCCGCATCATCAGGAACCTATCTTCTGCGCGGAGATGATTACGTCCTTCGTAAAAAACGTCCGGTAACGCATGCGACCACGCGACGAGCAGATTTATCTACTCGCCGCGTGGGTTTCCGGCTTTCGCTTCAGAAGCCCTCGAGTACGATCTTGCCCTTGGCTTTGCCGCTTTCGAGTACTGCATGTGCCTTCCTGAGGTTTGCAGCATTTATGGGCCGCAAGACCTCTGTGACGGTCGTCTTGATCTTTCCCTCGTCGATGAGATCAGCGACCGCGGTTAGAAGTTCACCTTGTTTCCCCATGTCCGCGGTACCATACATCGATCGCGTGAACATGAACTCCCAGTGGACAGAAACAGACTTCCGTTTAAAGCCCATAATGTCCAAGCTATCGGGGTCGTCGATTAGGCCAAACTTGCCCTGTGGCGCTATCAACTCGATGATCTCGGAAAGCTGGGACTTGGTCTCGTTTGTGGAGAAGACGAACGCTGGTGCGCCGACGCCCAACGCTTTGACCTGCTCGGCGAGTGGCTGCCTGTGGTCGATCACGTGATGAGCGCCTAGCTCTTTGACCCACTCGACGGTTTCCGGACGTGACGCTGTTGCAATCACTGTGAGGTCCGTCAATGCGC
The DNA here is from genome assembly GCF_055616315.1 of Rhizobium sp. O111. Taxonomy (NCBI): domain Bacteria; kingdom Pseudomonadati; phylum Pseudomonadota; class Alphaproteobacteria; order Hyphomicrobiales; family Rhizobiaceae; genus Rhizobium; species Rhizobium sp. O111. The sequence goes on along the minus strand of NZ_JBSHXL010000002.1, from coordinate 1,163,930 downwards.
GTGCCAACTGGATGGCAATGGACCCGACGCCACCAGCGCCGCCGATGATGAGCATCGCATTGGCAGCGCCAGGCAGTGCGGACCGAACATTGAGGCGGTCGAACATCATCTCCCATGCGGTGATGGCCGTCAGAGGAAGCGCTGCTGCCTCAACGTAGCTGGCGTGCTTGGGTTTTGGACCGACGATGCGCTCGTCGACCAGGTGGTATTCGGCATTTGCACCTTGCCGGATAAGGGACCCTGAATAGAAGACGGCATCGCCCACCTTGAAGTTAGACACGCCATCGCCAACGGCCTCGACTGTCCCCGCGGCGTCCCAGCCGAGAACCCGCCACGCGCCTTCCGGGGACGACATGCTGCTTCTGATCTTGCAGTCGACCGGGTTCGCGGACACGGCTTCAACCTTTACCAGAAGGTCGCGTCCTGTCGGCACGGGTTTTTCCAACACTATGTCTACAAGGGAATCTTCGCGATCGAGCGCGCCTGCCTGCTGGTATCCGATGGCTTTCATGGAGTTCTCCCAATCTTGGTCCGCGGCGTCGGATGACGCCGGCAGCAATCGGTAGGTACCGGTCTCACAGCCGTATTGTACAAAAACGCCCTGGCACATAGCGGGAACTCCAGTGGCCGAACTCCCAGTGGCGCCCGAAGGCGAGCGAATCCTACAATCTCTGAGCCGAGATCGCGTCAATGATCTTCGGGGAGCGGCTTCAAACAGTGATCGACTTCGAAGCTCGATGAAGACCCAGCATTGTTGAAAGAATGCCGATGAAAGGTCACAAAATGATCGAATACCCTCCACTGCGGCCAATCGAAACCGGGATACGAGGACTGTGCCCGCGGTGTGGGCAAGGGCATCTATTCGATGGATTTCTAACATTGAAGCAGAGATGCGAGGTCTGCGACCTCGACTATTCCTTTGCCGATCCTGCAGATGGTCCTGCATTCTTCGTCATCTGCTTCACCTGCGTTCCAGCTGTAGCCTTCGCCTGCTGGTTGGAGGTCTCTTTCGCGCCCCCAATATGGATGCATGCGGTGGTTTCGCTGCCGATCACCCTACTGGCCTGCATCTTGCCCCTTCGCCCTCTCAAGGGCTGGCTGGTAAACAGTCAATTCTTCTACAAGGCGGAAGAGGGGCATATCGATCGGGACTATCGCCGTGACACATCCAAAGAAGGGTAAGATCGCGGCTGCATTGACTACCCGAGACCTAATGTTGTGGCCGCGTGGTGGAAAGAGTGAGGCCGCCCTACGCGAGGACGGCCCGACCCCTCCGGCTACTTTGCCTGGGCTGCGTCCTCGATAATTTTCGCTACGCGGTCCGGATGGGACACCATGACGACATGTGAGGCACCCTTGACCTCGATGGTTTCTTTGGCGTTCGCACGCTTAGCCATCCACTTCATAGCTTCAGGCGGGATGTTCTTGTCGGCGGAACCGAAAATCGACCATGACGGGATTTCCTTCCATCCAGCGTTTGTTGCCGCTTCGCCGAGAGCGGCATCGGTGACCGGGCGCTGCGAGGCTGCCATGGCGGCTGCAGCCTTTTCAGAAACGTCCGCTGCGAACTGATTGTGGAATTTCTCCTGCTGGATGTAGAGGTCCTTTACGCCACTCCCCAGCTCGACCGGTTTGTCGAGCGCCGACGAAAGGGTGCTGCCTGGGAACTTGCCGGAAAGCGTGAGGGCGGATTCGCCGAGCTCCGGAGCAAATGCCGAGACATAGACGAGCGACTTGATCTTGCCGTCCTTCGTTGCGGCTTCTGAGATCACGGCGCCGCCGTAGGAATGCCCTACGAGCACGACGGGAGTATCGAGATTTGCGATGATGCGCTTGAGGTACGCGCTGTCACCTTTGACGCTGCGCAACGGGTTTGCCACGGCGACAACGCGATAACCGTCGGATTCAAGTTTTCCGATAACGCCATTCCAGCTCGACGCGTCTGCGAACGCGCCATGGACCAGGACGATCGTCGGCTTTGTGCTGGCCGCGTAGGCCGGAACACTCGCCATCGAAGTGGCAAGCAATGCAGATGCGAGTAGGCTCTTGAACATGGGATATCCTCGTTCGATTTTCGACTGCTTGAATAAGCGCCATATTTCGGCTTGGTTATTGTACATTCGTCCGGAAAAGCTCGCCGCCTCACGAACGAGGTGATTTATGCGTCGGCGGAGATCTCTTGAGACCGACGGTCAGATCGCCTCAGCCTCAAAGGAGGCGAGGGAAAGGATTGCTTCGGCCGCCTCCAAGTCGCCTTTAACCGGGACTTCTGGGAAAAGCCGCAGTGTCCGTTCGATCCTTTCACGATCTGCGTCAAACGTCTGAACGGTACCGCGCGTCGCAAGGCTGTTCGCGCACTTGAGCTGCCAGGTCAGAGCGGACTGCACCTCAGCGGTGAGGTAGGCTTCGTGAAGCAAGACGCTGCCACGTTCATCGTTGCGATCGAGCAGGATTTCACCATAAAGCCTCAACAGTTCCGCCCGGCACCAACCCGCTTCGCCGGCGAGACCGAGCTGGATAAACTCGAGCCCAGCTTTCCTTCCAGCGGTCGTAACAATGTTCTCAAGGAGAGGTCCATTACTGCCATGTCGGAAGCAGGCGGGCGCAGGGCCTCGTTGGATTTGGCTCTCTTCCAGTGCGTACTCGTATCCTTCCACCCACTCCTGCCATCGGACGAGCGAGTTTCTAGTCGAGGTATCTCTTAGAATACCCAGAAACCGGTTCCCGAGCTCCATTTCCCCGACCCCGAAGTAGATGGGGCAGGCGCCGACGGCGAGGCCAAGGCAAGTCGATATCGGATGGTCAACCACCACGATGTCCGAGGTAAGCTCATCCAGGTGCTCCAGAGCGATCTTGATCTGGCCGCGGAGGTATGCGGTTTTGGCCATGACCATTAACGAAAGCGTCTTCTGACCGAAACTTGCACCACTTGTGAGGGTTCCGCGAACGGCTTGGCCGTTCGCCTGCAGCGCGCGCAGGGCGTAATCGTAGGCTTCGTCGTGGGCGCCAAGGTAGTGGCTGTTGTGGGCGAGAATACGGTTCACCGCAGGCTCGGCGATCTGACCTAGATCTTTCCGCAACTCCAAAGCCACTTCATTCGCAGCATGATAGTGCCCCCGTGTGGTCAGAAGGGCGCAAATACCACTCGCCGCTCGCAGGAGCCTAGTAGCGTCGTTTAGCAATCGCGCCGAACGCGCGGCCAGTTCGAACTGACGTTCCGCTTCCGCATCGCCATCGACGCTATGAACGTTGTAAGCGATGGAGCCATACGCTGACCGTAGCTGTGTTTCTAGCAGTGGATCGGCTAGCGGTTCGAGGTCGATCGACCGGATCGCTTTCTCGATATGCCTGAACTGCTCGTTCAGCAGTCCGAGCTGTGTCCAGAGAACTCCGGAGGCGGCGAGCAATTCGTAGAAAAGGTGGGTTTCAGCAGTCTCCTCGCAGAACGCCAGAGCGAGACGAAGATCGTGAATGAGAACCCCATATCCATTCATCCATTGCGAGGTTGGAAGTTTGTCCCATTGAAATTCGGCTTCTCGCATTCGTGTGAGAAGCAGCGCTGCGTGAGACAAACGCACGTTCCGATGCCGTCCAGTCGAGGCAAGCTTGATTGCCGCATACTCCCTGGTGGTTTCAAGCAGGCGCAGCGCTCGCCCCGATTCCGAACGAGCGAGAAGCGATTTCGACTGTAGCCCCCAGATCGCATCTTCGGCCTCTTCCTGTCCGAGAACCGCTTGGCACACGACGAGTGCGCCTTCTCGGGAGAAGGAGTATGCGAAAACCGACAGAGCTTGCAGAACGACCTTCTCGCCTTCTGTAAGGAAGCCGTAGCTCCAGTCGAGGGTAGCCTGCAGGGTTTGTTGGCGGCGAGGAGCGGTGCGTCGCCCTCTTCTCAGCACTGTCAATGGCTGATCAAGTGAAGCCAAAAGCTGGTCCAGTCCAAGATCTACCACTCGGGTGGCCGCAAATTCGATAGCGAGTGGGATACCTTCGAGTCTCCTCACGATCGAGGTTACAACGTCCAACTGATCTTCTCGCAGAGGAGCGGTCATCTCGAACGAATGCTCCATCCTGTCCATAAAAAGGGCCACAGCCGAGGACTGCATTGCCTGCTTCGTTCCCTCACCTACGTCAGGGACATCCAGTGCTCCAAGCCGTCTGACGGTTTCAGCGTGAACGGATAGGGGTTCTCTGCTCGTTGCGAGTACCGTCACTTCGGGACACGTCCTGATGATGCCGTCTATGATCTGGGCGGCATTGGCGATGACATGTTCGCAGTTGTCGAAGACGAGCAGGATCTTTTCCGGCGCCAAGGCCGCGATGACTCCGGGGAGGGGATCGTCGCTATAGACAGAAAGACCAAGTAGGGATGCCAGCGTAGGCGCTATCGTTGCTGTTGAGCCGATGGCTGCCAAGTCCAGAAAATACACGGCTTCATAATCACCCTTGAGCAGATGCGCCAGCTCCAGGGCAACTGTGGTCTTTCCGATGCCTCCGGGGCCAACGATCGTCATGATGCGCGACTCGCGCAGTTCCAGGCATTTGGCAATGAAATCCTGCCTGCCGATAACAGTTGTCACTTTACCAGGAAGATTGCCTCTGCGCTGTGGGGCGATCGGCTCGACAGCTCGCTCGTCCCTTCGCACGGTCGCCGACAGAATATATCCGCGGCCCGCCACGCTCTGAACGAGGGAGCCCGCGTTGCCCACGGCGAGCGCCTTTCTGAGTGCAACCACATGAACCCGAAGCGAGTTTTCAGCGGAAACGCTGTCAGGCCAAACGGCCAGAAGGATGTCGCTCGAGGACACGATTTCCCCGGCGCGCGAGGCTAGTAGCGCTAGGATGTCTAGCGCTCGAGATCCGATCTTCACGGGTTTGCCCTGATGAGCCAACAACCTGCGGGAGACGTCGAGTTCAAAATCAAGAAATCGAATAGTTGACATCAGGATGTCCCGGAACCTCCTCGAACAACCCGAAAATGATGGGTAAGCAATCGACCACAATTCTATGCGATTACCTTAGCCCGTTGGATTTCCCAAAAATACCTAGCCATAGAGTCAGGTTGAAGGCGTCTCCACGAACGGAATAACTGGGCCAGCACAACAGGGGTGGTTCATGCGGATAGGAAACGCAGAGGTTTTTCGTATCGAAGAATACCACGGTCTAGGTTTTCCCCCGCAAGCCTTCTTGCCAGATTGGGATGACCGACTGGTGGAAGAGCACCTGCACTGGATGGTGCCCGACCATTACGTCCCAAGCGAAGGCAGGCTAGTGGGATCGATACACAGCTGGCTGATCAAATTGCCAAATCTGACGATCCTCGTGGACACATGCAGCGGCAACCACAAGCATCGCCCCGACAGCCCGTTCTTCTCCATGATGAATTCCCGATATCTGGAGAATTTGGCGGCAGCCGGAGTGGACGCGGACGATGTAGACTATGTCTTCTGCACGCACCTCCATATCGACCACGCAGGCTGGAACACGCACCTCGTCGACGGGCGGTGGGTGCCCACGTTCCGGAACGCGAAGTACATCGTGTCCCGTAGCGAATTCGAACGCCTGGTCGAGGATGAAACGCCATCCGGCGATGATCTGAATTTGATTGTGGATACGATCCAGCCAATCATCGAGAGCGGGCAATGGCTCCCGATCGATGCTCCCTTCCAGCTTTGTGACGAGCTCCTCATCGAGACCAGTCCTGGCCATACCGACGGACATTGCCATCTAACCCTGTCGTCGGGCGGCGGAAAGGCAGTGTTCTCCGGCGATATCGTTCATCACCCTATCCAAGTGCACATTCCGAGCTGGAATTCTGCTGCATGCTCGGTGACTGAGCAGGCGGTTCCCACGAGGATCAAGATCCTTGAAGCTATAAGCGAAACGGGCACCTGGCTCATGCCCGTGCATTTCGCAAAGCCGTTCTGCTGCAGGGTGGGGAAGGCCCAAGGGGAAGGGTTCGCCTGTATTCTCGAATGACAAGGTTGCCTAGGTAATCACACCCTCATCAGGATAGTCACCGGATTCATCCGCACCCCTCTTTAGAGGGTTATCAGTTTCGTGAAGGGATGCTCGGTTGTCGCGTCCAAGAACGATGAAAGATTCTATGAAAAGACCTGACTTGAAACGGCTCTCTGGCTCAGAAGTGGGGCCAGCGGATTATGGCGTCTACATGTGGGATGTTGCTGCGGACGCTTTCAGAATGGACGCCACCTTATGCCAATATCTTGGAGTAGCTCAATCAATTGGCGCGGAGGGAGTTTCCCTGCATCATGTTGTTGACCTATTGCACAAGGCGGATCGCGCGGGGTTCTTGGATGGGATTGAAACTTCCGCGCGAACCGGATCGTCTTTCAGGCGCGCTTTCAGGCTGAAGGCGGCGAGCGGAAGTCTCGAGGAACTGCAGGCAATTGGCCACTCGTTCCTGGGCGGGGGCCGCGTTCCGGACGTCTGCACCGGACTAGTATTCCGGATCAGAGGGGAACGGAAAGAGCCGAATTCCGAACTTGCCGACCATTGCATCGCGGCCTATGAGGTCGCCAAGCAGAGCGGTTCCGAAATAACCCAGTATCTGATTTCCATGGTGCTCATTGAATTGGGCTATCAGATTGCTGGGTTCGAGCCACGCACGATTCAATAGAATAGTATCCTCACCGCGAACGCGCCATTGGATACGGCGCGTTCGCGATGTCGTCATATCGTCAAGCCATCAGCTCTTCACGAAAGCGAGCAGGTCCGGATTGATGACGTCAGCGTGCGTTGTCAGCATGCCGTGCGGGTAGCCCGGATATACCTTGAGCGTGCCGTTCTTGAGCAACTTCACCGACAGGCGGGCCGCGTCGTCGATCGGTACGATCTGGTCATCGTCACCGTGCATGACCAAGGTCGGCACTGTGATCTTCTTGAGGTCCTCGGTCTGATCGGTCTCAGAGAAGGCTTTGATGCCATCATAGTGCGCCTTCGCGCCGCCGATCATGCCCTGCCGCCACCAGTTCTGAATAACGCCCGGATAGACTTTGGCGCCATCTCGGTTGAAGCCGTAGAACGGACCGGAAGCGACGTCCAGATAGAACTGAGCGCGGTTGGCTGCGAGACCATTGCGGAGCCCATCGAAGACTTCCATCGGAAGACCACCAGGATTGGACTCAGTCTTGAGCATCAGCGGAGGGACGGCGGAGACGAGTACTGCCTTCGCGACCCGCTTCTGGGGCTCCCCGTATTTCGCGACGTAGCGTGCAACTTCGCCGCCGCCGGTCGAGTGGCCGATATGAACTGCGTTCTTGAGGTTGAGATGCTCGTAGACCGCAGAAGCGTCGGCTGCGTACTGGTCCATGTTGTGGCCGTCGGCCACCTGCGACGAGCGGCCATGGCCGCGTCGATCGTGAGCGATGACGCGATAGCCATGCTGCACGAAGAAGAGCATCTGTGCGTCCCAGTCATCTGAGGATAGTGGCCAGCCGTGATGAAAGACGATCGGCTGGGCATCCTTTGGACCCCAATCCTTGTAGTACAACTCCACGCCGTCCTTGGTCTCTACGAATGCTTCAGTCATTTCCAGCTCTCCAATAGTTGCGGTTGTTTTTTTGTCTGCTGCGTTTGCCACGGGCACAAACATGGAAAAGGAGACGGCTGCCCCCGCAATCAGTGTCTGTCGGCGAGAAAGGTCGTAGGTCACAGTCGGCTCCATTGTTTCCGCCGGGTCACGGCATGACCGGAAGCTAGGGGAGAAGCGAATACCGATATTGTAGATTCGGGCACAAACGCGCGGATGCCGAGATAGGCTCAATGTCCGAAATGAGACCGCTCGATTCCCACCGGGATAGGATCGTTCAATATGGTCCGACACCTTGCGGCTACTCCATGAGAGGGCCGCTTCTAAGGAAGTCACGTCCGACGCGTTTTCCAGGTCAGAGCGCACACGCGGAGTGACCCGATGGAGCAGAAAGGTCATTGCCGTGGGATTTGTCGCTTCGAACCTTGCGAAGATACAAGAGCGGACAGCGACCCCGGTCCGCAAACAGCATTTTTACGAAGACGACGAACTGTTCAACTGCCCCGACGGACAGCGTCCGGCGTTGCCGGGCTCACCTGGGTTTCCCAGCCACCCCGTGGGCCGCCGTGTGATGTACGGGTTTACAGCCATGTTCGTCGGGATCACTGGAGCTTTGGGAAACGCGATTGTAGCCGCGAACCTCCCGTACATTCAGGGGTCGCTGGGGCTCGATCTCAGCGAGGTGGCTTGGCTTCCGGCAGCCTACCTCGTCACGAATGCCATTACTGGCTGCGTGCTGGTAAAATATCGCCAGGAGTTCGGCGTACGGTCTTTCTGCATGATCTTCTTAACGCTGCAGGCAGCGTTGATCACATCTCATCTGTTTGTAAATGGACTGGCCGGAGCGATACTCGTGCGCGCGGCAAGTGGTATATCTGCGTCGGCGCTGACGACGCTGGGCGTGTTCTACATGATGCAGGCGTTTCCCGCTGCGCACAGATTGAGAGCAGTCTGTCTCGGCGTCGGCACGCCACAACTTTCGCTTCCGCTGGCGTGGCTTGTTCCCAAGGACTTCTTGGCACTCGGAAACTGGAACGGGCTCTACCTTTTCGAGTTAGGTCTGTCGCTCACCGCGCTAGGTATTGTCTCGATCATTCGTCTCCCGCCTAGCGTGCGGTCGAAGGCGTTCGAGCCGCTGGATGCCCTTAGTTTCGTTTTGTACGCTTCGGGCTTCATCATGTTTGGCTCTGCGATGGGACTAGGCAGCTATCTTTGGTGGACGAACGTGCCATGGATCGGGTGGTGCTTCACAGCCTGTCTCCCGTGTTTCGCCTTGTTCGTTTGGATCGAGTACCACAGGAAGACCCCGCTCATCGACGTAAAATGGCTTTCGGCCGGAACCTTTGTCAGATGGGCGATGATCGCTGTCCTCTGCAGATTCGTCCAATCCGAGCAGACGATCGGTATCCTGACGATGCTGCGGGATTTCGGCCTCACGAATGACGATATCAGGCCGCTCACCGGAGCCATATTTATTGGCGCGGTGGCGGGATTGGTTGCAGCCGCGATGATCGTGTCGCCGCCGCGTTTGCCGCACATGGTTCTATTCGCTTTGCTGCTAGTCGCCGTCGCGACATACATCGATTCTGGATCGAGCGTTTTGACACGGGCACCTCAATTGATGATCACCCAACCGCTCGTCGCTTTCGCGGGTACGTTCTTTATCGGCCCAGTGTTCATTTTCGGGCTTGGACGGGTCTTGGCCGATGGCGGGGTCCGAATGACGAGCTTTATTGCGCTATTTAACGTCACGCAGTCGGTTGGAACGCTTACAGGAAATGCGTTCACCCAAACATATCTCTTTCACGCCCAACAATATCATCTCGGCGAATATGCCGGGCAGGTGGCGAAGTCCAATCCGGAGGTGACGGCGCTTCTGTCGACGCTTGCCGCTCGATATGTTTCGACCATCGACGACCCCGCGATACGGTCCGCAGAGGGTGTTGCGGCTCTGTCACAACAGGTCACCCTGTACGCGCGGCTTGCAGGGTATGTCGACGTCTTCACCGCCATTTCGCTCGCAGCCTCGGCCGGCGCGGTCTCGCTGCTTGCCGTCATCACAGTCAGCCTGTTCAAGCAATATCGGAGCAAGACACCATGAACGCGGTATCCCCCGTCACCTCGGCGCAGACGGCCAGTGCCACGGAGATGGCAGCTGCTCCCCCTCAGCAATGGCAGCCCAAGATAAGCAGCTTCATCACGAAGGCATTCGCCATGTTGCTGGTAGCTGCAGGCATGGTTGCGGTTCTGGCCGCATGGCAGCTGCCCCCGTTCGCAACCAGCGTTGTGAAGACCGACAATGCGTTCGTCCGAGGACGCACCACGGTGATTAGCCCGCAGGTGACAGGCTACATTGGCGAGATTGGAGTCCGTGACTACGCAGAGATCAAGGAGGGCGACGTGCTGCTGCGCGTCGATGACAGGGTCTACCGAGCCCAGGTCGCGGCCGCTCACGCGGAACTCGATATTGCCAGCTCCAACCTCGCCAATAATCAGCAGACGATCACACAGAGACGGCTCGACATCACGACCGCCGAGGCAAAAATTGCAAGCGCCAACGCGCAACTTGTCAAGGCCGAGGCAGACTTTAAGCGGGCGACGCAGCTAGCAAAACAGGGTTCTGGTTCCGCCAGCGCGGAGGACGCCACGCGTGCAGCGAAAGGTGTGGCCGGGGCTGGTCTGCAGGAGGCGAACGCGGGGTTGGGCAATGCGGAGCAGGCGTTGAAAGCCGCAACCGTGAACGACTCTACACTCAGAGCCGATGTAGAGAGTGCGCGAGCCAGGCTACAAATGGCGGAGATCAACCTCGGTTACACTGTCGTAACAGCCCCGGAGGATGGGAAGCTGAGCGACGTAAGCGCCAGACGGGGACAATTCGTCACGAGTGGCAGCCAGCTGATGTTCCTGGTCCCCAAAGCTCGTTGGGTGATTGCGAACTTCAAGGAAGCCCAATCCGGCGCGATCCGCGCTGGACAGCAAGCATGGTTCTTTGTCGACGCGTTGGCCGGGGCCCGCTTCCATGGAACGGTGGAGGATATCTCGCCAGCAGCCGGATCCGAGTTTTCAGTCCTACGCACGGACAATGCCATCGGCAATTTTACAAAGATTCCACAACGTATTGCAGTGCGCATTAAAATCGATGCTGACCAGCCTCAGTTCGAGAGGCTCGGTCCCGGAATGTCTGTGGAAGCCTTCGTCGATACAGCATCACGCATCACCCCTAGCGACCATTGAGGAGACTACCATGAACGTTATGCCCAACGATCCGTCGGATCCATGGCTACGCGAAGCGCAGACCTACCCGGTTATACCTCAGGAGATGATTGAACGAGTTCGCAAATACGGCGAGCTACAGGTTAGCCACGACGATAGCATTGCCTTTAGCCGGGGCGACCACGCTTTGGACTTTTACCTGATTTTGGAAGGAGAAATGGAAGTTCACGCTGATCACCCGATTAAAGGACGGCAGTATCTTTACAGCTATCGCGCGGGTCAGTTTAGCGGCGAGCACAACATGTTCACCGACCGCAATACCCTATTGTCCGGCAGGATGTTGGCGGGCACGAAATTCGTCAGGGTTCCTCACGAACGTTTCCGGGCCCTCGTAACCGGAGAGCCCGATATCGCTGAGATAATGATGCGGGCCTACATCCTTCGGCGCGCAGGACTTGTGCGGCACCTTAGAGGCGGTGGTGTTTTGGTCGGCCACCGCGAGCACTCCGAATTGCTCCGTATACAGCGGTTCCTCACCCGCAATCTCTATCCTGTCGAGGTGCTGGACATCGTCAACGACCCAGAGGCTATCCGGGCAATGGAGGAGCTCCCCATTCCGGTCTCTGCCCTTCCGGTCTTGATAAAGCCAGACCGTGTCGTTCTGTCGAAGCCATCCGACGAATTGCTCGCTGAGGAACTAGGGCTGTTTGAGCCTCCCGAAGAGGGCGTCGTCTATGATGTGGTGGTTCTCGGAGCCGGTCCCTCGGGTCTTGCTTCGGCGGTCTATGCGGCTTCTGAAGGATTGCGGACGATCGTCGTGGAAACGCTGGCTCCGGGTGGCCAGGCTGGCACATCGTCCAAAATTGAAAACTACCTAGGTTTCCCGACTGGGATATCGGGCGAAGCTCTGGCTGGACGGGCGCATATACAGGCACAGAAGTTCGGCGCGCGTATCTGTGTTTCGCGCAGGACTGTGTCCCTCGACTGCTCGAAGAAACCTTTCGAGATCGGACTGTCCGATGGCTCCACAATACGGGCGAAAGCCGTGGTGGTTGCGACCGGTGCTCGCTACAGAACGCTTGATCTTCCGAACTACGACAAGTTTGAGGGGCAGGGCATCCACTATGCGGCCACGGCAATGGAAGGAAACCTCTGTGCGGCGCAGGAGGTTGTCATCGTCGGGGGCGGCAACTCGGCAGGTCAGGCGGCGGTCTTCCTGTCGCGAACGGCCAGTCACGTGAATATGGTCATGCGAAGCGGAATTTCGTCCACGATGTCAGACTATCTCGTTCAAAGGATCAAGAGCTCGCCCCGGATCACACTCCACGAATCGTGTGAGATAACGGAGCTTCGTGGCGAAGATGGTCTTGAGGGCGTGAGCTGGAAGAACAGGAAGACTGGGCAGTCATACGACCGCCCTGCTACAAGCATGTTTGTGATGATCGGTGCATCGCCCAACACGGACTGGCTGGCCGGCTGCGTCGATCTCGATCGGAGCGGTTTCGTGGAGACCGGGTATTCGGATGACGGACAACGTGCTTCGCCGATCACACCCTATCGCACGAGCAAACCCGGAGTTTTCGCGGTAGGAGACGTCCGCTCTGGTTCGATCAAAAGGGTTGCCTCTGCCGTGGGGGAAGGCTCTGTCGTGGTTGCGGCGATACACCAGTATCTGGCCGATAACTCGTAGCGCAAGCTAGGCTGGCTCGTTGTCCAGCCTGCTTACTCCATACGCGTCACATACTCGGGGATCGCACCTATCGTCGTTGTGAGAGCACACTCGTTCAACGGCTTCCCGACGTACTCTTTTGATGGAGCGGTAGTGCTGCGCGCGTGTGATGCAGCGTATCGTCGTTCGCACCGGTGCATTAGCCGGTCGCGGCTTTCTGCTGTTACGGGTAGAACAGTGGAAAGGATCTCAGATAGCCCAAGATCACTGTCGAGATCACGTAAAAGGTTGCGGCAGAGATCCCGGCGACCGCCATAATTGGGCCGACATCAGCAAGAGAAGGAGTGTCGTCAGTTGGGGTCGGCTCAACAGCTTGGCGCCTGAACGTGTTGTCGTTTGCTGCTCGCATCCCCCGCCCAACGGCGCGTGCTTTCACCCTCGACATTGGTGCCCGTCTAAAGATGCATGAAGTTGCTGAGCGGTCGGTAGGCATATCGTCACCTTTCGGTTCCAGTTGATCGTCCGACTTCCCATGGACGAAGTCAGCTGCAGATGCGTAAGCGCACCAAGGACGTCAGAGCACGCCAAGCATGCGCTGCTACCTGCTCCAGAATTTGCCGCAGCAGGAGGAGGCCGACGGCCTGGATCAGGATGCCATTGGCCTCGCGTTGTTTCCGGCCTCGGTTTACGAGACCGAAACGTCCAGCGGGACTGGGTTTCGCATGGAGTTGGCAACAGGGGAAAAATAGTTTGCCAGCCGGACAATTTCGTCCAGCTCCTCGCGGGTGGCATCGCCCTCGACGTCGATCTTCACTCTGATAGCCTGAAAACCCATCTGGAAAGGCTCGCGGGGTGCGCCGCCAGCGCCCCAGGCTGCCGTATTGCCAACGTCTCCCTCGATATGAAGTTCGAGGCGAGAGAGCCGAATGTTCTTGAACGTGGCGACTGCGGTAATCCCTACTGCAAGACATCCTCCGAGTCCGGAAAGCACGATCTCGCCTGGCGCAGGCGCCGTGTCCTGGCCAAACAGATGCAAGGGCTCATCGACGACCACGGGCTCGTGATCGCCAACGTAGCTAAGCGTGCGGTACTGGCCCTCGCAGACCGTATGAACAATGTTCGTCCCGCGTCTGTCCGGATTTTCACGGCCTCGGGCTGCAAAGGCCATCAGGCCATCGCGATCGATCGGCCTCAGATAGGTCTTGATGGTTGTGTGCGGTTCGTTCTGCGACAAAATCGCCTCCATATATTCTGGCTCGGGCGCCTCGCCCTTGGGATTGAGCTATCGGGCGGTCTGCCCATCAAGCGAAGTTCTGTGGCTGGCCAGATACCGGATAGATGCGGCAACTCCGATCGCACGTCCCATCGGACTAGAAAAAGCTTCCAGACCGCAGACAGCGAGTGGGGAGTGCTGAACCCAGTCGGCTGACCTCAAGGTCAAGAACAATCGGCCCCAATAGGAAGCGACTATGGCAGCTATCCGCCCAGGTTATTGTAGGATCGTGTCCCAAGCCCGCGCTTGACGATCGCACGATCGGACAATCTCCGGGCGCACCGATGTTTAATCTTCACGACACAGATCCGGCTATGGGCGCAACCGCGCTGTATGCGGGCGAACGGAGATTGTGAGATGGCAAACGTGCTACCTGATATCGGCAAAGTGTCGTATATGGAAATCGACGGCGTCAATGTGCGCATTGCGACCGGCGGAGGGTCCGAGGGAATTCCGGTTGTCATCACCAGTCCCTGGCCTGAGAGCATTTACGCATTCAGAAACATTCTGGCAGCGATCGGAAAAGCGGCGCCATATGTAGCAATCGATTTGCCGGGCTTCGGCATGTCGGAGGGACGCTCAGATCTGATGTCACCGAGGGCAATGGCTCGCTTCCTCGTGCGAGCTGCCTGGAAACTGGGTATCAGGCGGATGCACGGCGTCGGACCCGACGTAGGCGCTCTCGCAATGCTCTTTGCCGCGGCCGACCGTCCGGATCTTTTTGAGAGTCTAGTCGTTGGCAGCGGCGCTACGAAGGTCGAACTGGCCGCAGGCGGTTTAGTCGACCTGATCGCCTCAGCGCCTGGAACATTTGCGGAGGAGCAGGGTGGAGATCTGGCGGTGGGCTTTGTCACAAGCGCATCCGCAAACACGGTTCCACCATCCGTAATCGAAGACTACTGGCACTCGTCGTCCGCCGCGCGCTTTGACCGAGCGACGAATTTCGTTCGGTCCTACTCCGAGGAACTTCCGATCCTCGAGACGGTGCTCCCGCAGATAGAAGCGCCTGTTCTTGTGCTCGCAGGGCGGCACGACCCGATCGTTCCACCTGCTAACGGCGAGTTTCTCGTCGAGCGGATCAGCCTCTGCCAACAGGTTCTCCTGGAAGGCGGACACCTTATTTGGGAGGACGCAGCGGAAGAATATGGTGCTGAAATCCAGCAGTGGATTTCCGGATCCTACAATGAATTCGGCGCGGTCAATCATCGACACTGACCACGCCGAAATTTCAAGAGTAGACGAGGGATCGGCAAACCCTCGAAAAGCTGCCTTAGCGACGCAAGGACGCGATCCTTCAATAAAGACTCTCCCGATGCGCCGATAACGCCATGCAACGGTATCGCGTGGCCTTTCAAACGGTCGCGTCGTCAGGCTCAGAGGAAGAGAACAGATGCGAGTTTTAGTTCTGTTTGCGCATCCGGCGCAGCGGAAGTCCAGTATCAACACGGCCATGGCGGCGAGCGCCAAAGGCTTGGATAGCGTGACGTTCGTCGATCTCTATGCTGAGTATCCACGCTTTTCCATAGACGTGGATCGCGAACAGCGTCGGCTCCTGGAGCACGACGTCATCGTCTTCCAATTTCCCGTGTTCTGGTATTCGACCCCGGCTCTTCTCAAGCAATGGCAGGATCTGGTTCTCGAGTACGGCTTTGCCTACGGTCCGCGGGGCAAGATGCTGGCGGGAAAGCATCTCATGGCTTGTATCACTACTGGAGGCAGCAAGTCGGACTACTCGGAAAGCGGCGGCAATCGTCGCGTTGTCGAACAGTTTCTCTATCCGCTGGAACAGACAGCGACCCTCTGCGGCATGGAGTATCTTCCTCCGTTTGTCCTATACTCAGCCAATCATCTCGGTGACGCGGCTGTGCAACATCACATTCGATCCTACCCACGGCTGCTGGCAGCGCTTCGTGACGACAGTTTTGCAATCGCAGACGTCCGCCAGCTGCCGATTTTTGGGAGCTATGACTTAATCGATCTGGTGAGGAACTGACCGTTGGAAGGCTTCGCAATCTACGCACTTTGCTACCTTGCTGCAGCGGTCCTCGCTGTTATCGTTTCCCAGCGCATCGGACTGGGTTCCGTCGTCGGCTATATCGCCGCTGGCGTCCTGATCGGTCCGGTCTTCCAGATATCGGTGACTGGGTCCGCGACCCTCGAGCAGTTTTCGGAATTCGGCATTGTAATGATGCTGTTCCTGATCGGCCTTGAGATCGACCCCCAGATGGTTTGGCGGCTGAGAGGCAAGCTACTCGGTCTTGGCGGGCTTCAGGTCGTAGCCACGATCGCCGTGGTCACGTTCGCCGGGATAGGGCTCGGATTCGAGTGGCAGCAAGCCGTACTTTTTGGTTTCGTGGCAGCCTTGTCATCAACTGCGATCGTTCTGCAGACTCTCGAAGAGAAAGGCCTTCTTAGATCGGATGGTGGCCAGGCGAGCTTCGCGGTACTTCTGTTTCAGGACTTGGCGGTAATTCCCATGCTTGCGTGTATTCCGCTAATAGCCGGAAGCGCCCATGGATCACCGTCGGCGCATGGGAGCGCGGATCTCTTGGCAGGGCTCCCCGGCTGGGTTTCTGCGATTGTCACCATCGCGGCGGTGGGAGTGGTGGTTGCTGTTGCTCATTTCCTGTCTCGCCCGGTCTTCCGGACGATAGCGCTTCTCGGGCTTCGGGAGGTATTCACCGCAGCGGCGCTGCTGGTGGTGGTCGCTATAACCGTCCTCATGTCTGCAGTGGGTCTTTCGCCGGCACTTGGCGCGTTCCTGGGAGGCGTCGTTCTTGCGAACAGCGAGTTCAAGCATGAGCTGCAGAACGACATCGAGCCATTCAAGGGGCTATTGCTTGGGCTATTTTTTATGACTATCGGAGCAAAAATCGACCCGGAGGTGCTCTATGCGAACTGGCCGGTCGTGCTTGCTGCAACACTGGCCTTGATTGCGATCAAGGCGTTGGTACTTCTTCCTTTGGCGTGGTTCTTTCAAGTCCGCGGGCCGTCTGGATGGTTATTCGCGTTTGGTCTTGCACAGGCTGGAGAGTTCGGTTTCGTCCTGCTGTCGATAAGCGGTGATCGCGGAATTCTCTCGTCTCAATTCGTGTCGGTATCGGTACTGGTCATTACATTCGGTATGGTCGTCACGCCGTTGCTGTTCAAACTCTCTGACCGGATCGTTGTCATGCTAGAGAAGAGCGGAGGCCGTCGCAGAACAGTTGACCAGCCGGATGAGGGCACGATCATCCTCGCAGGGGTTGGGCGCTTCGGGCAGATCGTGAATCGAATGCTGCTCGCAAACGGATACAAGCCTGTCGTCCTGGATTACCGAGCAGACGTTGTAGACAATGTGCGCAAATTCGGGGTGAAGTCGTTTTTTGGAGATGCTGGCCGTCCAGATCTGCTGGATTCGGCTGGTCTGGCCCACGCGACATTGCTCATCGTTGCCATAGACGACCCTGACCGCGCCACGGAGATCGTTTCTCACGCACGCAGGGTCAACCCCGGCGTCACGATCATTGTTCGCGCCTATGATCGTCTTCACTACTACAAACTGGCTGATGCCGGAGCGGACCACATCGTGCGGGAGATGTTCGACGGTTCAATCCAGGCTGCTGGGATAGCGCTGCAGTCGCTTGGTATGCACCCCTATGAGGTTGAGAAGCGAAAGACGGTGTTCGTGGAGCAAGACACGGCGGGCTTAGCGCGAATGGCCGCTATCGTTGACGGCGAAACAACCGCTGCAAATAATCCAGATTTCGTGGCTGGTTTCAATGACATCGGAAAGGTAATCGAAAACGCTATGATGGGATACCGCTCCGGTTACGACGAAATGGTGTCAAGGGGGTGGAATGCACCGGATGCCGCTTCGATACATGTGCCGAGCAGCGTCGAACCAGATCGAGGATCGTGAATGCCCTTGGTTTTGGAGAGATTTTTCCCTACGAATCCAGCGTCGCCGGCGGGGAATCCTTGCTAAGCTCTTTTTCGGTACTCGACGGTGTTTGACGCCGGCAAGGATTCGATCGGCGCGTTCGAACGCCTAGGTTCCTGCCTTGGAAAAGATCTCAGTTCCGTACCGATGATCCAACGAAGAGGCCGCGGTCCTGCGCGAGATGCGTCGTGTGCTGCCTTCGTCCGTCCGGATCCCGTGTACGTTAGATCCGGCGCGTTGAAATTGGCTTTCGGAGGCCGGTCATGGTTTATCACGGTCGGCGACCTCCGGCGGCCTCAAGTGCTTCTGGTGTATCGACGTCGCATGTCGCCGCTGCTCCAATTTCCACGCCGACTACTGGTAGTCCGCTTGCCGCGATTGCTTTGCGTGCTCCTGTGTCGCCGTCAGTTTCGTCAAGAGCCTGGAAAAGTAATCTTGGAAGGATGACCGGATTGCCAGGCTCTCCAAATGCCATCGCGCGTACAACTGACAAACCTCGGTTGTCCTTGAAGGTTTGGATCAGTGAGGACATGTGGCTCTCGTTTATCAATGGCATGTCGGCCAAGTGGATGAGAACGCCGTCGCAGGTTTGAGGAACCGCCCGCAGTGCAGCTCGTATCGAGGAAGACATTCCCGAGGCGTACGAGTCGTTTTGAACGACCGTCACAACGAGCTCCCCGATAGCGCTTGTTATCTCGGTGGCCATATGGCCGGTCACGACAATCACGGGGCAATCATCGCAAGCGGTGGCGCATTCCACTGTCCGCCGGATCAATGGTACCCCAGCAAAGTTCGACAACAACTTGTTGAAGCTTCCCATACGGCTGGACCGGCCCGCAGCTAGGACAGCGATCGCCACCTTAGTGTCCATACAGCATCTCCAATCACGCGGCTCCCAGACAGGACTGTAATCCACGGCCACCATTCTAGGTTCATGGTCATTTCTGTTTCGATATCGGTCAGCGACCAGAGCATCTCAAGCTGCTCAAGACCTGAGCGGATTGATGGCAGCCAACATCATTGTCGGATGACATTCAACGCTTCTTAGATCGAGATCACGCTTTGGGCAGTCGAATATAACCAAAAGGTATGGCTTCGGCACACCGTGGTCCGAACAGATTTCAAGCTCAGGGACAGGCAACATCTGCTCATCGAAACCCAAATAACGGAGAGTCTGATGAACGCCTACGCCCCGACCAAGGATCACAAGATCATCGCCGCAGCCGCGCTGGTAATCGTATCTGACATCGACCTGTCGCGTGCCATGTCTACCCCAGGCCAGGCGCCTGTGGTGCTTCCGGATCAGTCCGCCGAGGTTGTCCAGCGTGACCTGCTTCTGCCGTGGCAGCGTAGAAAAATTATGCAGTTCATCGAAGCCAACCTCACCGAAACCATCAAGGTGGAAGAACTGGCTACGATGACTAAGCTCAGCAAAACATATTTCTCCAGGGTCTTCAAAGCGGCATACAAAGAGAGCCCGTACAGCTATGTCCTTCGTCGGCGTATGGAATTGGCGAAAGAACTGATCGCAGAGACCAATACAGCTCTTAGCGAGATCGCATTGGATTGCGGCATGGCTGATCAGGCGCACCTCTGCAAGACTTTCCGAAAGGTTTTTGGCATCACTCCGAATAACTGGCGCCGTACCGCTCTAGCCGCCAGTCACGACTCCGGTAAACCGCATTCCCGCAATCATTTCAGCAATTCAAGCGCTGTCATCGCTCTCAACTGATCGCAGCGCTCGTGCGGCACCGATAGTCAGATCTCATTGGTGTCGAAATTGTCTCTACCGGCAGTCGGTCTCCGCTGGCCCATTGCCTTCGAGGCATTTCTATAGCGTCCGGCTCGATTCCACCGGCGATTTCGGACACGAGAGCGGCGATCTGAAGATCGCGATCTATGCCATCGGCCTGATCGAGCGGATCGACGCCGATCTCGAATAACCGGTTCAACAGCAGTTCTCACTACCACATCCATTGGCGCCCAGCGCGCCGATGTCGGGGAAGGCGTGCGTTCCGCGGGCCTCTGGCACGACAAGGGGCACGTTCATGACCATATCGCCATCGTTCGCACAGGAGGGCGCAGACAGGCTCGCCGTCGTCGAGGCCCTCTATCGCTTCACCGCGGGCATCGATCTTCGCGACAACGATCTCCTCGCGTCATCCTTGGCGGAGAATGCCGGCTCCGACTTGCGGCCGGCAGCCGCCATCGCCGGCTCCGATTATCCTGTTATCGAGGGCCGGGGTTTCATAGTCTCGGCGCTGACGACATCGCTTTCCACCCTAGGCACGACGCATTCCGTCGCCAACCCGCGGGTAACAATCGATGGCGACACGGCACGCATGGACGTTCTAGTCGAGGAGAAGCATGTCCCCCGCAGCGATCCCTCGCGCCATTACCTGATTAAGAACCGCTACGACTTCGAACTGAAGAGGAGCGGAGACATCTGCGTCATCACGCAATACGGTCGACAATATCTGGTGCTCCAGTGACATAGGTGTTCTTTCCGGCATCTAGCCTCCACAATGTGCTCAATGAGAGTGTCGGCTGTGACGCGAATGGCGATGAACTTTAGGGCTCGCTGCCGATTTGCACTTTGGTTTGGCTACTCCGGATTATGAAATTTCGTGGGACCGCCGCTCTCGGCCTCGACAGCAAGCTTTGAAAAATTTATCCACGGAAGGATGAGCGCCACAGAAGATACGATCGCACACCGCATCAGCCGCGTCCTAGCCGACCGGATAATAACGGGCGTGCTCCAGGCCGACACGCGTCTGCGTCAAGAGCATATCGCGGAAGAGTTTGGAGCAAGCCATGTGCCGGTTCGCGAGGCGCTCCGCCGACTTGAAGCTCAAGGCCTCGCCGTAAGCGAAGCGCGCCGCGGTGTAAGGGTCGCATCTTTCAACTCGGCTGCAGTCGAAGAAGCAACCAGAATGCGATCTGTTCTCGAAGGGCTGGCACTTCGGCAAGCCGCGCCACATCTTACTTCGCACATGCTCGACAATGCCGAGGTCGTTGCGAGAGCCTGCGATCAAGCGGTCGACATCGTTCAGCAAGAATCTGCAAATCGGCAATTCCACAGCCTGCTGCTCACCCCCTGCGAGATGCCGAGATTGCTCGCAGAGATCGACGATCTCCACATGGTGGGCTCCCGGTTTCTGTTTCTCGAAGGCAATAAAGGGTGGGCTGTGCCGCGTTACGATGCGGATCATCATGCGGTCCTACAGCATCTGCGCTCCGGCAATCTCGATGAGGCAGTCCGCACACTCGAGCGCCATGTGCTGCGGCTGATAGAGAAGCGCCGCGCCGGTGCCTCCCTGCAAAGCGCATAAAATCTCACTAGACGCGTCCGTTTTTAACGTTCTGCCTACACCGGAAGGCGAATGAGGTTGCGCGCAGAAAAATTATAGATAATTTGCTCGATATATCTACTATGATTCGAATTGGATGGCGCGATGGATATCGTTTTAACGAATAAGCAGAGTGAAGCTCGACTTTCTCGGAAATTATCACCCGGCGCGACAATCGAAGATGCTAAAATTATCTACAACATGACATTCTCTGACCTTCTCTTTCATGCACATGAGGTCCATCGCGAAAACTTCGATCCCAATGCCATTCAGATGAGCCGGCTCCTCTCGATTAAGACCGGAGGCTGCGCAGAGGATTGCGGTTACTGCAGCCAATCCGCTCACGCTCCGACCGGTCTCAAGGCGTCGAAATTAATGGAGGTGAAGCGGGTGCTCTCGGAAGCCCGGAAGGCGAAGGATGGAGGAGCCTCGCGTTACTGCATGGGCGCTGCCTGGCGAAATCTGAAGGACCGCGACATGGATGCCGTGGTTGCTATGGTCGAGGGCGTCAAGGCGCTCGGCATGGAGACATGCATGACGCTTGGCATGCTGACACCAGAGCAATCCGCCAAGCTCGCCGATGCGGGACTGGATTATTATAACCACAATATCGATACGTCCGAGCGGCACTACTCGGAAATCATCACCACCCGCACCTTTGGGGCCCGACTGGAGACGCTGGCCAATGTAAGAGAAGCTGGCATCAAGGTCTGCGCCGGCGGCATCCTTGGCACGGGTGAAACCATCGAGGACCGTATTTCCATGCTGGTGACACTGGCCAACCTGCCGTCTCCGCCGGAAAGTGTTCCTATCAACATGCTGATACCGATCCCCGGCACAAGACTGCAGGATGCGGCCCCCATCGACCCGTTCGATTTCGTCAGAATTATCGCCTTGGCGCGTATTCTCATGCCGAAATCCTTTGTTCGGCTTTCCGCCGGGCGGACAGACATGAGCGACGAAATGCAGGCTCTTTGCTTCTTCGCGGGCGCCAACTCCATTTTTGTCGGCGAGACGTTGCTGACGGCCGGCAACCCTGGCGAAGATCATGACGGCTCTCTCTTTCGTCGGCTCGGTCTGAAACCTTTGGAGTTGGAGCAGCAGAAGTGAGTGCGCCGTTGTTGCGCCGCTACCAAGCCACGCTCGATGGCCTCGGCCGAAAATCACATCTACGGGCATTATCTCCGTATCAAGGCATCGACTTCTCTTCGAACGATTACCTGTCACTCTCCCGTTCGCCGCGCCTGGCTGCTGCGATATATGCTGCGATTGAGCAAGGCATCCCTTCAGGCTCTGGCGGATCGCGCCTGCTACGCGGCAATCACTGGGTGCATGAAGCACTTGAAGCCGATGCCGCAACCTTCTTCAAGGCGGAGAAGGCTCTATATTTCGGTTGCGGGTTCTCTGCGAACGTTGCGCTGTTCTCCTGCCTACCCAAACGCGGCGATCTCGTCGTATATGACGAATTGATCCATGCGAGCGCCCTTGATGGCATTTCAGCCGGCAAGGCCGAAGCAGTCGCTGCCCGCCACAATGACGTCGACGCTTTCGATGGCGCTATGGGTGATTGGCGGCGGGCTGGCGGCAAGGGGCACCCATGGATCGCTGTCGAGAGCCTCTATTCCATGGATGGTGACCGGGCGCCGCTCATGGAGTTGCTGGAACTCGCTGAACGGCATGACGGATTTCTCGTCGTCGACGAGGCGCATGCAACGGGCATATTCGGCACCGGCGGCCGCGGGCTCACATCTGACCTCACGCGCTCGGATAGCCTGATTACGCTGCATACTTGCGGCAAGGCGCTAGGTGTTTCCGGCGCACTCCTCGCCCTGCCTGCCGTTCTTGCGGATTACCTGGTCAATCGCGCCCGCAATTTCATCTACTCGACTGCGCCGTCGCCGCTCGTAGCAGCCGGTGTGCGCGAGGCGTTGCGGATAGTGGACGACGAGTCTGAGCGGCGACACCGTCTTCATGCTTTGCGCGAATTCGCTGCCGCATTTTTGCTCTCCGAGCTTGGGATCAGTCCGAGCGGATCGCAGATCCAGCCAATCGTGATGGGCGACAACGCGCGGGCTTTGCGGGTTGCGGCGCGCTTGCAAAGCGAGGGTTTCGACATCAGGGCGATCAGGCCGCCAACCGTGCCCAATGGTACCGCGCGCCTTCGTCTCTCCATCACCCTCAATGTCGATGAAGAACAGATCACCGCGATGATCGCGCGGTTGGCTGCTGCGATCGAGGAGGACAGACCATGAATCTACGCTATCTCGTGACAGGTACGGATACCGGCATTGGAAAGACGATGTTTGCGACCGCGCTGACCGCAGCCCTGGACGCCGTCTACTGGAAGCCTGTGCAGTCGGGCCTCGACGGGGAGACCGATAGCCAGACCGTTCTGCGGCTTGGCGGCATTGGCCGTGAACGGATTCTGCCGGAGGCTTATCGCCTGGGAACACCTGCCTCGCCGCATCTCGCCGCCCGTCTCGACGGCGTTGCGATCGATCCCGCCCGGCTTGTTCCACCGGAAACAGACGCCCCCTTGGTCATAGAGGGGGCCGGGGGTCTTCTGGTGCCACTTGCGGATGACCTGCTCTTTGCAGACCTTTTCGCGCAATGGCAAATTCCCGCCATTCTTTGCGCACGCACGTCGCTCGGCACGATCAACCATACGCTGCTCTCCGTCGAGGCTATGAGACATCGCGGCATCCCACTTTTCGGGATCGCATTCATCGGCGACGAAAACCGGGAGACGCAACGCATCATTGGCAATTCGAGTGGCACCCAAATAGTCGGTCGCCTACCGTGGATTGCAGAAATGAGCTGTGATGGACTTCGCCGCGCATTCGCCGAGAATTTCGACCTATCCATTTTCGCTGGGGGCTCCCAATGAACCGATCAACCGTGTGGCATCCCTTCACCCAGCATGCGCTCGAGCCACCGATGACGCGCATCACGTCGACAGATGGGGCCTACCTCATAGATGAGAATGGCAATCACCTCCTCGACGCAATCTCTTCCTGGTGGGTCATTACTCATGGCCATCGACACCCGAAGATCATGGCGGCCATCCGTGCCGCGACTGAGGCCTATGATCAGGTAATCTTCGCCGAATTTTCGCACGAGCCCGCTGAGCGGTTGGCGCAAGGCTTGGTCGAAATCGCTCCACTCGGATTGGAGCATGTCTTCTATTCCGACAGTGGGTCGACCGCTGTCGAGGTGGCGATAAAGATGGCACTGGGCTATTTCCACAACCGCCGCGAGCCGCGCGACCGTATCGTAGTGATGGAGGGGAGTTACCATGGCGACACCATCGGCACGATGTCGGCCGGGGAGCGGGGTGTGTTCAATGCTGCCTACGAGCCGCTGCTTTTTGGCGTCGATCGACTTCCATTCCCGCAGGCAGGGCGCGAGCAGGATGTACTCGACTGTTTCGAGGCTGTTTGCCGAACAGGCCGCGTTGCGGCCCTCTTGATCGAGCCTCTGGTTCTGGGTGCCGGCGGAATGAAGATCTATGCGGCAAGTATGCTGGCCTCGTTGAAGGATATTGCCGAGCGTTTCGGATGCCTGTTTATCGCCGACGAAGTCATGACAGGTTGGGGGCGGACCGGGACGATGTTCGCGTGCCAGCAGGCCTCGATTGCGCCAGACATTCTGTGCACCTCTAAGGGACTGACCGGCGGCGCCATACCGCTCGCGGCAACGCTTGCAACTGCCAAGATCTTCGATGCTCATCTCTCCACCGATAGGCGGAAAACCTTCTTCCATTCGAGCTCCTACACCGCCAATCCGATTGCCTGCGCGGCGGCGGTCGCCAATTTGGAGATTTGGCGGGCGGAGCCGGTTTTGTCTCGCATAGAGACAATAGAAGAGGCCCATCGGTGCAACCTTGCCCGCTTCGCCGGCGATCGCCGGTTCGCCAATCTTCGTCAAATCGGCACGATAGCGGCGCTGGACTTGGTGGTGCCGACGGGCGGCTATCTTGCGGAAGTCGGACAGCAGATGCGGGCCTTCTTTCGGGGCCGTGGCCTGCTAATCCGCCCGCTTGGCAATGTCTTGTATCTGATGCCTCCTTACTGCTTGACGGCACAGGAGATCGGCCGCGCTTACGATGCCATAGACGAGGTGGCGTCCATTGTCCTGGAGCACGCAAAATGAAGTCAGTAAGTTCGTCGCGCATTGCCGGATTTGGTCATGCCGTTCCAGGACGACGCGTTGAAAATTCGGAAATCGAGGCAAGGCTAGGCCTTGAGGCTGGCTGGATCGAGCGCCGAACCGGCATCCGGACGCGCTATTGGGCCGATGACGAGGATACGCTGAGCGGCCTTGCCGCCACTGCCAGCCAATTGGCGCTCGATGACGCGGAAATTTGCCGAAGCGATATAGGGCTGACCTTGCTAGCTACGTCGACGCCGGATCATCTCTTGCCACCGTCGGCGCCGCTGCTGGCATACAAGCTGGGTCTTCCGAATTCAGGCGCGGTCGATCTTGCTGGCGCCTGTTCCGGCTTCATTTACGCACTCACGCTCGCAGATGGTTTCGTTCGAGCGCACGGTCGGGCTGTTCTGGTTGTCGCCGCCAACATTCTCAGTCGCCGGATTAATCCTGCCGAGAAGCCGAGCTCTGTTCTCTTCGCTGACGCCGCCGGCGCCGTCGTCCTTGTGCCGGAGAAAGACTACGCCCGCGGCCTTCTTGCTTCACAACTCGTCTCGGACGGTAGCGGCTATGATTTGATCAAAATACCGGCTGGCGGTAGTAATCTACCGTTCCCATCCGAGTTCGACGCGCAAGAATTCCTAATGACGATGCGAGACGGGCGCGAGGTCTTTGCGCGCGCGGTGACCTTGATGACAGATGTCTCCCGTCGAGCGCTTTCCGAAGCGGAGATCGCTGTTGAGGACATCGACCGCTTCATCCCCCATCAGGCCAATTCTCGTATTCTTGACATCGTCGCAAGAGATCTGGGTGTGCCACATGAAAGGATCGTTCGGACGATTCAAACATATGGGAACTCTTCTGCCGCTACCGTTGCCTTGTCCCTTGCTGTCGCGAACCAGGAATTGAAGTTCGCAGAAGGAGAGCATCTTTTGATGGCCGCAATGGGGGCTGGCCTCGTCGGTGGAGCATTGGTTTTCCGAATGTAGTTCGGTAGATGCTATGGCCAGTACACTCGGACCTGCGCTATTCGTCCGGTGTCCCATCACGGGTGACTAGATTTATGGCATTCCCGCATACGAGGTTGAAGCCGCTCGGCCGATCGCGTTCGCCACTACTGCATATTAGGTTGATGGCGTCACGCCAATTGGTCGATCCAACGTCGAAAACGCTATTGCGGCCGTTCGTTTTTCGCCCGACCATTTCCTCATAGGAAGAGCAATGGGGCGGGCGTTTGGCGGATTTCAATCACGGCGTAATCGACAGTCGCGGCAGCGCAACAGATGATCTGGGGCATCGTGACGAACATGCGTCGCGAGTTGCGGCATTCCAGTCGATGCTCGAAGTGGCGGTCGTGGGCACGACCATGGAAGGCCATGAACGCGACTTCTACCTTGCCGCTGCGGAAGACATTCTCGCTCTCCTGACGCCTGATTGGATCTCGCGCAAGATGATGCAGGACGCAGCACGCGTGCCCTCTTCGAGAGACGCGCGTCTTGCCTAAACGGAAGCGCGAGCGCCCTCCGATCTATCGCTGCGACAAGCTGCCGACGTTCATGAACGCCGGCAAAGAGGAGCTTGTTCTCGCGATGCTTCGTCGTTGGCGTAGAGCCGCGGTGCGGACCGCGACCATTCAGTGGCGTTGCTTTTTCGAGCAGGGACGCTTCGACCCGTTCTTCGATCCCGCCACCGCGTACCGAAAGGCGGGCGCCATCTCCGAAGCGAAAACGTCAGTCCGCTCATGCGTCCTCAATGCACTTGATCAAATCATCGGCCAGGATCGGCTTCTTTAGAACATCTCGCGCACCACCAGCTATCGCTCGCCGCCTTGTCACTTCGTCCTTCAAAGCCGTCATCATTATGATGGGCATCGAGGGCCACCGCGCCTTCACGATGTCCAATAGCTCAAGCCCGGTCATCTCGGGCATGTTCACGTCGGTCAGCAACAGATTGACCAGCTCGATGTTATCGTAAGCAAGGAATGAGCTGCCCGAACTGAAAGGCAACGCGTCATAGCCCATTGACTCGAGGAACCCTGAAGTGGCCTCGAGGAGTGCCTCGTCGTCATCCACGATCGCTACGGATTTTTTGTCGCCAGACACCTGATGTTCCTTTTCCCTGACTTGCGGGCTATGACATCTAGTTAGTCTGACTGGCGCGATTTTGTAATAATACGATTGTATGAGTCGACGACAGCCGTGGCTCAGGCGAGCGCCTTGAGGATCTCAGCCTTCCGGACGAGATCGGCAAGTGAGGTGACGTTCATCTTGCGCATGACGTTACCCCTGTGAATTTTTACGGTCACTTCAGAGATGTCGAGTAGGTGTGCGATTTGTTTATTGAGTAGGCCTTTGACGACAGCCTCCATGACCTCATGCTCTCTTGGAGTGAGCGACGAGGCGGCTCTTGTAGCCTCATTGGCTGCACCCAGCTCGAGACGCCGCGCCCGGTCTTTCTCCACAGCTACAGAGACAGCATCAAGCATCTCTTGGTCGCGAAATGGCTTCGTAAGAAAATCGGTGGCCCCGGCCTTCATCGCGCGAACGCTCATCGGAACGTCTGCGTATCCGGTCATAAAAACTATTGGAAGTCTGTTGCCCATGGCATTAAGCTTCGCCTGGAGGTCGAGCCCGCTAAGGCCCGGCAAGCGAACGTCGAGTATAAGGCAGCCGGGACGATCGGGTAGGGTCTCTGCCAACAGTGCGGAAGTCGACGAGAACCCCAAGGTCTCGATGCCGACCGAGTGTAGAACATCTCGGACGCCATCACGCATCCCGTCGTCGTCATCCACGACGACGACAAGCGGCGTTTCGGCTGCTGCGTCCTTGTTGTTCCATCTACCCAAAGCAGCCGTCATCGGCATCGACCTCAAAGCCTATTTGGTTTGGTATCCGCAACTGGGAAATTGGCCACGAGGTTCCAAACGACGCGTGAATAACTACTACGCGTGGGAGGAAAGCTCGACCTATCCATAAGAATAGGTTCTGGCGGCGGCCCGATATTGTAGTGTCCGAGCAGGTTGGGAGGCCGAAATATCTCAATCCCCAGGACCGATTTCGATGACCGCTAAAGCCCAGCCCGACGCCGAACGCTTCGGTGACGAACCGATGTCGAGCGGAATGACATTCCGCGTCTTGATGTCCAGCTTGGTCGGGACCTCCGTCGAATTCTACGACTTCTATATCTACGCGACAGCGGCAAGCCTGGTGTTTGGCCCCCTTTTCTTCCCGGCGACCGTGTCCTCTATGGAGTTGATCGGCGCGTACGCCAGCTTCGGCATCGCATTCATAGCAAGGCCCCTCGGCGGGGCGGTCTTCGGTCATTTCGGAGATCGGGTGGGTAGAAAAGCGACGCTGGTGGTGTCTCTTTTGTTGATGGGCGCGTCTACCGCGGCGATCGGACTGTTGCCAACCTACGCTATCGCTGGATGGCTGGCGCCGGCTCTGCTGTGTCTGCTGAGGTTCGGGCAGGGGCTGGCGCTAGGAGGAGAATGGACCGGTGCGGCCCTTCTTGCCCTCGAGAATGCTCCAAAGGGGTGGAGAGCAAGATATGCGATGTTCGCGCCGCTAGGCGCTCCAATCGGCTTCTTGTTGGCGAACAGTCTGTTCCTCATCCTGACGCTGACGCTATCACCCGAGCAGTTCTCCGATTGGGGTTGGAGAGTTCCATTCCTGTTGAGCGCGCCGCTGGTCTGGATGGGGATCTGGATCCGCTTCAATCTGGTTGAAACGCGGGACTTCCATGCTGCCATAAGCAAGGCGAAGCCCTCTCGCGTGCCTTTGCTCGACATTTTTCGGTTGCATATGGACCAAGTCGTGTTTGGGGCGTTCGGCGTCGTAGCCTGCTTCTCTCTGTACTACGTTGTGACTGCCTTCGCCCTTGGCTACGGAACGTCAGAGCTCGGCTATACACGATCCTCGTTTCTCATGGTGGAACTTGGCGCGATCCTGTTCATGGCGGCAGGGATCGTCGTCGCGAGCTGGCTTTCAGATCGCATCGATCCAGAACGCATTCTGATCTTCGGATGCATTGGCACGATCATTTCCGGGATCGTTCTCGCACCCATGCTGGGTAGCGGCTCACTATTTGTCATCTTTATCTACTTGGCGTTCTCGCTCTGGGTAATGGGTTTTGTGAACGGGCCGCTTGGCGCCTGGCTGCCCGGTCTGTTCCCGACCCGAGTTCGATACTCGGGAACATCGGTGGCCTTCAACATAGGTGGGATCATCGGCGGAGCGCTAACCCCTGTCGTTTCACAGGCGCTCTCCCAGTACAGCGGCTTGGTGGCAGTAGGCTTCTACCTTGCCATCACCGGTGGGCTGAGCCTTATCGCCTTCGATGCAAGTGCCCGGAGGAAGGCCCTCGATGCACTCGCTCAAAGCGATATCAGATACAGGTCAATCTTCGCACAGAACCACGTCTCGCTGTGCGAAGTCGACCTCTCGTCGCTTTGGAAGCGGTTAGAGCCTGTTCGTGGATATTCGCCACAAGAGCTCAGGGCCTACCTCGGCAACAATCCGGCGATGGTTGACGAATGTGCGAAGCTGATAAGTTTCGTGGACGTGAACAGCGCAACGGTGCAATTGCTCGGTAAGGGCAGCGATTCAGAGGTGCTTGGCTCTATCGACCGCTTCCTTCCGCCGCACAGCGAGTTGGCGGACGCTATCATAATGGGGATATGCTCCGGCGATGATCGCGTCGAAATGGAGACGCGATTGCTCCGCGGCGAGGGAGCCGAGGTCATCGTAATCTTTGTCATAGCGTTTCCTGAAGACAAGGACACCTTTGACCGCGTGGCTTGCGCGATGATCGACGTGACTCAACGAGAACAAGCGAAGGAGGCTCTAATCGCGGCGCAGGCAGAGCTTGCCCGCGTAGGAAGGGTGGCGACCGTGGGCGCCATCTCGGCCTCGATCGCTCATGAGGTAAACCAACCGATCGGAGCGGTTGTCATGAGCGCTCAGGCTTGTGTTCGCTGGCTCAAGGCAAATCCACCCGACATCAAGGCGGCCTCGACTGCGGCCGAACGGGCCATCACTCACAGCATGCGAGCAAGCGAGATTATCCAGCGTACGCGAGAGCAAGTCCGCGGCGCCCAAAGAACGCTCGAAACCGTGGATCTGAGGGACATCGTAACAGACGTCGTTGAACTTCTTGATCGGGAATTGATGTCGGCCTCGACACGGGTCACCACGCACTTCAACATTCAGGAAGCAATCGTCCTGGCCGATAGGGTCGAGATCCAGCAGGTCATAGCAAATCTCGTGACCAATGGAATTCAAGCCATGGGAGCCGTATCCGCGGAGCATCGCGAACTCAGCATTTCGCTGTCCGCAGCGGAACCTCCACTGGTAAGATTACAGATTCGAGACCATGGTACCGGGATCGCACCAGAGAACCTCGCCAAACTTTTCCTTCCGTTCTTCACTACCAAAAGCGACGGCATGGGCATCGGACTGGCAATCTGCAAGACGATTGTGGAGGCACACGGTGGCTCGCTGACTGCCCGAAATCACGACGATGGTGGGGCGATATTCGAGATTCTCGTGCCGTTGTCGTTCGATGAAGAACACAGTCAGCGTCAAGCCGACACGGTTGATGCATAACCGTTGGCTTGGAAACTCGACGCGCTGCCGTCACGCCGTCCTGTAGCGCTCATCAACTCGTGACCCGAAGTTACAAGAACGCGGGGCCTAAAGTGCCTAGGTTGGCGCGCGTTCGTGGCGTTCCGCGCCCCGTATTCAAATGGAGTTCTCGATGAAGAAATACTTTCGCAGTCTAGCCCAAACAACGCCGTCGAAGTTTCAGCGCGATGGTGCCCTTATAGCGGCGTCGCTGAGCGTGGCTCTGACATGCGCCGCCCCGACCTATGCGCAATCGTCCCAGACGTCGGCAGTTCTTGATGCCGACGCTGCTCGAAAGGTGATTTCAGCTGCGGTCGTAGAAGCGAAGAAGGGCCCGCCCTCAAGTATCTTCGTAGTCGACACCTCGGGCGCGATCGTCGCGGCAGAGCGCATGGACGGAGCTTTTCCAGCAAGCGCGAAGATCGCGCAAGGCAAGGCGGAGACGGCAGCGGCCTTCTGGCAGAGCACGGGGAATTTGGAGAATGCCGCGAACGGAGGCCGGACCGCGCTACTGTCGTCAGGCTATGTCGTGATGCAGGGAGGGATTCCACTTAAAATCGACGGAAAAGTCATTGGCGCCGTGGGCGTGAGCGGTGGCAACAAAGATCAGGATGAGGCTGTCGCCAAGGCTGGAGCTGCGGCGTTCGCCAAGTAGGCGCTCGGTCATAAGCTAGCACGTCGATACCGACATTTATTTAGAACATAAAGAGGCCCGGCGGGCGCATTGCTCGGCGGGGCCTCTTTCGTTAGCTGCTGGGTTCAGGCGTCATCCACGACTGCCGTTTCCGGCCTGTCGCCACCGAGGGCGTGTTCGCTCTTCCAGGTGCCGTCGGCGTTCTGATAAGTGATCTCGGCATCTCGGCCCTCGATATGCTGCCGTTGCGCCGCTGCCTTTGCTGCCCTTAAAGCCTGGTCATGTGTTCGGAACGGCTCCGACCAAACGTCATCCAGACGATAGGCAAAACCGCCGTCATGTTGGCCGACGTGATAGGTGATTTTCATGTGTCTTCCCTTCAAACGCGCGCTCAGCGAGCGCGACTGTTCCCTAATGGTCACGAGCTTCAAAGATTGCGAAGCTAGCGACACCTGTATCGATGAGGGAGCGCCGCTCAGATTGTTTGATGCATCCCCCGCGTCTCGCCGCTACTGCGCTTCCGAAACCGGAGAAGTTCGCTGGCTTTGCTCTAGGTGAGCTAGCTCGCTGCTTTTGGGATCGTGCCCGCTTCAGCGCGAGCTCATCACCTGGAAACGGGCTTGGCATACAGTTCAGGCATGTCGGCCAGATAGACACGAGGAGTCGAGCCGGCCCTGAATGTATCGCCGAATGCGACGAGATAGCCGACCATCCCCGCCATCAAGCAGAGTATGAGGAACATCATCGGTCCTGTGCCGTAGTTGTCATTGCGGGGCTGGTAGCTGTCTCTCATCGATGTTCTCCTAGTTGGAGCGGTTGATGAGCGGACGCTATGGCCATCTGCCAAGGCGATATTGTAAGAAATCGCAGCTCGTGGCGCGCTCAAAGTTGCGACGACTGGATCGTCCAAAAGCGCGAGCCGTCGACCCTGAGAGAGCCGTAAGATACAATCAACTCATTGGGTTGCCCCGCCAGACTGTCTCTCCAGAAATACCTCGAGAGACAAGGCATCAACCATGAAACTCTACCAACCCACCAGATCGCGGAGGCATGCGAAGTCGGCCACGCTCGCGATGTTGGCCGCCCTCTGTACTTCGACGGCACTAGCACAAGAGGCGTCTCCGCCGCCCGTCTCTGTTGCCAGGCCTGTGGTACGCGAAGTCATTGATCAGGACGAGTTCATTGGCAGGTTCCGTGCCGTGGAGGAGGTCCTTGTCCGCGCTAGGGTCGGCGGATACCTCGACAAAGTCCAGTTTAACGACGGTGCCCTCGTTAAAAGCGGCGACCCTCTATTCGTTATCGACCAGCGACCGTTCAGGACCGCGCTCAACGAGGCGAACGCAGCGCTAGAGGTTGCGAAATCCACCCAGACATACGCCGAGGCGCAGTTCCGACGCGCGGAGGCGCTGTCCACCAATGGCAGCCAGTCGATATCGGTGCTCGACGACCGACGGCGTGAATGGCTTTCGGCCCAGGCCAACGTCCGGGGCGCT
Organism: Rhizobium sp. O111; assembly: GCF_055616315.1. Classification (NCBI taxonomy): domain Bacteria; kingdom Pseudomonadati; phylum Pseudomonadota; class Alphaproteobacteria; order Hyphomicrobiales; family Rhizobiaceae; genus Rhizobium; species Rhizobium sp. O111. The sequence continues at coordinate 1,131,051 of NZ_JBSHXL010000002.1, read as the reverse complement.
CAGGCGAGCGCCGACAGGGCGGAACTGGACATGGAATACACGCAGATCACTGCGCCGCTCAGTGGCCGGATAGACAGGCATATGATCTCTCCTGGGAACCTTGTCCAGGCAGATCAGACTGAATTGACCAGCATCGTTTCGCTGGATCCGATCGACTTCTATTTCGACGTCGACGAGCGCCGATTGCTCGCCTACGCGGCGCTCGCCCGTGAGAACGGGAAGGCTTTGCAGGAAGGTGGTGGAGGGCTCGACGTCACGGTAAAGATCGCGGACGGCGCCTCACGTCCCTTCCATGGCAAGCTGAACTTCTCGGAAAACAAGGTCGACGGCGAGTCCGGTACCATGCGGGTGCGGGCACGTTTCGCCAATCCCGACCTTGTCCTTCAGCCCGGTCTGTTCGGCCGGATCGAGGTAGGAGCATCGAAGGCCTACTCTGCGGTACTCGTTCCTGATGAAGCGCTCGCAGCAGACCAGAACCAGCGGGTTGTATACATCGTGAGTGACGATGGAACGGTGACTACGAAAGCCGTCCGGACCGGGCCGAAACTCTACGGCTACCGCGTAATTCGCGAAGGACTCAAAGGTGATGAGACTATCGTCGTCAACGGACTGATGAGAGTACGTCCAGGTCAGAAGGTCACGCCGAAGATGACACAGCTTCCCGAGGAAGCAGCAGTGCCGGGAGCGGGACAATGAGATTTGCACATTTCTTCATCAAGCGTCCGATTTTCGCGTCCGTACTGTCTCTGCTTTTGTTGATCATCGGCGGGATCGCGTATTTCAATCTTCCCGTCGCCCAGTATCCCGAGATCGCGCCACCCACTATCGTGGTGCGCACGTCCTACCCAGGTGCAGACTCTCAGACGATCGCCGATACCGTTGCGACGCCTATCGAGCAAGAAATCAACGGCGTAGAAGACATGCTCTACATGTCTTCTTACTCCAGCGCCGACGGCGCGATGTCGATCACCGTTACCTTCAAGCTAGGTACGGACCTCGATAAGGCGCAGGTACTGGTCCAGAACCGTGTCGCCATTGCCGAACCCCGTCTGCCCGAAGACGTACGCCGGCTAGGCGTGACCACGGTGAAAAGCTCGCCAGACATCATGATGGTCGTTCACCTGCTTTCTCCGGACAGCCGCTATGACCAGCTCTACATTTCGAATTACGGTCGCAACCGCATCCGAGATCAACTTGTCAGGCTTCAAGGGGTAGGGGACGTCACGCTCTTCGGCGAACGGGAATACTCGCTTCGCATCTGGCTCGATCCCGAAAAGCTTTCGGCCTATGGAATGACGGCTGGCGATGTCGTGCAGGCGTTGCGCGACCAAAATGTTCAGGTTTCCGGCGGCTCGATCGGCAGCCCTCCATCCGCCGGAGGTAGCGCTTTCGAATACACCGTGAGAACCGAAGGTCGCTTCAGCGACGCTCGCCAGTTCCGGTATGTGATCGTCAAGTCGACTGACACAGGTCGTCTAGTTCAGCTCCAGGACGTAGCTCGCATTGAACTTGGCGCAAAAAACTACGTCACCAACAGCTATCTCGATGGAAAACCCGCGGTTGGCATGGGGATTTTCGCGCGTCCCGGCACCAATGCGCTGGAGGCCGCGGCGGCAGTAAGAAAGATCGTGGAGGCCGAGGCAAAGAATTTTCCGCCAGGGCTAGAATATCGGATCGTGTATGATCCCACCAAGTTCATTTCCGAGTCCATTGACGAGGTTTACAAGACCATTTTCGAGGCCGCGGTTCTCGTTGCCATCGTAGTCTTGGTCTTTCTGCAATCCTGGCGCACAGCTCTTATTCCGATCGTCGCGATCCCGGTATCGCTTATAGGAACCTTGGCATTCCTTCTCGCCTTTGGAATCTCATTGAACATGCTTTCGCTGTTCGGGCTCGTGTTGGCGATCGGCATCGTGGTCGATGACGCCATCGTGGTCGTTGAGAACGTCGAGCGCAATCTCCGGAATGGCATGACGCCCAGCCAAGCTGCGCACGTGACGATGGACGAAGTCGGGACCGCCGTTGTGGCAATTTCCCTGGTGCTGATCGCGGTTTTCGTGCCGACGGCATTCATCCCTGGAATCACAGGCCAGTTCTACAGGCAGTTCGCTGTAACGATCTCTGTGGCCACAGCCATATCGGCGCTCAACTCACTCACGCTATCTCCCGCCCTGGCGGCAATCGTCCTACGGCCTCATGAGCATGGCGCAAGAGGGGGGAACGTTGCCAGGGCGGGCCATTGGGCTGCCGACAAATTCAACGGCGGCTTCGATCGGCTTAGCGAGGGGTATTCCTGGGTCGTCCGCAGGATGGTGCAGACTAAGCTCGCACTTATATGCTCGCTCGTCGCCTTTGTCGCACTGTTGGGAGCGACCTTCTACATGACACAGATCGTGCCGAGAGGGTTCATTCCAACAATGGACCAGGAGTACGCGTTGGTGATCGTCCAGCTTCCAGACGGCGCTTCTCTCAGCCGGACCGACGACGTAGTGAGGCGCGCCTCTGCAATCCTGAATAAGATGCCTGGCATAGCGCACACTGCGTCATTCGCAGGATTTAGTGGTGCGACGTTCACCAATGCATCGAACCAGGGACTGATCTACGCGACCTTCGATCCGTTTGAAGAGCGCTTGAAGAAGGGGCAGACGGCCGAAAAGTTGATCGGTCAGCTTTACGCCAACATGCAAGTGCTCGAGGAGGCGTTCATCATCGCAATCCCTCCGGCGCCGGTGCGTGGCGTCGGTAACTCGGGCGGTTTCAAGATGCAGATCAAAGACTTCAATAATTCGGACATGAAGCGAATCCTTCCGCTCGCATACGAGGTCATGGCAGCCGCAAACAAGACAAAAGGATTGGCAGGTGTCTTCACCACGTTCAGCGCGTCGAGCCCGCAGTATTTCCTGGATGTAGACCGTGACAAAGCGCGCTCTTTGAACGTGCCAATCCCCAATATCTTCGAGGCCCTGTCGATCAACCTTGGAACCTCATATGTGAACGATTTCAACGCTTACGGCCGCGTATACCAGGTGCGAGCTCAAGCCGAGAAGAACTTCCGGATGGATCGTGACGACATTCTTGCGTTGAAGGTGAGATCGGCCACCGGAGCGCTCGTTCCCATGGGAACACTAGTAGACATCCAGGACACGGCTGGCCCGTCGCTTGTGCAGCGCTACAATATGTACGTGTCGGTCCCGATCCAGGGGCGCGCCGCGCCAGGCGTCTCCACGGGGAGCGCGTTGGATGCAATGGAACAGGTCGCCGCCAAGGTCTTGCCGCCAGGCACGAGCTTCGACTGGACAGAGCTTTCGTATCAGGAGCGGAATACAGGAAATACGGCCGCCTACATTTTCATTCTTTCGGTGGTCTTCGTCTTCTTGGCTCTCGCGGCCCAATACGAAAGCTGGACGCTGCCTTTGGCGATCATCCTGATCGTGCCGCTGGCAATTCTGGCGGCGCTTATCGGCGTGCACCTCCGTGGTTTGGACAACAACATTCTTGTCCAGATCGGACTGATCGTCCTCATCGGTCTGGCCGCGAAAAATGCGATCCTCATCGTGGAGTTTGCGAAACAGGCGCAAGACGAAGGAGCCTCTGCCGTCGAAGCTGCCATCAACGCAAGCAAGCTGCGGCTACGGCCGATCCTCATGACCGCGTTTGCATTCATCTTCGGCGTAGTGCCGCTGATGATAGCGGAGGGCCCGGGAGCAGAGCTACGGCAGTCGCTCGGAACCGCCGTGTTCTCGGGTATGTTGGGAGTGACGTTCTTTGGTCTCTTCCTGACACCCGTGTTCTTCGTGCTTCTTCGGTCCCATCACAGGCCGAAAGCGGTCGCTGAACCGGAGCCGAAGGCTTTAAACTGATAGTCAGCTGAAATGGACTTGAGTTTAACGCCGGCCTTCCTGGTCGGCGTTTTGCATTGGAGGACTGTTGGGAATGGATCGTACAAAAGCGTCCTTCTCGCAGATCGAATCTTGCAAGAATGTCGGCTGGATCTGGCGTCTTATACATACAGGCGAGGCAACCGGTCGAACCCTCCTCCCAGCGACCGCCTCTCCGCGAAGGTGTCCTCATCGCCTTCCAGTCGTAGACCATCCGCCGTGGCTGCGACTTTGCGATCCCTGCTCCTGGTTCCCTCTCCCAGAACGAGCAGGGATCGCCTTCTTTTTTGCGCCGGCAGTTCCACAGCGGTCAGTCAAAAGAAGGAACGGCGTCCGTGGGGGCAGGATTGTTCAATCCATCGTCCAACGAGCCGCTATCGATGGGGTGTCACCCAGCTGCATCCCGTAGACATCCGGAACTCAAAGATGGGCGGGGTTACAGGGGTGATGAAGGTTTTCAAGCGCGGAAAGGCAAGACAATGAGGCGTTGGCGGAACTACATAATCGGGATCTGTTCCATCGCGGTCGTGGGCCTTTTCGGCGCGGCCGCATTCTTCTACTGGCCCCACGGCCTTCCCCAAATTGAAGCCAGCAAGTCCCAACCGACCGGTTCTGAACTGATCGCGCGCGGCGAGTATCTCACTGTCGCCGCCGACTGCGCGGCCTGTCACACTACCAAGAGCGGCAAGCCTTTCGCGGGCGGATTGGCGTTCAAGCTGCCATTCGGGACTATTTATTCTCCGAACATCACGCCGGATAAGGCTGCCGGAATTGGCGACTGGAGTGATGCCGAGTTCGTCAGAGCCATGCGGTCTGGCGTCGGCAAGCATGGCGAGGATCTATATCCCGCTTTCCCATACAGCTCATACGCTCTGCTTTCTACCGACGACATTCTTGCGATCAAGGCCTACCTCACGACGCTCGCTCCTGTATCGGATCCGGCCCCGGATAACGCACTCGCCTTCCCGTTCAATCAAAGGCCCCTGATGCGTGGATGGAAGCTACTCTTCGTGCCGTGGAGCCCATTCCAACCTGATCCCAGTAGGGACAAGCAGTGGAATGACGGCGCCTATCTCGTCGAAGCACTTGCGCACTGCGGGGAATGCCACACCCCCCGTGGCTTGATGTTCCAACGAAAGCAGGGAGTCGCGCTGTCCGGAGGCGATGTCGACGGCTGGAAGGCGTGGAACATCACGTCTGACAAGGACTATGGCCTCGGGAATTGGAGCGATCAGCAGATCGCGGACATGTTGGCCACCGGACATGCCAACGGCCGCGGCGTAGCGGCAGGTCCGATGCGGGAAGCAGTCGACCTGAGCCTGAGCAAACTACCGCAGTCGGACATCGACGCCATAGTGTCATACCTTCGGACCGTTCCCCCTGTGACCGGCGCGGCAAACGACAGAGCGGCAAGACGGGAGGGGGGCGAGCTGAGCGCCAGTTCTACACCGACTTCTCCGGCCTTGTTGGCGGGTAAGGATATTTATGCTGGGGCGTGTGCGAGTTGCCACGGATGGAACGGTGAGGGGCAGTTCAATCCACGCGCCGCAATTATTGGCGGGCACGCGCTCGCCGACCCGGAAGCAAGCAACGTCGTGAGGGTAATTTTGCAGGGGTCGTCCGATCATGCCTCGGCCCCCGGTAAGACCATGCCTTCGTTTGCGAAGATCTACTCGGACGCGGAAATTGCCGCGCTGGCAAACTACGTGGTCGAACACTTCAGTGGACGAACGGGCACGGTGACCGCCGCGCAGGTTTCCGAAGCCCGCTGATCATAGAATTCGCCGAAGGCCCGCGAATGGAAAGCGCGGGCCAATCCTTCAAACTCCGACGGGACCAATGCGATGAATGCCTACGATCTTATCGCCGAGAGCAGCACGCCTAGAACTCACCTAGTCACTGACGATCCAGTCGAAATACTTCGCTACGCACGAGAATCTTTCGGAGATGGTGTCGCTGTTGCCCTGGTCACGCTAGTCGAAATCCGTGGAGGTGCCGCACGACCACTGGGAGCGCAGATGACGGTGCGTATCGACGGTCTCTACTGTGGGTTCGTTTCCGGTGGATGCACTGAGTCCGCCGTCGCGTATGAGGCAATCGACGCGCTGAAGAAGGGGCATGACAGGTTCCTTCGACTGGGGGAAGGATCGCCATTTTTCGACATCGTGTTGCCATGCGGTGGCGGGATCCAGCTCTCGATACACGTTATCCGGAAGATTGAGGCCATTGAAGAAGTGCTCGAACAACTTTGCTCTCGCAGAGAAGCAGGTTTGATCTACAGTCCTGGAGGAGAGACGATCTCATACCGTGGGTCCGGCCAGACGGGTTGGCATCGGGACGGCTTCCTGAGAATATACAGACCGTCGATCCGACTGATTGTTTCGGGTAATGCCTTGGAGGCCAATGCAGTCGCTAATGTCGCCCTGGCCGCCGGTTATGGCGTCGATCTGATTGGGAGATTCTCCGAAAAAGATATCCGTGACGTCGCTCCCGACAAGTACTCGGCGGTCGTCCTGTTAAATCATGATCTGGATGCTGAGCTGCCCGCGCTAGAGGCGGCCCTCAAATCTCCCGCGTTCTATATCGGTGCGCTGGGCAGCCGTCGAACCCACGACAGGCGCAGGCAGGCGCTGGAGAGACTAGGTTACTGCGAAGCGGAAATCTCGCGGATCAAGGCGCCTATCGGTCTCTTCGACAAAGCGAGGGATGCCTATTCGCTCGCAGTTTCAGTTATTGCCGATGTCGCTGCGCGAGTTGTCGCGAACAATGGCGAAGACTTCTCTCCGGCAGTTCCGCGCGGCGGCTGAACCGGTTGACTCGGTTCGGTAGTCAGTCCCGCCTCTGTTCGAGCAATCCCATTGCGATCGACATGAAGTCATCCAGCGACCGCCGATCATTCATGACTTTCATTCGCAGAACAGTACCCTCCCAGCTGTTGATGAGAAAGCGTGCCATCTCGTCAGGCTCAAGTCCTCGCTTGATCTCACCGATATCCTGCCCCTCGGCGATAACCTTCGCGAGCAAATCTGCCCAAGTGGATAGGGAACCCTTGAGTGCCTCCCTCAGGAGAGGAACGTTGTCCGAGCTTTCTGCCGACAGGTTTCCGATCAGGCAACCTCTATCGAAGCCGTCCTTCTCGTATCTCGAGATAAAAAAACCAAAGTGCTCTTTGATCCGGGTGAGGGGAGAGAGAGCAGCATTAGACAATATTTCTCGCTTCGACGATGCGATATATGTCTCCAACACCTCAAGCGCCAAGCCCTCTTTGGTCTTGAAGTAATTATAGAAACTGCCCTTCGGCACGCCAGCCGCATCGACAATCTGCTGGACGCCGCACGCACTGTAGCCGAGCGCGTGAAAGCGGTCTTGAGCGGCAGCGAATATCTTGTCTCTGGTCATTGAGGCCATGAGTGTCTCCTTAGGTCCGGGCATATGAACGGGGCTATCTGAATTCAAGTCTGAACGACCGCAAATCGAAAAAATAAACTCAGTTGACACGATAATACGACCGGTCATATCTAAATGCAAGTCAAGACGACCGGTCATATTGAAAACGGCATCACGGAGATGTATCCATGGCGACAAGCACACAGGACAAAAGCCTAACGCCTGCATGGATCATGGCGCTCGGTACTTTCGCTATTGGTACCGAGGGGTTCATGATCGTACCGCTGCTGCCAAACATGGCCGCTGATCTGCAGCTACCCATTGCCACGTTAGGGACACTTGTCACCGTCTTTACGCTGACCCTTGCGTTTAGTTCGCCCATCCTCACGACCCTGTTTGGAAGCGTAGACCGTCGGCGCCTGTTGATCTCGACGATGGTGTTCTTCGCGCTTGCAAATCTAGTTGCTTGGCAGTCCAGCGGGTACTGGGGCATCTTTGCCGCCAGGCTTCTGCTGGCTGTAGCCGCAGGACTTTACACGCCGAACGCCAACGCGCTGATTGGGATGTTAGTAGCGCCTGAGAAGCGGGGCAAAGCGCTCGCCATCGTCAACGGCGGCTTGACGATTGCCATCGCACTGGGGCTGCCAATCGGTTCTCTCGTTGGCAATGCGCTCGGATGGCGAGTCACGTTCCTCGGCGTTGGCATTCTTGCAGCTATCGCAGTGGTCGGCCTGATTTTCGGCCTTCATCGATCGATCGGGGCTGGAATCCCCGTGCCCACTTTGGCCGCCAGAATCGCGGTTGCCAAGCGACCTCCAGTTCTACTTGGGCTTGGGGTTACACTCTTCTGGGCGATCGGCGCGTATACCGTATGGACCTTCATCGCTCCTTACCTCGCATCCGTCGCCGATTTCGGTCCGAATGGCATTAGTTTCATCGTCTGCCTGTGGGGAGTCGGTTCGGCCGTCGGTGTCTTCAGTGGTGGAGTCCTCAGTGATAAGCTTGGCGCCAAGGCTGTAATGGGTGCTAGCCTCGTGATCCTGGCATTGGCGTTCGTCGCTCTGTCGTTGACGGCTTTCTTCCTGACCCCCTCACAAGCGATCATTCCGATCGTGGTTTCGGTAGCGGTATGGGGCGTGACAGTCTGGGGCTTCTTTCCAGCTCAGATCTCCAATCTCATACATGTTGGCGGACATGGCTCGGCGCCTATCGTCCTCTCGCTGAACGCATCTTTCATGTACGGCGGTTTTGCCATCGGGAGCGCCATCGGCTCTCTCGTCGTCGCACATGGACAGGTTGCAGATCTCGGCATAGCCGCAGCTCTCGCCGAAACGATCGGCATCATCCTGCTCTACGGTTTCGCTACCAAAGCGACATCACCCAACGCGTCGCCTGCCCACTGAAAATCGGCACGTCGACTCGACTTTTTCAACCCAACTTACAACCAAGGAGAACGACAATGAAAATGACTGGCAACACAATCTTCATCACTGGTGGCGGTTCCGGCATCGGCCGTGGTCTTGCCGAAGCTTTCCACAAGCTGGGAAACCAGGTGATCATTTCTGGACGTCGCAAGGCCAACCTCGACGAGACCGTCAAGGCAAATCCAGGTATGGCCGCGTATGAGATGGACATTACCGACCCGGCCAACATCGAACAGGTCACAGCAAAGATCGTAGCCGACTATCCGTCGTTGAACGTGCTGTTCAACAATGCCGGCATCATGCCCTTCGACGATGCCGCCAAGCCGATTGACGAGAAAACCATGCAGGACATCGTCACAACGAACTTCCTCGGCCCGATCCGAATGACGTCGGCGCTGATCGAGCATCTCAAGAAACAGCCCTCGGCAGTCATTATCAACAACACATCCGTGCTTGCCTACGTGCCGCTTGCATACAATGCCGTTTACTCGGCGACGAAGGCGGCCCTCCACTCCTTCAGCATGTCCCAGCGCTTCACGCTCCGCGACACCTCCGTAAAGGTTCAGGAAATCGCTCCGCCGTGGGTCGACACGGACCTCATCAAGAAGAGCGGCGATCCGCGCGCAATGCCCCTGGACGCCTTCGTAAAGGAGACCATGGAGAAACTCGCGACCGACAAGGAGGACATCTACGTCGATGCTATCCAGATGTTGCGCGACAATCCGGGCTCGAAGGAGCACGAGTTCTTCTTTCAATTCAACGAGGCGATGGTCAAGGACCCGATCCCCGTCTGAGCAAGTAGCAAATCGCGGCCGCCACTGAGCGGCCGCGACAAAATGCTGGCCCGACCAGGCTCAACAAGACGCCCGAAAGCGGGCGCTTTCTAGAGGACAGACGAATGAGCTATAGACTGTTGATCGATGGCGAATTGATCGACGGCGCGAGGAGTGTGGGTGTGATCAACCCTGCGACCGCCGTCGAGTTCGAGACAGCTCCAAGGGCAGATGCGGCAATCGCGATGAGAGCAATCGCAGCGGCGAAGAAGGCGTTTCCTTCTTGGGCCGCTCTGAGCTACGAGCATCGCTCGGGCTACGTAGAGGCATTCGCCGCCGCGTTAGAAGCCCGCGCAGAAGATTTCTCTCGTCTTCTCACGCTGGAGCAGGGGAAACCGCTTCCGCAGGCCCAGGCTGAAATCCGAGGCTCGGTTGCAGCCTTGCGTTTCTTCGCTTCGCAGGAGCTGAAGCCAAGAGTTATCCGCGACAACGAACACGAGTACATCGTGGAGCAACGCTATCCCCAGGGGGTTGTAGCTGCGATAACACCCTGGAACTTTCCGGTGTCGCTGTTGATCTACAAAGTCGGCGCGGCGTTGATGACGGGCAATCCGGTGATCGCGAAACCGGCGCCGACGACGCCATTGACGACGCTCTTGCTCGGAGAATTGGCTGCGGCGATTTTCCCCAATGGGGTGTTCCAAACCCTTGCGGACACGAATGACCTCGGACCGCTTTTGACCAGCCACGAAGACATCGCCCATGTAAGTTTCACCGGGTCGACACCAACTGGAAAGAAAGTGCTGGAAAGCACCGTGAGCACACTCAAGCGTTTCACGTTGGAGCTCGGTGGTAATGACGCTGCGATCGTTCTCGACGATGTGGATATCGACAAGGTCGCCCCTGCTATCTTCAGGGCCGCCACCCTCAACGCCGGACAGATTTGCTTTGCTACCAAGCGGGTCTACGCGCCAAGCAAGCTTATCGACCCGCTGACCGAGGCTCTTGTCGCGCTCGCAAAGGACGCGAAAGTAGGCGACGGCTTAGAGCAGGGAACCTCGATTGGTCCCATCCAAAACAAAATGCAGTTTGATAAACTCCAGAGCTTTATCGATGACTCGCGTCGGAATGGCCGGATCGTCGCTGGCGGGGACCGAGTTGAAGGCGATGGTTACTTCATTAAGCCAACGATCGTGCGCGATCTGTCCAACGACGCGCGTCTCGTCAAGGAAGAGCAGTTTGGACCTGTTCTCCCCATTCAGTCCTATGACACGGTCGAAGAAGCGATCGAACAGGCGAATAGTGTTGAGTTCGGTCTTGGCGGTGTAATCTGGACAAGTGATGTCGAGAGGGGCGTCTCCATCGCCTCCGAGATCGAAAGCGGCACCGTTTGGGTAAACCAACACATGTCCCTTCCATACGATGTCGCTTTCGGAGGAGCGAAGCAGTCCGGAATGGGCCTGCAGAACGGCCTCGAAGGGATGGAGGATTTCACACAGCGACGGATCGTCAACGCGCGCAAGGCAGCGTGACGAATAGAGTTAAAACGACCTCGGCGTTGAAGCCGCCGAGGTAATTGGTGCAACATCGAACAACGTCACCCTTCAGGGAGCAGACGTCATCAGAGACACTATCGGTCTAGCAGCGCATGCGCCATATCGATGTCGGATATCGTGCCGCTGCAGGTGAACTTCCCGAGTACCGCCTCCAGAGCCTCCCGCGCCGCTTTGACGTCGGCTGATGGTGCAATCCTGAAGAGGCATATGGCGCATCGGAGTTCCCAGAAGATCGCGCCCATCGAGCGGGCGAGATGGAGCGCCTCATTGAGGAGCCTAAGCGCCCCGACGCGATCCTGCTTGATCAACGAAACCGCTTTCAGTCTTAGCAGTTCAGGCCTACACCAGCCGGCGTCGCCAGAAAGAGCCCTGTCCAATGCAGCCGGTGACGCTCTGCACCCAGCAAGTATCGTCATGTACTCCAGCCTCATGCCAACCCCTTCGAGAAGAGCCCGCCGCAGCTGGGATTGTACCTCGTCGGTTTGAGTTTCTGGGGGAATAATGAGCTCGTATCCATCCACCCATTCCTGCCAACGGACCAGCATGTCCTTAGCTGCGATCCGCCTTACAGCGCCCAATCGCGATCTGGCGGCCTGAATGTCCCCAGCCAGATAAGCGATCGGTATGGCGCTAAGCGACAGCATCAGGCAGGTGGAGATAGAGTGGCCGAGTGTTTCTGAGTCGGCGACAAGTTCACGTATTCCCTCGAGGCTTTCATCTATCTTTCCTTCGAGGAAGTCGATCATAGTGACAACGGATCGCGCTATCGTCCCTTGGTCGTAGCCTGTGCCGTAGTTTTGCGTCGTCCTGACTGCGCGGCTCGCCTCCATAATCGAAATCTCCGCCTGCCGGCGCGAAGCGGAAAGATCTCCGTGGAAAAGGTAGTTGTGCTCGAGCAGCCTGCTGAAGCTCAATGAGCCTGGGAATCTCGCCTGCAGATCGTTCGCGATCGCGATCGTGTCAAGGTAGCGACCGTTTGAACTGGTGACCGATGCCTTGCCTCCGAACGCCCTCATTATCCGTGTCGGGTTTCCGAGACGCTCGGCAATCGCAATAGCTTTCTCGAACTCCGCGAGGGCCTCGTCGTCGCTCTTGAAGCCGCGGGTATGGTAAAGTGCGCTTCCTCTCGCGATACGTAACTGGACCTCGATGTCAGTGCCGACGTGTTTGGTTGACGGGAGAAGCTCAAGTGCGGCCTCGATTTCAACCGACTGTTCGCTCATCGCGCCCAGTTGAACCCATATCACGTTCGAAATGGCGACAAGCTCAACTGACAGATCAATATCGACGTCGGATGAGCGCGTCCACACAGTTGCAGCACGAAGGTCGTTTATGAGAGACCCGAAACGACGGATCCAGTCGGCCGTCGAGAGCGATCTCCAGTCGTACTCTGCCCTCAAGAGTTCATCCCGGCAGTATTGCGCATGCGACAGGCGATACTCCTTCGCCAGAGCGCTATCAGCAAGCTTCTCGGCAGCATACCCTTTCGTGGTATCCAAGAGACGATATCGACCATCGGCGCTCGATACGGCGATCAGTGACTTGAGTAGCAATCCATCGAAGGCGCGGTCGAAACGCTCGCCGGAAAGCCATTTGTTGGCGACCGTTTCTGCGCCCTGATCCGAAAAGGTGCCGGGGAACACCGCGATCATCGCGAAGAGTTGCTTTTCGTCGTGATCCAGACTGTCATAACTCCAATCGAGGGTAGCTCTCAACGTCTGCTGTCGGGGAGGTGCGGTTCGTCGTCCTCTACGTAGGATGGACAACGGGTCGTCCAGAGAGCCAAGAACGCTCTTCAGGCCGAGGCTGCTGACGCGAGAAGCAGCAAGTTCGATTGCCAGAGGGATGCCGTCCAAGCTTCGAACGATCGCTGCTGCTGCCCAAAGGCTTTCTTCTTCGGCGAAATCTTCGACGTCCGAAGCCAGTTTCACCGCTTCCACGAACAGTTCAACGGATGGAATGGAGAGAAGATCCCCCGACGAGATCTCCAGATCTGGGACAGGGAGAGAGGGCAACTGCCTCACTTTCTCGCCGGCGACCCGAAGGGGTTCGCGACTGGTCGCTAGAATCGTCACGCTCGCCGTTGCCTTGAGGATCTGATCTACCTCCTGCGCAACCGTGTCGATTAGATGCTCACAGTTGTCAAAAAGGAGGAGAATGTCGCTTCCTTCGAGAGAGTTGAGAACAGCTTGTCGATAATCTTTTGTGTAAAGAACCAGGCCCAGAGACGACGCCAGAGTAGGCATCAACAGATTGCCGTCCCTCAAAACCGCAAGATCGAGGAAGATTACCGTCTTTGACGACTGGACCCTCGTCGCGATTTCGAGGGCAACGGCAGTTTTCCCAATCCCGCCAGCACCTGCAATCGTCAGCAGCCGAGTGGACGTCAATGCAGCTAGTGTCGTCTGGATGAAATCCTGTCGTCCAATCAAGCGGCTCGCGAACCGCGGCAGGTTGGTATCGAGATCGCCGTTTTGCCGGTTTGGCACGCTCGAGGCTGCGAGAGATTGCTCCGTAGGAGCGACAAACATATATCCACGACCAGGGATGTTTTCGATGTATCGCCGGTCACTATGTTCGCCCAGGGCCTTCCGGAGCGTTACGAGATGGACACGAAGCGCGCCCTCGTCGACAGTAGTGGTCGGCCACCCCGCACGGAGCAACTCATCCTTCGAAACAATTTCCCCGGCTTTACTGACCAACGCGATCAGCAACTCCAGAGCTTTCTTGCCAAGTTGGTACGGTCGACCCGATTGAGTCAGTTTTTTGTTGAGAACATCGAGCTCAAAGGTGCCGAACTTTATAACAGCCATCGCCGAAACGTTGATCCCGCCAGAATTGATCTACATCACGGGTATCACATCTGTATGGCTTTAAGGCAACGGCAAACAATGGCCGGCTGCCGTAACGCATCCACCAGCCTAATGGACGCCGAGAAGCCGGGCGCCTGAAAGTCAATACGGACCGATCAACGCAACCTATCAGTCAGCCTTCTTCGGCTGCATCAGTTATCCCTCACACCTTCGAGGAGCATTTCAAGGCGATCCACATACTGGCATAGGCGCGCAGAGGTCATGCGTGCGGCGTCTATGTCCGGTTTGTCTCGTCCAATCCAACGAAGATTGGTTTTTACGCCGAGTTTGAGAAGATAGAGAAGCTCGACCACTTGCTGCGGTTTTGAGACGGAGTTGTCATCCAACCCGCATTCGCCGGACCTTGGATCACAAGTAGATCCAGCGCGGTCGCGTGAAATCGAATTCAAATCTGTCATCGCATTGTATCCCAAGTGATGCAGCGAGCGAAACGTGATCGATGCTAGGTGTCACATTCCAGCGCATAAACTGAAGCAACGAACTCGTTTCGCCCACCCTCGAAAGAGGGGGGTACATGTTTATGGCGACCACTAGGAGCCGCGCGTCGTCGCAGTGGGGCCATCTCGCGAGTGAATTCGCCCAGGTGTGCAGAAATTCGGCGACCGCTTGTGAACACCGGGCTATTCGACATAATCTGGATCGTGGTTTGAACTTGGCGGAGCTGTCTTGCGCACCAATTCCTTGGACAAAATTTCGCTGAGAGCTCTTCTGTTGGCGGCCCTCATCGAGCTGTTGGTCATTTGGCCTCTGCCAGCTCTTGCCCAAACCGTCGGCCAAGTCCCTACGGCTACCGTTCTGCCCGAAGTTATCACCAGCCGCCTCATTCCAAAAAGCGACATCCAGTTCACTAGGATGTCTTTGTCGCAGGGGCTCTCGCAAACCCGTGTCGGGCAGATAATTCAGGACGACGACGGTTTTATATGGTTGGGAGCTCAGCACGGGATCAACAGGTTCGACGGGTATACTTTCCAGGTTTTCAAACATGACCGCGACGATCCCGATAGCTTGAGCGGAGTTTACATCTACTCGACATTCAAGGACCGCGATGGCACGATCTGGATTGGAACGGACCAGCTTTTAGACGCATTCGACAGGACTACCGGGAAATTCCGACACTACGTGCTAGACGCGTCAACTCCGACCGTCCTCCAGATCAGCCAGGACCGGAATGGTTATCTTTGGCTTGCGACGTCGCAGGGCCTTTATAGACTCGACATTGCAAACGGCGACGTCAAGCGTTTCGGACAGGTCGCTGGGCGCGACGATGGTTTGAGCACCGACGACATCAAGTCGACTGCGACGGATCGGGAAGGCGTCTTCTGGGTCGCGACAGGGAACGGCTTGGAAGCGTTCGATCCCGAAACTGGCAAGGTAAGTCTCCGTATTCCGTTGCGTATCGAAGCCAGGGAGTTCCAGTTCTTCGAAGACTCCAAGGGACTGTTCTGGATCCTCTGGGGTTCGGGCAGCGGCCTAGCGCTCTACGATCGAACGTCGAATACGGTGAAGAAGATCTCCTTCAGCAACAGCGCCGACGGGTTGATGTCCGGGATCTACAAAATGATCGAAACCCGGAATGGCGACCTATGGCTTGTCAGCATGGGGGCTGGTCTTCTCAGGTTCAACCGAACAGACTTCACGTTCGACCAGTACGTGAATGATCCGACTGATCCCCAAAGCCTGTCGGAAAACAGGGTCATCGAGATCTTTGAAGACCGTCAAGGCAATATATGGACCGGACTTCACGCTAGCCCGCCGAATATCTTCGTTCCAGAACCACTGCCTTTCCGAAAAATATGGCCTTATCCGGGGCATGTAAACAAGTTGGGAGAAACCTTCGTAAACGCCATCCTAGAAGATCGCAAAGGCAACGTCTGGATGGGAACAGGTGGGTCGCTGACGCGGGTCGACCCGGCTGGTAAGCTTCGAATATTCGACCTTGCGGGCAATGGGACATCCGTTGAAATCCTTTCAATGGCCGAGGACAGCGAGGGGACGCTCTGGATCGGAACTATCGGAACCGGCTTGTTCTCATTCAACCCAGATACGGGCAAGACGCAGACGTTCAGATATGAGCGCGGACGGCGTGATTGGCTGAGCAGCGATGTCGTCACGCGCGTGTTCCTAGATCGGCACAATGTGCTGTGGCTTGCTACCTGGAACGGCCTCAATCGCCTAGACCCGAAATCCCTGACCTTTAAAACCTATCGAGCTGATACGTCGTTGAACAAGGAGCTCTTTTCGATCGATGAAGACGACAAGGACAACCTTTGGATTGGTTCGCGAGTAGGGCTCGTGAAATTTTCCACGGCGATAGAGCAATTCGAGGAGTTCCGTCACGATCCTGCGGATCCCACATCCATCAGCAACAACACTACCAACAACATCTTCAGAGCCAGAGACGGCCATTTATGGGTTGCCACCCATAACGGATTGAACATGTTCGATCCCGAAACCGGCAAGTTCAAAGCGTTCTTCGAAAAGGATGGGCTGGCTGGCAATGCCGTCAGTTGCACACGGCAGGATGCGGACGGAAATCTCTGGATAAGCACGAACCGTGGCGTTTCGAAAATGAATCCTACGACTGGCACCTTCCAGAATTTCACCAGTGCTGACGGCTTGCCGGGCAACGACATGGGAGGATGGCATGCTTGTAGCAGCGGTAAGGACGGGCGGATATATTTCGCAGGCTTCCCTGGCGCCGCGGTTACGAACCCAGCGAGCATCCGCCCTGTGGAACAAAATTCCCCGATTCTCTTCACAGACGTCAGGATCGCGGACAAATCCGTTCTCTATCCCCTTAAGGGCGAGAAGACCGCTTTTCGACTGCGCTACGATCAGAACTTCGCCGTATCCTTCTCCGCATTCGATTTTTCAAATCCAGCAGCGGTGAGATACAGGTATCGAATCGCGCCATTGGAAGCGGATTGGCATCAATTGCCAGCGACGTCGCGAACGATCAACTTTGCTACCCTTCCATCGGGGACATTCTCGCTCATCGTCGAGGCCGCTACGGAACGGGGGACTTGGGGTGGTGCCCGCTCTTTGTCTATTCAAGTTTCCCCGCCATGGTGGACGACTTGGTGGTTCGTTGCTCTGGTTTGTCTATTATTGATGACAATGCTCGTTGCGGTTTATCGAGCCCGAGTGATGCAGATTGACGCGCTATATCGAGCACGTCTGGAGGAACGGCTTGGAGAACGCACACGTGTCGCCAGAGATCTTCACGATACGCTTCTACAAAGCTTCCAGGGTTTGATTTATCGCCTCGAAGCGGTCCGAAGCCTTCTTCCTGGCGAGCCAGTGAAAGCGTCGGAAATGCTCAACGTCATCCTCCTCAAGAGCGATGACGCAATTGTAGAGGGTCGTGACACAATTCAGTCGCTTCGCGACCCAACCAAAGCTAGCGCGGACTTGCTAAAGTTGGTCGAAGAAGATTCCGTCGAACTTGCTTCCATTCAGCCTGATGAGGGCCATGCCAGTTTCTCGCTTGAGGTTGAGGGAACACAAGCGCGCCTTCCCATAGAAGTGCGGGATGAACTACGCCAAATCTGTCGCGAAGCTCTCCGGAACGCCTACTTCCATTCGCAAGCCAGCAATATTAGCTGTTTCTTCAAGTTCGAGGGCTCACGTATGGAAATCATCGTTGCCGATGATGGAAAGGGTATGCCGGAGGAATTTGAATCGAGACATGAGGCTGGACATTATGGCATCTCGGGAATCAGAGAGAGGGCAAACAATCTGGGCGCCAACGTCGCGATTTCGAGTCGGCTCGGTCATGGCACGAAGGTTGTTCTGAGCATGAATACAAGCGAAAGCCGGCTCCGATCGATCGCTCGGAAGATGGCCGCCGACAATGCAAGTTAATTTCCAAGAAGTGGTTCACACCCAAATGCCGCAGTCCATCAGATGAATATGACAACTCGTCCTCCGATTGCTATCGTGGAAGATGACCTTGCCGTCCGTCGAGCCTACGCCGATTTGTTTTCGTCATACGATTGTGAAACCGCCGCCTTTTCGAATGCGGAGGACTTTCTTGAACACATCACGACGCACGACGTAGCCTGCCTCATCCTTGACCAAAGGCTGCCGGGAATGAGCGGCCTGGAGCTTCAAGGTGTTCTCCAAGAACGTGAAGTTACGTTCAGAACGATTTTCATCACGTCACAAGACGACGAAACCACCAGGGCTAAGGCCATGGAGGCAGGAGCGGCGGCGTTCTTCAGCAAGGGAGGTGATATCGACGTTATTATCGCCAGTGTGTTGGAACTCGCCGGCCACGTTGGGTGAGGACAAAATGCTGCGGCACTCCGATTTCAATCGCAGCCGAGGTCTCGTCGTTGCGGATCCTTTGCTTCACCGCAGTTCTCCGGTCGGAATGGAGAATTCTACCGCCGTTCCTCCCTCACGCCGATTGTAAAGTCTGAGTCTCCCGCCAAAGCCTTCCACCACGGCCTGGGCCACCGTGAGACCAAACCCCAACCTGTTCGGCTTAGTCGTAAAGAACGGATCGAAGACCATGGCGAGGTGTTCTTCCTTCACACCGACGCCGCGATCTGCAATCTTTACTCTAAGGTCTCTCGATCGCGTAGCGCGTGAAATCCATACCGACACCGAAGATGCCTCTTCCCGCGAGTTCGCTGACTCCAGGGCGTTCTGTATTAAAGCGCAAACGACTTGCTTCAGCGCCACCGGATCAGCCACTATCAGGGGCAATTCGGCATCGGCGATGATCGATACCGAAACCGCCTTACCGCTTAGCGGTTCAATCAGAAGGTCACGGCACTGAGCTACCAACTCATGGAGATCTAAAGCTTCTCGACCAAGCCGGCTAGGACGAAGGCTTTCACGGGTCCGCTTCCCAATTTCGGTTAACCGCTGTGTATTCCAGCGAAGGCGCTCCATCACCTTGGAGAGTGCATCAGTGTCGGTCGTGTCTGTCGCCGCCGCCAGACGTGTCGCCGTGGCTAAGTCGAGGGAGATCGCAGTGATCGGCTGGCTGATCTCATGAACTAGCGACGCCGAGAGTGCCGTCGCCGATGCGATCCTGTTCGCCTTGGCCAGGTGCTGTCGCGCAGCGCCGAGGCTCTCAGTCCGTTCGATGGTTTCGCTCGCATCAAAGAAGGCAACCTTAGCGATCCCGCTATCCATGATCCACAGCGCGAAAGGATAAGCCCGCCTCTTGCCTTCAGCGTCGAGCAGTTCTGCAATTCCGCAGGATGTTGGAGTTTTGTCGTGCAGCGCGTTGAGGATCGCGATCTCGACGTCGAGAGTGGCAGTGCCGGCGATCCCGGCCCAACCTGAGACCATCTGTGAACGGTCGGCGTATCCAAGCGCTGAAATTGTTCTTTCACTTGCGCGGGTGATAGAGATTACACGTCTCAATTCGTCAGCGGCGGCGGGATGCTTTTCAAGGAACTCGCGGATACTCGTCGAAGTGTGCAGACCCGAGCCGCCTAATGTTGGTGAGTGGGGTCGAATTTCGTACTCGATCCAACCCATTTCTCGGGATTCGAAGGTCTTCTGAAATCGTTCCTCAGCGCGGGCGAGTGCCATTTCGCACTCGTCGGTAACAGTCTGCATGTCAAACTGCAGCCGGGCGATAGTCTCCTGCAACTCGACTTGGCTTTGAACGTCGATGAGACTGCCAAACCATTTGACTACCTCGCCGCTCTTGGGTGAGCTGACCGATCGGCCACGGGACTCCATCCAGCGGTATGAGCCATCGTTCATGCAAACCCGCGCGTGGGCTGAATAGGACGCACTGCCATTCTCCACCGCTAGTCGCCAGGCTTGATACATCTTGAGACGATCGGCAGGATGAATAGGGTCGACCCAGCTTTGGTCGCGAATTGCCTGAAGACGCGGAATTCCAAACGTTTCAGTGTATCGCTCGTTGAGGAATTCGCACCGCCCGTCAGCAGCGGTTCCCCAGAGAACATGCGGTAGGGCGTCGGCGAACTCTTGACGTTCATCGACTTGGGACGGCGGCTCGCGAAGATTGTTCCGCTGTCTGCGGTGGGCGAAAAAGCCGAATGCTGCGATAGCCGCCGCCAAGGTCATCAGGTTGCAACCTTCGATCCAGGCAGCAATTGAAAGGGTCGTTTGTGATCCATTCAATGCGACAAGACACGTGAGGCCGACCGTCGAGCAGGTCGCGACGATGAACAGGGATCGAGGTAACCCGAGCAAGCTTGAGGCAGCGTGTGGGATTGGTGACAATGCAATGTCAGAGCGCGCCCTGCCGAGATACGATGCGGCCATTGCAAAAGTTGGCCAGGCCCTATCCCACCGCGAGTGTGATCGGGTTGGATTGGACTGTACGGAAAATAAACCAACTATTCGTCGCAAAGGCCATTCCTCGTCTGGCAACTTCGCTTGCTCCTACCCAAGGTTTAATTTGACGTGAGAGCTAACACCTTTAGTTTCGCATACGATACCTATCTATTTTGGTAGGTCGGACGAAAGTCCGCTGGCTGCGGTATGGCCAAATCTGCAAGGAGCCCCGACTTGCGTCGGCAACATTGGCCGGCGAACTGAGCGCTTCCTAAACCAGCGCCGAGCCGCGATCCGTTGGTCTCGCCTATCCGAGTGATATTGCTCCGTCACGCTGAACCACCCTTTCGGGGGTGGACAAAGTGGGGCAGGAACCTACCATCGGCGGTAAACACAGTTGATAACGGTTGTGTCGATGTGACTGTGGCGCGCCGCCTCGACGTGGACTACAAATGAATGCATCAGCCGAGTTGGATTAAAAACAATGTCGTTACGGAAAGTGTTGCGTCCGGTTCACAGTCGCAGGTGCGTGGTGGTGGATGACCTTGTCCGAGACCAACTCACGCTCCGAGGACCCTGACATCAATGGCATCGCGTCCCATTCGAATAATGACCGCTGACGACCACTTGCTTATTCGTGAAGGATTGGCGGCGCTGATAGCCGCACATCCGGACATCGAGCTTGTTGGCGAGGCTGCCGATGGCGAACAGGCGATCAGACGTTATGGCGAGTTAGAGCCAGACATCCTGCTTCTTGATTTGCAGTTGCCCAAAGTGCATGGGATCGACGTGTTGATGGAGATTCGGAAGAACTACCCCTCAGCACGCGTTATCATCCTCACCACCTATGATTTCGAGCAGCTTGCGAGCAGGGCGATAGCTGCCGGCGCCCAAGCCTATCTACTCAAGTCGGCTGTCCGTAAAGACCTGATCAACACCATAAGGTCTGTGTCGAGCGGACGACGTCACGTCGATGCCGAGGTTGCTAACACGCTTGCGGCTTACGCTGATGGAGATACTCTGACTGCGCGTGAAATCTCCGTGCTAGCGCTCGTTGCGGAAGGCAATTCGAACCGCGAGATCGGTATTGTGCTTTCGATCACCGAGGAGACCGTGAAAGGGCATATAAAGAGCATACTCAGCAAGCTGACTGCGAACGACAGAGCGCACGCTGTCGCGATAGGCATGAAACGAGGTATAATCAGCGTCTAATGGACGGGACCCCGCTGCCTACATGACGAAACACTTGGCCGAGAGCCAGTCAGGCGCTGTAGCCACCATCGACGTTCAATACGCTGCCCGTGATGAACGCGGCGCTCGGCCCGACGAGAAATAGTATCGCTTCGGCCACCTCGGATGGTGTGCCGAGCCTCTTCAAGGCATTTGCCTCGCGTTCTTATAGCGCGGCAATCTGGAAGGAACTCGCGCGACAATCTAGATGGGACTGTTGTGTCGCGGACAGTGGGAATTTAGCAGCGTGATTGACGCTGGCAAGCGGTCATTGCTCTTCTAATTGTCGCGGAGCGTCAATCTGTGTAGCCTCGTTGATTGTCGCGTAGATTGGAGGCCGCCCGCGTTGCCGTTTTGCCTCCATAGCTGAGCGGCGACGGTAGCTCTCGACGTTCATCTCGAAGATCGTGGCGTGATGAACGAGGCGATCCACCGCGGCGAGCGTCATGGCGGGATCTGGAAAAACTTTGTTCCATTCGCCAAAGGGCTGATTTGCGGTCAGCAGGATAGATCGCCGCTCATAGCGTGCCGAGATGAGCTCGAAGAGGACGCTGGTCTCAGCCTGATCCTTTGCGACATAGGCAAGATCGTCGAGGATAAGCAGATCGAACTTGTCGAGCTTGTTGATGGCGGATTCCAGTTGCAGTTCGCGTCGCGCGACCTGGAGCTTTTGAACGAGATCCGTCGTCCTGGTGAAGAGCACGCGCCAGCCGTTCTCGACCAGCGCCAAGCCGATGGCTGCCGCAAGATGGCTTTTACCGCCCCCCGGCGGCCCGAACATGAGAACATTAGCCCCCTTCGCCAGCCAGCTATCTCCCGCCGTCATCGCCATGATCTGCGCTTTGGAGATCATCGGCACGGCGTCGAAGGCAAAGCTGTCGAGCGTTTTGCCCGGCGGCAACCTGGCCTCGGACAGATGGCGTTCGATCCTGCGTCTGTCACGTTCGGCAAGCTCATGCTCGGCGATAATCGATAGGAAGCGGGCCGCGGGCCAACCCTCTCTGTCGGCCTGTTGGGCAAAGTCTGCCCAAAGCATCTTGATCGCCGGCAAGCGAAGCTCGTTCAACATAATGCTCAGACGGCCAGCATCGATATCATTGGGATTGGTCATGCGCGTTCTCCCACCTGGTCGGCGCTGACAAGGACCTCGTAGCCGCTTAGCGGTGCCAGATGGACGGAGACGACGGGTAAGGCGGCGGGGTCGGGCGCAAAGTGCTTTCGCAACTCAGCCATATCGGGAAGCTCGCCGGCATCCAACGTTCTGGCCAGTTGCTCGGCCAGTTCGCGTTCGCAGGTTCGCTCATGGGCCAGCGCCAGGATCTCGACCATGGTCTTGCAGGCCTGCTTGTCGGTCAGCCGCTCCAGCAAGACCTCGAAGGTTTGCCGATATTCCAGCCTCGGGAAGAGCTGGTCTCGGTAGACGAGCCGCAATAGCGCCATCGGCTTCTGACGGAGCGAGTGAATGACGTGCCGGTAATTGACGACCTGGCTGTGGCGACCATCTGGATGTCCCCGCCCTCGGGAAAGCGTCATGAGATAGGTGCCGCCGACGAACACATCAAGTCGGTCATCGAAGAGGCGCACCCGTAGCCGATGACCGATCAAGCGGGAAGGCACACTGTAGAAGACTTTGCGCAGCGAGAAGCCGCCGGTGCGCATCACCCTGACAACCACCTCCTCGAAGTCTGTCGTCCTGCGCTGCGGCAGGTCCTGAAGATGAGGTCTTTCTGCCTCGATACGCTTGAGATTGTGTGCATTGCGGCGGCTAACGATCTCATCGATGAAGGCACGGTAGGCGGCAAGATCGTCGAAGTCGTTGCTGCCGCGCATGAGCAGCGCATCACGGATCTCTGCCTTGATATGCCCGTGCACGCTCTCGATCGAGCCGTTCTCGTGGGCGATGCCTTTGTTATTGCGCGTTGGCTTCATGTGATAGTGAGCGCAAAGTTCCTCGTATCGACGCGTCAGATCCTCCTGCTCGTCGGCAGTCAGGTTGCGGAACGCCGCCGACAGGCTGTCGCTGCGATGGTCATGCGGCGCGCCGCCAAGGGACCACAGGGCGTTTTGTAGCCCTTCCGCCAGGGCGACAAAGCTCTCGCCGCCGAGGATGACATGACCATGTTCGAAGCCGGAATAGGCAAGGCGGAAGTGATACAGGAGATGATCGAGCAACTGGCCGGCGATCGTGACCTCCAGACTATCCATGTTGGTGAAATCCGAAAGGCCCAACCGGCCGGGCTCGTGAACCTGCCGGAAGATGACCTCCTGCTCTGCGCCATGCACAGCGCGCCAGGAGCGAATGCGCCGCTCCATCGTCCGACGAATGCCGTCCCCAAGCTCCGGGTGGCGGCGCAACATCTCCTCGAATATCGCCACCGCCCGTATTCCGGGCGCAGCCTGAAGCAGCGGCACGATCTCGGCGTCAAAGATATGGGCCAGTGGATCCGGACGCCGGCGCTCTCGCGGTTTTGTTTTTTGAGATGGCAGACGCGGATCCTTCTCGATCCGGAAAGCTGTCGTGCGGCCGATCTCGGCTTTTGCGGCAGCAACCGTGACGGAATGATTTTGACGTAACTTCATGAAAAGCCTCATTTGATGATCGTTTACATGGCGACCTGGCACAAAGTGATTCTCCGGTTATGGAAAATCGCCAGATTGACCGCGATCACAGGCGCAAGGCATGCCTGAATTTGCGCCACGGGTGGTGGGCATAACTTCGATCGGGCTACGCCCTCACTCCGTTACGCCCACCACCCGCAAAGTCCCATCCTGATTGTCGCTCGAATTCCACGTTGATCGTCGCGCGGCACGTTCTGCAGCTTCGGCCTCTTTGGAGATCTTAGCGACAGACCTAGAAGCAATTGCTCCAATCTGGACCACATTCACGGTAATCCCTCGCGGTCCCAGATCGTGTGCAGCTCCCTTGCAGAAGGCAGCTATAGCTGCGCGCGTCGCAGCGAAATCGGCGAGTCCGGCAGTTCCTGTGCGCGCAGCCAAACTAGACCCCAATGCGACCACCCGACCACCATTGTTGATGACCTTTGAAGCTGCCTTGATCAGAGCAATGACGCTTCGCATATCCACGTCCAACTGTTCACTGAGGGCATCATCGTCGACATCGTCGACGTCGATCTGGCCTTCGACACGATGAACCGTGTTTGCTACAAGCACATCGAGGCGTCCGAAAGCAGTGGCAACCGCACGTGCGAGCTGTGAAGCCTGGTTTCGAGTCGAAGTCCGTGCCATGGGGAACCACACGACTTGCCCGCCGTATGATCGCAGAGACTCGAGAAAATGAGGATCAGGTTCTTCCTCCGTCGCGAGCGCCAGATCTACTCCCTCGCGAGCGAGAGCTTGAACTGTAGCGACGCCAATTTCGGTATGCGCGTGTGTAATCAGAGCCACCCGAAGGCTAACGGTCCGGTCTGTGTCCTGTCCGACAGTGCTCAATGGATGCCTCGAAGAGTTTGCAAAGATCGATGGGCCTCGCGTGGGTCGGGCACCTCACCAAGCGGTTATCGAGCTGCTTCCAGCGATTATTGTAAAATTCAGTCCCCTCCGTTGTTAAGGGCGAGGCCTTAACGGCGTAACTTCTTTTTACATCCTATAACTCGATTTCACACGTCCCAACACGGCAATCTCCCTGCATCGAAGCAGCGAGGATATCGCGATGGACACGTCTCTCTCTTTCAGCGCCACATTGGATGGTGGCAGCGCCTCACAGATCTGGCACGCTGAAGTAGACTACGGAACGATTGATGGCTGGCTTGATAGGCAAAGCCTTGCGGACCGAATCATCCCGGCGGTTGCGGTAGCGAAGGAAAAAATTCCATCAGGGCTCAGCGAGTGGCAACGGAAGAAGATTATCCGTTACGTCGACGAGAATGTGGACACCAGGCTCCGCGTCAGTGATTTGAGCGAGCAGGTTCGCTTGAGCGTGAGCAGGTTCTCCAAGGGATTTAACGTCACGTTTGGACGACCGCCGTATGACTACGTGCTGTCGAGACGCATAGAGGCGGCAAAATATCTTATAGCCTCGACAGATGAGCCGCTCAGCCAGATCGCCCATGCTTGCGGTCTCAGCGATCAGGCTCACCTCTCCAAGGTTTTCAAACGCCTCGTGGGAACCACACCGCTAAAATGGCGGAAAAACGCCTCGGTCTCCGCAACACGCCGCTGGGACTATCTGAAAGGCGGCGACCGCTGCGGACTAAACCCCGACGTGCGCATGCCTCTCGCTTATTGAGACGGTGGACTGCCCCTAAGAATGGGACGACTGCAAAGTGACCGACGCATGCCGTTGGTGCAGGATCGTCCAATTTTCGAGCCTCGAAAGCTGTCACCATGATCGACGACGATTTGATCGACCGTGCTTAGCTACTACGCGGCATATTGGTCCGGGGGCTACGAAGAGGCGAACGATGAGAAAGCTGACCATCAATGGCAAAGTCCACGAGCTGGACGTGCCGGACGACATGCCACTCCTATGGGTGCTACGCGACGTGCTCGGGATGACGGGAACTAAATACGGATGCGGGATCGCTCAGTGCGGAGCATGTACTGTGCATCTAGGTGGTGTAGCGGTGCGATCCTGTCAGACGACGATGGACGCCATTGAGGACATGCCAATCACGACCATCGAAGGCGTCGGTGACACTCCTATCGGCGCGAAAGTTCAAGCGGCATGGCTGGAAAAGGAAGTGGTCCAGTGCGGATATTGTCAGTCTGGGCAAATCATGTCCGCGGCGGCCCTCTTAACAGACAATCCCCGACCAACGGACACTGACATCGACGACGCCATGTCGGGAAACATCTGTCGCTGCGGCACCTACGTAAGGATCCGTGAAGCCATCCACTCGCTCAATGTGTGAGAGGGCGGCAGTATGATCGAGAATCTCGTATCCCGCAGGAATTTCCTTCGTGGAACCGCGCTCGCTACCGCTGGTCTGGTTTTGGCTGTTCAGCTGCCCGGAAACGTCCGTCGAGCCGCGGCCGCGATGGGGGAGCAGCCGCAGTTCGTACCTAACGCTTTTATCAAAATCGACACTGGCGGGATCACGCTGATCATGCCTCACACCGAGGTGGGCCAAGGTATTTACACGTCTAGCGCCATGCTTATGGCGGAGGAACTGGAAGTCGATCTCGATCAGGTTCGTGTGGAGGCAGCGCCGCCCGATCTCAAAAAATACATGGATCCAATCCTGTTCGACCAAGCCACAGGCGGCTCGACTTCCACTCAATCCGACTGGGTACGTCTACGTGAGGCAGGCGCCTCCGCCCGCATCATGCTAGTCGGTGCAGCTGCAGAACGTTGGGGGGTCGCGCCCGCGGAATGCACGGTTGCGCGGGGCACAATACACCATCCACCTTCCGGGCGTGCTATCGGCTACCTTGAGGTCTCCTCGGATGCGGCTACGCAGGAAGTGCCAAAACAAGTTGCGCTCAAGGATCCCTCCCAATTCAGGCTTATCGGTACGAAGGCGAAACGCCTCGACACGCCCGCGAAAGTCAACGGTTCCCAGGTATACGGGATCGACACCAGGCTTCCGGGCATGGCGTTTGCGACCTTGGCGGTCGCGCCTGTAAAGGGCGGCAGGATCGCCACCATGAACGAAAAGGCCGGTCGTGCGGTAAAGGGCGTTCGTGACATCGTCCGCACCGACGACGCCGTAGCGGTTATCGCCGAGCACATGTGGGCCGCCAAACTAGGCGTGGATGCTCTCGAACTGACTTGGGAGAGCGGACCGAATGGTTCTGTCTCGACAGACTCTATTGTCAACGACATGCACGAAGCGTCAATGAAGTCGGGCGTAGTCGTTCGAGACGACAACGGTGCTGCAGAAGCTATCGGAAAGGCGAAGACCAAGCTCGATGCGGTGTATCGTTCGCCGTTTCTTTCTCATTCGCCTCTCGAACCTATGAACTGCACGCTGCACATCGAGGACGATCGTGCCGAACTGTGGGTCGGGACACAGGTCCCTGTCCGGGCGCAAAAGGCCGTGGCAGACGCGACGGGGCTTCCTCCCGAGAAGGTAGTTGTGAACAATCAGCTGATGGGAGGAGCGTTTGGGCGCCGGCTGGACATCGACACGATCGAGCAGGCCGCCAAGCTCCTCCGAGACGTGAGATATCCGGTGAAACTGGTCTGGACGCGGGAGCAGGACCTGACGCACGATTTCTTCCGACCGTACTATTACGATCGAGTATCTGCCGGGCTGGACGAAACCGGCCGCCTTGTCGGACGGACCCATAGGGTGACGGGCTCGTCTGTTATGGCACGATGGGCACCTCCGGCTTTCGTCAATGGTGTCGACCCCGACTCTCTCGATTGCGCGGCGGAAACCCCATACGATGAAGCAGCGGTGTTCGCGGACTATGTCCGTCATGAGCCGGAAGGATTGACGACAGCTTGGTGGCGAGGGGTCGGTGCGACCCACAATCTTTTCGTCATGGAAAGCTTCGTGGACGAAATGGCCCATGCGACCGGTCAGGATCCTGTAGAGTTCAGGAGACGAATGCTGACGAAGAACCCACGAGCCCTTGCAGTACTGGAGCTCGCGGCCGAAAAAGCCGGATGGACGGAGCCGCTCCCGAAAGGCCGCGGGCGAGGGGTCAATTTGCAATTCGCCTTCAACACGTACCTCGCTCATGTCCTTGAGGTCGAGGTAGTGCCTGGCAAACAGGTAAAGCTGCTCCGCTCAGTCCTGGCAGTCGATTGCGGGATCGTTATCAACCCAGACACGGTCCGGGCTCAGATGGAAGGTGGAGTCTTGTTCGGGCTGGGCACAGCAATGTTCAACGAAGTGACTTTCAGCAATGGCGCCGTGGACCAGAGCAATTTCGATACCTACCGGATTTTGCGGATCAACGAGGCGCCCAAGGTCGAAGTTTACCAAGTGAAAAGCAATGAAAAACCTGGCGGGGTTGGTGAGGCCGGAACAGCCGCTGCTGCTGGCGCGTTGGCAAATGCGATATTCTCGGCAACGGGAAAGCGCATCCGGTCTCTGCCTCTGTCTCAAGCCGCAGTTTGAAGCAGGGACCGGCTAGGGATCTAAAGCTAGGAGTACGAATGATATCGCCAACGATTGAGAAGATGACCGATGGGTTCGGCCGATCAATCAATTATCTCCGCGTGTCTGTCACAGACCGCTGCGATTTCCGATGCACCTATTGCATGTCTGAAAACATGTCTTTTCTTCCGAGGAATGAACTTCTGACGCTCGACGAACTCGAAAGGGTTTGTCGGATCTTTGTTACCAAAGGGGTTAAGAGAATAAGGCTGACAGGAGGTGAACCCCTGGGACGGAAGGGGATTATCGATTTTGTCAGGGCGCTCGGAAGATTGATTGGATCCGGCCTTGAGGAGTTAACACTCACGACCAACGGTTCACAGCTCTCGCAGTACGCCGCTCAGCTAATGGATGCCGGCATTCGCAGAGTAAACGTATCCCTCGATACCCTTGATCCCGAGCGGTTTCGCTCGATAACAAGACGGGGAGAACTCACGAAAGTGTTGGACGGCATAGGCGTGGCTCGCAATGTTGGACTGAAGGTCAAATTGAACGTTGTGGCGATGCGCGGCATCAATCAGCAGGAGATACCGGATCTAGTTCGCTTTGCTCATCGTCACGGCATGGACATCACCCTAATCGAGACAATGCCGATGGGTGACGTCGGCGAGGACAGGACCAAATTCTATTTGCCGCTATCGGACGTCCGACAGGAGCTTGCGAGGCATTTCACGATGCGGCCGTTGAATTTCCGTACTTCAGGCCCCGCGCGCTACGTTGAGATTGCAGAGACAGGGGGCATACTTGGTTTCATTACGCCGCTTAGCCATAATTTCTGCGAAAGCTGCAACCGTGTGCGCCTCACTTGCACAGGCTCTCTCTACGCCTGTCTCGGGCAGGAAGATGCCGTCGATCTGCGGGCAGTCATGCGCGCGGGTATCGATGACGTGGGGTTAGGAAATGCTATTGACCAGGGCATTGCACGCAAGCCAAAGGGCCATGACTTTGTCATTGAAAGAGGGCGGGAGCCCGCTGTGCGCCGCCACATGAGCGTGACAGGCGGCTGACGAACCGGCCGTGGCCAGTTCATCTTGCGAATTGCATCTCACGCCCAAGTCGACTCAGGCGCGACCTCCTTCGGCTAGGATCTCAACGATGCGTGCCAGCAGGCCGCTGGTTCCCTCGACAGCTGTGTGAACCAGGCTCAGCGTACCGTCGAATGTTGCTGCGGCCACAACGTCCTGACCGCGAACCGAGCGCAACGCGGGAGCCCAAATCTTTTCAATCACGAGGTCACCATACCGTTCCGGCAAACGCAGTATGCCGAGGTTTGTCATCACCGTATCGAAAGGTATGTGCTCGACTACGCGCTGGCGGCTTGCCTCGTAGCTCGCGTCTTCGGTGAACCGCTTCGCTAGATCGGCGACCATCCAGAGCGCCATTTTCCGTTCTCGGAACTTGGCGATCTGGGATTGAACTCGGCGTGCGTCGTCAATGAACTCTAACCCATCCCTCTGGAAAGGAGTGACCGCGACGGACAGCGAAAGGCCAACATGCTCAGGAATTGCGAATTCTGGCTTGAGGTCGATCGGCGACATCACCCGCAACGGCTGACCTGACCAGCGGTCGTTGAGGTCGACTAGGGCCCTTCCATGTGCCGCGGTCAGGACCGAGTTCAGCGTTAATCCACGTGACTTTGCATCGAGGTAGAGCTTTGTGAGACGGCCCCTGTCGAGTTCAACTGCGTCGATCGACGCAGTCGCGTAAAGCTCAGCTGATTGAGCTGGCTTTCCGTCGGTGAAACTCTGCTCGAAGTGCGCGCGCCGCCTGAACAACGGGACCTCCAACCCCATGCGATCCTCTAATCTTGAGTCCGCGATCGGAAGGGAAAGGTCACTGCCGCTCAAGGCGAGTAGGACCTCGTGAAGTACGAAGACGGCGGCGAGACCGTCCACTACGGCATGATTGAAAGTCAGCGCCAAGATACCTGACCGAGCTTCGGTTGCGATCACCGCGCGAACAAGTGGTGCCTCTGCGGAGATGAGAGGCCTGTTAATTTCGTTTTCTGCAATTCGATGCCACGTAGTCGTGGACCCCGCAATCACCGAGAGGGGTATCGGATGATTTGAAGGGACGAAGCAGTGGGCGTCGTCTTTGTCCCACGCCAATGAAGCTCTAAGGAGAGGGTACCGTGCTTGCACCTGTGCGAGTGCGGATATGACGCCTGCCTCGGACAGAGTTCCGGACAGACGCGCCGCAATCGTGAAGTTCATCGTGCCGTCTTCGCCGTACGCCGCGAACAGGTGTTCGAATGCGCCCAAATGTCTTGTGCCTTCGGATGTCGCGATTGTCATTTCTTGCCCTATCGTTGACGTCTGCGCGACCTTGACTATCGAAGGCGGGTGACGCGCGATTGGCGAATCCGGTCGTCAAGCTGAGCGATGAAGCCTGAAAGTCGCCGGGCATCCCGGAGTTGAATCGTCCTATTCCGCGACGGGGCCAGGTATTAGCCATGGTGCTATCCACAGCCCATGCGGCGACCCGTGAAGAATTGGTGCCGAAGATGCCTCAGCCTTATCCCATACTCGTAGAAGCGCTTGCCCAGATCGCGGCTTCCAACGACAGCAGTCAGATCTCGGAAATTGCCCGTCAGGCCGCACGGAAGATCCTGTCTGACGACGCTATAGCACTCATCGAAACGCAAGGTCTGGAGGTGGTGGGGGCACAATCAGCGCCTCTTACCGCAATTTCCGCCATCCCTTCCGGTTCATACGCAAGCGATCTAGCAGGTCTATCGTTGATGCCCAAGGTGAACCATCCGGCTTTACTCGGCGGGGCAGGGATGATCCCGAACCCCCAGAGTTTTTCGCGAACGCTACGGCATGGCGCGGATAACCTTCACACGGAGGAGCCCGATGGCGATCTTGCAAAAGCGATCGCCGAGATACTTGCCGCACAAACACTCGCGCGCGCGGCGTCGGCGGCAATTTCGAGATGCGGCGTGTTCGCTGAACTGGCGATCGCGACTACCCGTCTCAAACTTGAGCGCGACGAGGTGCGACACCGCCTGAAAAACGTGTACGCGTCCGCGATCGGGCTTGCCAATCTGTCGCTGCCACGAGAGCATTCTACAGAGTACGCCTATCGCTTGAGAGCTTTGGCCAAGGTACATCACTTTCTCGATGACGACGGCGACCGAAGGATGGTTGTCTCACTGCATGCGCTCCTGACCGCCGTACTAGCGCCATACCAGGATCCCGATGTTCCGAGGATCGTCGTTCAAGGCCCTGACATCGAGGTGGCCGGCAATGTTGCAACGGCACTAGGTCTACTCGCCAATGAACTTGCTACAAACGCACTCAAGCATGGAGCGCTTTCGGGTTGCTCCGGTCGGGTGATGGTTCAATGGACTCATTGCGACGGCGAGATAGGGCTCTGGTGGCGGGAGACCGGTGGGCCGAAAACGGACACCTTGGCCGAGCCAAATGAGGGGTCGAAGCTGATGAGGATGCTTGTCGAACGCCAGTTGCAGGGAAAAATGGTGCATAGCCTTACAGGAACGGGGCTACACTTCGCCGTTCTGTTTCCCACGACATGACCAAACGAGTCCTAGTGCAATTTGGGGCCGAGGTTGGTCGCAGGCATGATTTTACAATCACTTGAGACCGCCACCTGCTTTCCTCCGGGGGACACAAACCCAAAGGAGAAAAGACAATGGCCCAAGTGGAATCCTATGACATACTCGTCTTCGGAGGCGGCAAGGCGGGTAAGACACTCGCAATGGAGCAGGCAAAGGCGGGTAAGCGCGTAGCTGTGGTGGAAGCTGGCCTCATCGGTGGCTCGTGCATCAATATAGCCTGTATTCCCAGCAAAGCGCTGATCCGCAGCGCCGAGGTTGCGCATGCCACCCGAAGAGCCGCAGAGTACGGCACAGAGGCTGATAATATTCGCACCAGTCTCGATCTCGTGCGCAACCGCACAGCAAGTGTAGTTGCGGAAATGGTCGCTTTCAATCAGTCCATTTTCGATTCAAGCGGCTTTGAGCTGGTGATTGGCTGGGGCCGCTTTGTCTCCCCTAAGACGATCTCCGTCGAAACCGGGAATGGCATCAGAACCCTGACTGGTGACAAGGTTTACATAAACCTCGGCACAACTGCAGCTATACCAGATGTTCCTGGGCTTGCGGCCGCCGATCCCATCACTCACGTCGAGGCACTTCAGCTTGGCGACATGCCGACCCACCTGCTTGTTCTTGGCGGCGGCTACATCGGTATGGAGCTTGGCCAGGCATTCCGTCGTCTCGGCGCGGAGGTGACAATTCTCGAGAGGGGTTCCCGTCTCGCGCCTAGGGAAGATGAAGACGTCGGTGTCGCGCTGCTTCAAGTGCTTGAGGGAGAGGGCGTCAACGTTGCGTTGGACTGCAACGGCACAAGGGTGGCTGGGAAGTCGGGACAGTCGGTGACCGTCACAACTGCCGACGGGCGTGTGTTCAAGGGCTCCCATCTCCTTGTGGCAGCGGGCAGGCGTCCGCGGACAGATGGGATCGGCCTTGAGCTTGCGGGTGTGAAATTGGACCCTCGCGGATTCGTGAAAGTTGATGAGAAGCTTAAAACGACAGCGGACGGCGTCTGGGCAATGGGCGAGGTCGCGGGCACGCCGATGTTCACCCACGCGTCGCTCGATGACTATCGAATTGTATCGAGCCAGCTCAAGGGCGGCGAGCGGACGACAGAAGGGCGGCTGATCCCTTACTGCGTGTTCATCGATCCAGAATTCGCCCGTGTCGGCCTGAACGAAAACGAAGCCCGCTCGAGAAGCCTAGAATACCGTATCGCGCGACTTCCCATGGACGTTGTTCCCCGCGCCCGCACTCTCTCCCAACGAAAGGGCTTCATGAAAGCGCTAGTGGCGAAGGATACGGATCAGATCCTTGGCTTCAGCATGTTGGGGGTCAACGCAGGAGAAGTCATGAGCGTCGTGCAGATGGCGATGCTCGGGAAACTGCCGTTCACGGCACTGCGTGATGGTATCTTCGCCCATCCGACGATCACGGAAGGGCTGAATATGCTTTTTGGCAACGTGAAGTGATTTGATTTGAGGGCGCCGGCCAGCCGGCGCCCTCAACAGCTAGTCGGTTTCCCGCGATATTTCGAAGAGCCTGCGGATCCGCGTCGCCAAGGTGTCCGGATGTGTTCCATGAGAGAGCGCATTCGCATTGGCCCGAAGGTCCAGATCCTCCATACGTCGCGATAGCAATGTTCCGAGTTCTTCGACCAACGCGGGCCGGTCGCGCATCACTGCGGCGAGATCATCCTTGGCGACTTCGTAGATCACGACAAAAGTGAGCGCTCTGGTGTCCCCGACTTCGGCCGAGTCAACCAAGACACCTCGTTCACCGAATAGGTCGCCCGGCGAGAGGCGAGCCAACTCGACAGAGCTTCCGCCGTCGGACCGTTCGACCGCCGCCACACCCGTCCGCATGATCATGAGCGATGACAACTTGCTACCCTGGGCGGCGATAACCGTATTGCGCTGGTAAGTTCGGCGGGTCATCGCGGAGGCCAGCGCGTCCTTTTCGTCGTCCGTCAATGTTGCAAAGAGTGGAATCGACTCCAGCAGACGCCACGGTGTGCCGGGATGCTTTGCCGTTTGGGTGTCCTGCCCTGCTTCTGAATATAGAGCCGCGGCTTCGCGTGGTCCTGCCAGCCTAAGCCCCGTGGCCTTGGCGTGACGATAGACTAGGTCGTAGATTTCGCTCTTGGCAGCGCCGACCGACGCAAACCCAGAGACCCGGAACGTCAGTTCAATCTCAACGGCCTGGCTGTCTATCGCGACGACAAGCGCGGACGGTGGGGGCGTCTTGATGATAGAAACGCTACTTAGGAGAACGGTTCGCATCGTCTCGACAATGGCGGCCGGAGTGCGTGTAGGAAGGACGCGCACCGTAATGGAGGCTCCGTGCGTTTCATGCGGACGGGTCAGATTTACGATCCTCGCTTTGGCCAGTGTGCTGTTCGGCAAGACGACTAGATCATCGGTACCATTCACCAGATGCGTCGAGCGCCAGTTGGTTTCCACCACACGCCCCTGAAAGCCTCCCTCCAGAACGATCCAGTCGCCGACTGCATACGGGCGGCCTAAATTTAGGGCTACGCCTGAGAACACGTCGTTCAAGGTGCTCTGTAGGGCCAAACCCAGTACGATCGCGAATGCGCCCGAGGTAGCGATCAATGTGCCGATGGGCAAACTGAACACATTTGCTATGAGGGCCAGACCAGCCCCCAGATAGACCACGCCTACTAGGAGGTCCTGAGCAAGGCGTCCTTCGCGAGGATTGTTCTCGAAGATAAGAAACAGGCGAACAGCGCTGACAAGAACCACGGCCACCCCCATCCACCATACGGACTTGAGAAACCCGGTTGTGATTTTTCGCGAGAGTATCTCTTCGCCGGCATCAGGAACATATGGCGTGATGTGATGGCTCAAAAGCGAAGCTGTCAACAATGCAAGGAAGCTGATGCTGACCACGAACCTGATCGTTGGGTTTCGGCCGAGAAGCACGCGTACCGCCACGGTCGCCGTCATCAGCACCGCGAACTGAAGTATAGGATTCCAAAGCAAAGATGCGATCATGGCTGTCTTCATCGGATGAGTTGAGTCATCGAGATGAAGTGCATGAAACGACGAGTTCAGGATTGTCTCATCTCGCCCCCAACACCGGCCGCATTAGCGCAATGTTAGGCTGTAAATTGCTTGAAACTTCGGAACAGATTTTTGCAATTGCTTCGAGATCGATCTCCGTGGCGGAGAACCTCGTAGTTTCAGTTCCGGAGAGCGCCTCGCCAATGAAACGGATCGTGCCTGGAAGTGCCTGGTCCAAATAATCAGTCGCATGCCCGGCACCCTCCATGAGGTCTACCGCGCAAGGGATCCCTTGTCCTTTCAGGGCTTTCTCCATCAACGCAACGCCAGCCGCCGGAACTACCTCGCGTGTCGAACCCATCAGCAACATTGGACCTGCTGACGAAACAACACGCCTCACGGGATTCATCGCCGTCAAAAGGCTCAGGTTGTTGGATATTATAGCTAAAATGACGCTCCGCAGAAACGGTACCTGTTCGCCTGAATCCTTAATCTGTCCCCAATCGACGCCGTGATAGTCGCGAGTGTGGTCGCTATCACCAAGACTCGCCGTGCTGTCCATGAACGCCCTGAAGTCAATCACGGCTGACCACGCGACCACCGGAATGCTTTCTCGCAAGCCAACCTCAATCGCGACTGTTCCCGCGATTCCGCAGCCCATGACCACCATTTCCCGGCGCTCGAACCGCATCTCGGAAGTTGCGATCCAGCTCAACGCGGCGCACGCGTCACTGAGGGCGACGCCGCTCGGGCCGCTTGGGTCCAGTCGAAAGCTAGTGGCGAACACGGTGAAGCCCGCATTGCAGAGAAGCTCTGCCAGACCGGAGGCCTCGCCTTCGTCTCCTTCGAGCCAACAGGACGTCAGAAGGAGCACGGCGCCACGTGGCGAAAGCGACATATATGCGTCTAAGTCGCAGCCTGGAGCGTACTCCAATCCTCTGATGATCCTCATCAGCTTCACGCCGCTGCGGAAACGATAACGGGAACGCTCTTGTAGGAGGGAGTTCCTGATAGTCGGTCATAGTGCTCGAGCGTAATGACGACGTTCAGTTCTGGATAGTATCCGGCGACCGATCCGCGTGGAATATTGTATTCGACCACAGTGAATTTGCTCGCTCTTCGAGGTTCTCTCGATAGTGTTGCTGTGAGATCGATCAGATCGCCATCTTTCAGGCCGCGATCGGCGAGGTCGGCCTCATTCATGAAGATCACGTCACGCCTGCCAAATACGCCCCGATATCTGTCGTCGAGACCATAGACAGTCGTATTGTACTGATCGTGGCTGCGAATGGTCGTCAACATCAGCGCGTCTCGGTTCTGAACGAGACGGTCCCCGTCCAGACTGGGCGGAACGAGAAAATTTGCTTTCCCGCTTGCTGTCTTCCAGACACGATAGGCTGCCGGGATGTCGAGACGAAAGCCTCCTTTGACGCGCACCCGCTTGTTGAAGTCGGAGAAGTCGGGGAAGACAATCTCGATCTTCTCGCGAATTCGATCGTAGTCGCTTATCAACGCATCCCAGTCGATCCCGTAGCGCCTGCCCAAGACTGCCTTGGCAATCCCCGCGATTATCGCGGGCTCAGAACGGAGCAGCTCACCAGGCGGATTGAGGAACCCACGAGAAGCATGAACCATCGACATCGAATCTTCGACGGTGACGGATTGCGGCCCGGACGCCTGCGTATCGAGGTCGGTTCTACCAAGACATGGTAGAATGATCGAGGTCTTCGCCAGAAGTAGGTGGGAACGGTTCAGCTTGGTCGCAATATGGACCGCGAGATCGAGTTTCCGCATGGCCGAGAAAGTGGCGTCGGGATCCGCCATCGCAACGGCAAAGTTACCGCCGAGGCACAATAACGCCCGAGAGCGACCATCGGCAATTGCTTCTACTGTCTCAATGGCATTGTGACCCTTCTGTCCGGATGGTCTAAATCCAAAAGCCTTCTCCATGCCATCGAGAAGCGAGTCGCTGGGGATCTCCGTTATGCCGACGGTACGGTCACCCTGCACGTTAGAATGGCCGCGGACCGGGCAAATCCCAGCGCCTGGTCGACCAATATTACCCCGCAGCATTAGAAGGTTTGCAAGTTGCTGAACGTTCGCCGTGCCATTTTCATGCTGAGTTAATCCCATTCCATAGCAAATGATGACGTTCTTCGCGCGGATGTAGACATCGGCGGCGCTCGCGAACTCGTCCAATGACAGTCCGGAGACATCCAAAATGCTCTCCCAGGAGGTCGCTTCGATGTCCCGTGTCAAATCGTCGAGACCGAGCGTGTGCTCGGCAATGAAATGCCGATCCAAGACCCCCGGACCGCCGCCGTCAATGTCCGCGGCGTCACGCTCGAGGATCATCTTCATCAGGCCCTTTAAGGTCGCTATGTCGCCGCCTATGCGGAGTTGATGGTAGGCTGACGCTATTGATGTCGATGACATCGTCAGCATCTCGACTGGGTTCTGGGGTGCGGCAAACCGCTCTAGTGCGCGCTCCTTGAGAGGGTTGAAGACAACGATTGCTACGCCCCGACGAGAAGCCTCATGCAGGGTAGTCATCATTCTTGGGTGGTTTGTCCCCGGATTGTGCCCGAATGAGAAGATCGCGTCGCAATGATCGAAATCTTCGAGGGTGACGGTTCCTTTGCCAACGCCAATAGAAATCGGCAGCCCGACACTCGTTGCTTCGTGGCACATATTTGAGCAGTCGGGAAAATTGTTGGTACCAAACGCCCGAACGAATGTTTGATACAGGAAGGCTGCCTCGTTCGAGGCCCGCCCAGAGGTATAGAACTCTGCCATGTTCGGATCGGGAAGCTTGTTCAGCTCTTCGCCGATAAGCTTGAACGCATCGCTCCAATCCACGGCTTCGTAGCGATCGCGGCTGGCGTTGTAGACCAAGGGGCTCGTAAGTCGCCCGGCGTCTTCCAGTTTGTGGTCAGTCCACTCCCAAAGTTCTTCGACGGTGTGATCCTCGAAGAAATCAGGGCCGACACGGCGAGCCGTAGATTCCCACGTAACTGCCTTCGCTCCATTTTCACAAAATTCAAAAGATGAAGTATGCTTGGGGTCCGGCCACGCGCAACCAGGACAGTCAAAACCGTCCGGCTGGTTCGCCTTGAGAAGGGTGGCGGTGCCCTGAGCGACGACCTGTTGATGTGCGAGGGTCTTGGCAACCGCCTTTAGCGCACCCCAACCTCCAGCCGGTTCATCGTAGGCCTTGATGCCATCGGGACGCTGATCCTTCATGTCTGATCCTTCCTGTCTCAGTCTTTGTCTCGATGCGCACTCGATTGCTTGCGCCTGCGCGAATCCTGCATTGTTTCAGGGGTAGCTCAGACACAGAGAGGAAACGGCCTTCGAGTCTATGAATCGGTTTGTGCCTGAGACCCTGGCAGCGTTCTCTGTCCACGTCAGCATATGCTCCCGTGGTGGAGCCACCATCACACCTAAGCCGCAGCCGGTGTTCCTTGAAACACGGAGATGTTGTCCTTCAACCAAGATGCCACGGATCGAGGGGCGTGTCCGGCTAACTCGGAGACGGTGCTAGTCGTTTCTGCCTGCACTGATTGCTTGAAGAGTTGATCAAGCCCGAGGGAGATGTCTGCTGCCATCTCGCTGTAACCCATGCGGATGAGAACTTCCCGCTGTTCGGCGGGCGTACGTAGCTGGTACTTCACCTCCCGTCCGAGCTGCTCTGAAAGTTCCGTGGCGACCTCAGGCATGCTCACCGACGCAGGCCCTGTTAGGTGATAGGCGCGCTGTACGCCTTCGAACCTGTCGTCCAGCAGCGCCATTCGCGCGACATCTGCGATGTCACGTGTGTCGATGAAATTCACCCGTCCGTCTCCGGCGGCGCCTCCCCAGAAGCCACCAGCCACTGGTGACGCTGCCCGTGCCAGGATATCAACGAACGCGGAAGGCCTGAGTAGTGTGTATCCGATATCGCATTCGGCGAGGTGCGCTTCGATCTTCGCGTGCCAGTCAAAAGGGTGTAGGCGCACGGGAGGGCCCATCACCGAAACTTTGACGATGTGTGAGACACCCGCTCGGACCGCAGCGTCAATCAGAGCAATTTCATTCTCAACCTGACGTGCGTACGTGCCGTGTGCGAGGAAAAGCTTTTCAACTCCTTCCAAGGCGCTGAGCAACGTCGAAGGCGTCTCAAAATCGATGACGGTAGGGCTCAATCCAGGGGGCAACCGATCCGAAGAAGCGTCGCGTGAGAGTGGAACGAGATCAAGGTTGTCATTGACAAGCCTGGAAAGCAACGCGGAGCCGATCCTACCTGTCGCGCCAAGGACAGCGATACGGCCGCCTTTATCCACTGCAGCATTAGACATTACGATAACCTCTTGAATTGAAGAATGGACGGGCCCGCTGTAGGAGCCTTCGCAGCCTGGTTACGATGCCCCCGGCATGACGTCGTCTCCCACACCGGTGAGGGGTATCGAGTCAGAAACCTCTGTGATTGTACGATCCTGCATCCGCGCAACTCGCGAGGTCTTTGAGA
This sequence comes from Rhizobium sp. O111, assembly GCF_055616315.1. Lineage (NCBI taxonomy): Bacteria > Pseudomonadati > Pseudomonadota > Alphaproteobacteria > Hyphomicrobiales > Rhizobiaceae > Rhizobium > Rhizobium sp. O111. The sequence continues at coordinate 1,091,498 of NZ_JBSHXL010000002.1, read as the reverse complement.
TCATTCGGACCTTGGCGTGAAAACAGAACATCCTCACCGAATGGTCATCGATGCCTGCAGACCACTGCGATCCATGCTGATTGCTTTAGGCGGAGGGCTCTAAGGTCTGGTCGACTGGCAAAGGAAGGTCGAAGCTAAAGCATGCTCCGCCCTCGACTTGATTTGCGACGGTCAACTGACCACCCATTGCTGCCACAGCAGCGCGGCAGATCTCCAGCCCCATGCCAATTCCAGTAGACTTGGTCGTGAAGAATGGCTCGAACAACTTTTGGATATACTCCTCGGGAATGCCGGGTCCCGTGTCGGCAACCCGCACCCCTACAGATGTTTCCTTGGCAATCAATTCGATTGTGATACGACGGGTACTTGCTTCGCCACGCATCGCGTCGATCGCGTTGCTGACGAGGTTTACGAAGACCTGTTGCAGTTCGATCGGGTCGGCCTTGATCTTGGGCAGAGGCGTATCGCTAATTACCTCAAGCTCGACCGCCGACCGCTTGAGATCATGTTGGATGAGTTCGCGTGTTTCGACCGCGAGACTATAGAGATCGACCCATCCGAGCTCCCTTCTTTTTCCGACAAGGTTCTCACGGGTCCGCTGCACAATGCCCGCCACGCGCTGCGCATTCTTTTCCATCCGCTGCAGAATCCGATCGATGCCTTCCATGTCGGGCATTTCGCGGGCCATCATACGGATTCCAGTTCTGGCATCGAAGACCATCGACGTGATGGGCTGATTGAGTTCATGCGCGATCGAAGCAGAAAAGGCGCCGACCGTCGCGATCCGGTTCGCGCGGGCCATCTCCGCCTGGGCCGCCTGCCGCATTTCCTCGATCCGGGCGCGCTCGGAGAGGTCGACATGGCTCGATAGATGCATGCCGTCCGCGAGGCGTGTCACGGTGAAGTAGACCGGAATGCGTCTCCCTCCCTTTCCGACCAGCACGGTATGTCCATCAATATGGTTGATGCCGTAGAAGTGCATTTCAAGTTGGCGCAGAAGAACCTCAGGCCCGTCTTCAGCGTTCTGTGCGGGGGGATTAGATACGAGATCGGCAACGCTATCGTATCCCATGAGACGCGCCAGCGCTTCATTGACCCTAGTCGTTTGGATGGCGCCAAGCGTGCGCACCAGTTCGTCCGGGCGGGCTGCCATGTAGGCACGCAGATCCGTGACCCCGGTCGCCTTGATCGCGTCTAGTATCTCCTCTGCGCCGCTAAAGTCCATTTCTGCAAAGGTCATGTTGCTCACGTCGAACAAGCCCGCGTATCGCTGCTCGGTACGCATGAGCTCGGAAGTCCGCTCGGCGACCCGATGCTCGAGGGTCTCGTTCAGCTCCTTCACCTTCTGATGAGACGTTACCTCGTCATGAATGTCGGAGATGCCCCCGTAATATCTCACTTCATCAGGACCGTCTCCGAACTGAACCGGCCGGCCAACTAGCGACATCCATCGATAATCGCCATTCACATGATGCAGCCGGAAGGTGGCACGGATTTCGGCCCGGTTTGAGACTGCATTCTTGGCGAGGAGTTCGAAATGCTCCCGATCGTCGGGGTGGATGTCGTCGGCATGGTTCTGTTGCGCTAGTGTCGCCAGAACATTCCTACCAGTGATCTCGGTATAGCGGCGATTGAAGAAATCGATGTCGCCATTTGAATTGGCTCGCCACAGAATTTGAGGAACAGAATCCGTGAAGTTTACAAGCTCAGCCCTGCTGATTTCCAGTTCGTCCCGAACCTGCTGTAGTTCTTGCTTCGCAACGACCTCGTCATGGACGTCCGAAAGTCCGCCGAAGCGTTCCACTTGGTCGGTTAGGGGAGAGTAGGCGGGGTTGTCGTAAATTTGCATCCACCGGTATGAACCGTCCGCCTGTCGGATCCTTACCTTGAGATTGGTAATAGTCCTGTTTGCGACTGCGGCGGAGACCGTCTCATTAAGGATCGGGATGTCGTCTGGATGAACGACGTCGTTGTAGCGTTGACCCTCCAAGACCGTCCATCTATCCAAACCCGTGACGGCAGTCCAACTCTCGTTCAAATATTCGATTTCGCCCTGCGGATTTGACCGCCAAAGGACGTACGGCACCGAATTTGCGAACAGATCGACTTCTGCTCGGCTTCGCTCCAGATCCTGTTGAGTCGCCTCAAGCCGTTTTCTGCTGATGAGCAAAGCTGCCGTCACACCGATGGCGACACATGCGAACAGACAACGAAGAATGCTTGATACGGTGGGTCCATCCACGTGGACGATGACCCATGCTAGGACGGTCAGGCCTACGCATCCCTGAGCCGCGCGTGCAACCTCTTTCGCATTGCCTGCCGCTGATACGAGTACAAGCGCCGCCAGATAGAGGATTGCTACGGAGGACTCGTATTCAGCTATGCTATCAATCCAGAAAACAACGGCCGACAAGGCAATGGCCAGGCCCATAAACAGGGGTCTTCGCAGCCGATCAGTCATACACCCATGCCCCCGTCCATTCTGCCCCCAAGCGGCCGGCCTCTGCGGTCTCGGACACCCACTTATCCATTCTTTGTCTCACATCATCAAGATATCCGAAGAACAGCTCTAGCAAGATCTTCGGCGCGACCGTTTCTGTGCGGTTCAGCTTGGAAAACGCCGAAGCGACCGCACGATCGTGCAATAAACTGGGCTTTCTCACCTGCAAACTTGCCCCTTCCTGATCAGTTCGCGCCACCGCGCGCCTTATCAAGCAGCATCCAATGGAGAAGACTATGAACCAAGCGCTTCACAAAGCTTCCTTGAAGACCCCGACCGATCTCGGTGAGAACGCACGAGCAGACATCGCCGGAGCGCTCACAGCCTTGTTGGCAGATGTGCTCGCGCTCTACCTCAAGACGAAAAACTTCCACTGGCACCTCTCCGGTCCGCATTTCCGTGACTACCATCTGATGCTCGATGAGCAAGCCGGACAGTTGATGGCTATGACGGACGCGATCGCCGAGCGCGCGAGGAAAATCGGCGGCACAACGCTGCGTTCCCTTGGTCATGCCGCACGCCTTCAAAGGCTCCTCGACAACGATGCCGACTTTGTCGCCGCCGATGACATGCTCGCGGAACTTAAAGGCGACAACGAGCAACTCATCGCTATTATGAGGGGCGTCCACGATCTGACCTCGGAGCACAGGGATGTGGCGACGACGAGCCTGCTCGAAGGCTGGGTAGACGAGGCCGAGGGCCGCGTATGGTTCCTCTTTGAAACGAGCCGGAAGGGATGACGGTTTAGAAGCGTGATCAGAGGGCGGCTCGTGCGTATGCGACGTCGGCGACGTCCTCGCGATATTCCACAGCCTCGAGACTCTCGAGGAGTTGGCTCCGTGATAAGCTCATCCGATCGGCGGGCGAGTGTATATAAATGCTGGTCGCGCATTTCAACGCGAACGTTCCTGCAGCCTGTCGCTGCGCCATTTCGAAGGCCTGCTGCAGGAGCGCTCGCCCTCCAGCCGGCGAGAGGGGCATGGCTAGTTCTCCTCTGAGCCGCAACACTTCCGCCCCACACCAGTTTCCCTCCGGGGTTATCCGTTCGAGGAGTTCTGCCTTTGCCAGGTGGCAGCCCATCACGAGCGAGTTCTCGAATGACGTCCCCTTCAAAGCAGACACGGTCTGATGAAAGGCGAGTGCATCGTGCTTCTGTCTCGCAGCTACGACGGCTTCGTACGCTTCACCCCAAATTTTCCACCTCATGAGTGAGTTCTTGGTGGACACCTGGCGCAACATTCCCAGCAGTGCGGCGCCGGTTTCGTTATCTCCTATTCCGAAGGCCGTTGGGCTGGCGGATGCGGCGAGAAAGAGACATGTCGAGATCGCGTGGTCCGTTTGGATCACCTCTTCGAGAGCTTCATCAAGGGCTGATCTCGCTGCTGAGTAACGGCCTTGTATCCAATGCGTTTTCACGATGGTGCAGAGAGCACTGATCCGAAGATCGAAGTTGCTCCCATAGTTTGGTGGCGATCTCGTCGTATCGCGGGACGGGATCAGCGCCAGGCTGGCATGGTGCATGGCTCTGTTGAAGTCGCCCACGTAGTGGTAGTTGTGATTGAGGAGATGGCTGCGTGCCTGCGGGGGGAAAAGGTCAAATTCGTTCTCGAACCGATGCACGAGATCGATTGCCATCTGATAGTGACCATTCGACGTGTGAATTGCCGCTATTCCTATGATCGCACGCATCAACATCGTGTTGTCGCCGGCGCCAACTGCGAGGTCGAGTACCCTCTGATATTGCTCGATTACCTCGGCATTTCTCTCGAATGTCTTCGAATGGTACAGAGCGAGCCCGTATGACATACGCAAACTCATCTCGAGACCTACATCAACTACATGCCGGCCCTCGAAGACACCTAGTGCCCGCTCCGAAACGGTAAGCTGCTCGGCGATTAGGCCGAATGGCACCCACAACGTATCACATGCCTTCGAGATAGCGAGGCCAAGCTCCTCGTCCCCATTGTCGAAGAGCGTCCAGTGGATGGCTGCACGCACGTCGTGGACAAGCTCGCCATAACGGGCATGCCAAATAGTTTGACCTATTTCCCGCCATTCTTCGGTGGCTGCGCGCAGTCCATTGAGGCAATATCCTGCATGCGCTTGCCGGCAGGATACTGAAAACGTTGCGTCGTTAAGTTTTTCGCGCGCGTAGTCTCGAGTTGTCAACAGTAACCGGAAGCCGCCGCCCCTCTGTGTTGCCACGAGGAATGATTTGAGGAACAGTCCATCGAAAGCCTCGTGGAATGCATCCACCCGGTCGGTGCGCTCACAGACTGAGAGGGCTGCATCGGTCGTGAAGGTCCCCGCGAAGACGGATAGCCTCAAAAGCAATTCCTTTTCGTCATCCGACAGTGTGGAATAGCTCCAGTCCAAGGTGGCCCGCATAGTTTGCTGACGTGGCGGCGCCGTTCGTCTTCCGCGTCTCAAGAAGGCTATGGGGTCGGCGACCGAACGATGAAGTGTTGGGAGGTCCATATCGAACAGACGGGCCGCGGCCAGTTCTATCGCCAAGGGTATCCCGTCGAGGCTGCGAACTATATCGCCAACGATTTGGAGGTCCTGCTGTCGCGAGATGTCCAAGCCATCACCTGCCAAGGCCGCCAATCCGAGGAAAAGTTCAACGGCGGGGTAAGCCTGAATATCAAAGGATTCGTCTGTGTGGGAAGGGAATTCCAACGGTGGAATTTGCCTCACCTTTTCCATCGCGGTCCTCAGCGGTTCGCGGGTGGTCGTCACGATCTGGGTCGTCGTCGACGCTTTCAAGATCGTCTCGGCCACGTTCGCGGCGGCGTCCACTACCCGTTCGCACCCGTCAAGGATTAGCACTGTTTCCATTCGCGAGAGCTCGGCAAGAATTCCGGGGAGGACATCATCGCCGAAGGTGTTAAGGCCAAGGTGGGTTGCAAGCGAGGAAAGGAGAACTTCTCCATCGGCGAGCGTTGCCAAGTCCAAGAAAACGACGCGCTTCTTTTCGGCGAGCGTGTTAGCGCACATCACCGCCACGGCGGTCTTGCCGATGCCTCCGGGTCCCGCCAGCGTCAGGAGGCGGGTACTTTCCAACAGTTCAAGATTGGATTGGATGCTTTCTTCTCTACCGACCAGCTTTTTTGGCATTCTCGGTAGATTGCCTACAAGGGCAGGAGAGGCGGGTTGCGGCTTTGCAACGACGTCATACGCTCTTGATATCGGCCGGACATCCCCAGCGAACAAATAGCCGCGGCCTGGGATAGTTTCTACATAATGTCGGGCACGGTCCCCTAACGTTTTCCTGAGAGCGACGAGGTGGACGCGCAGAGAGCCTTCGTCAACGAGGGTTGTCGGCCAGACGAGACTGATCAGCTCCTCTTTCGTCACGACTTCCCCAGCTCTCGAAACAAGCGTCGACAAAATGTCGAAGGCCCGCCCGCCAAGGCGCAAGGGTTGTCCGTGCTCGGTCAGTCGCCGTTGCTCGATATCAATTTCGTAGTCGTCGAACTGCAGGAGCGACATGGCGAATACCTTTCGGATTAGTCGCAAGAGTCCAATGGTGCGGGAAATGAGAGAAGCGCTTTGACTGCATTGATTATCGCAGTCGGATCCGCGCGTTCCGACGGCAACTCCAACGAAGTCCATTTAATGACGCCGCGGCTGTCCATGAGATAGGACGTCGCCGGAAAATCCGGCGAAACGCGCGAGCTGTTTAGACCATACAGGCGTGAGACGAGGCCGATAGGCTCCCAGTCGGACAGGATCGGAAAAACGGTTTGAGCCTCATTGCAGTGATAGGCGGCAATCTCCCGACAAGCGCAAACTATGCCGACCAGCCTCACGCCCAGCATTTCAAGCGTCAGCGCGAGCGCGTTCAGGCAGGCACTTTGTCGTGACCACGAAGCCACCGCACTCGGATAGAAGTGCAGGATCGAGGGTCTACCGATCAGCTCGGCGAACCCGAAGTAGCCATCGTCGCAACGTGGCAGAACGAACGCCGGTGCGTATTCGCCGACTTTCGCCGCGGCTGATTGGCCGGTGTACTCCGGATTTTGAGTCCGTGTGCCCCCGTGCCGAGGCAGGAAGAGCGGATTCGAATTCATCATTGCCTCGTTTCGTGTCGCAACGCGATAGCTTCCGGAGATCCAAGACCGCCATCGCAAGGCTTCGGTTCGCCGAAAATTAGCGCACCCGTGTCCGCCAGCTCTCAATCTTTTGGCTCGCCAGCCAAGTTCGAGCAACTCGCGCGAAGCCCTTTGCCACCTTCACCGAAAACGTGAGTGAGAGCATGTGAAATGTTGTTAAGTTTGAGTTTTCTGGAGCAAAATCAAAGTCAGGTCGGGGTCGGTGGGGAACAATTGGACGGTGAACGACGTTCTTGCAAGCAACGTGATCCGGGAAGGCGCCGCGGGTCTGGCTTATGGCAGAGGCATGAACTTTGACGGCATTTCCAGCAATATCGGTAGTCGACGACGATCCCAGCGTCGCGGCAGCAATAGACGATCTCCTCAAGAGCAGCGGATACTCGACAGAGTGCTTCACAACGGTCGATGGCTTCCTCAGTTCTGATGCTCTTTGGAAGTGCGTTTGCATCGTCAGCGATCTTCACATGCCGGGAAGGAACGGTGTTGATCTTCTTCATGCGTTACAAAGCAAGGGCATAGAGACCCCGGTCATCATTGTCTCGGCCCAAGGAAAGGGTGCCAAAGCCGCGGAGGCTCTGAAATCTGGTGCTTTTGCCTTGATAGAGAAGCCTTTTATGCCTGAGAGATTTCTGGATCAGGTTCGATCGGCGATCTGGCGTGCACTGCCTCCGCAAACCTCCCGCAGTTTCGGCTCATAGGACGCGTATTTGCAAGCGATTCCGACCCCTTAAACCGCTTTACCGAATTGCAACGGCGAACATCTCGCGCTAAATCTTAGGCATTGGGTTCAGGTTTCAGCGAAGTTCATACAGGGCTAGGGGAACCGTCGAGGGTCTCGCAGTGCAAGAGAAGACGTCATCATCCCCGCTTATTCGTATCGTCGATGACGACAATTCGGTACGCGTATCCCTCATGGACCTATTCAGTTCGATGGATTTGAACGCGATCGCCTACGACTCGCCCAAAGCGCTGCTTGAGGCCGACAATCTTGATACGCCGGGCTGCATCGTGCTCGACGTCCGTTTCTCTGGCGCCAGTGGTCTCGATTTCCAATCCGACCTGCAGAAGGCAGGAAATAGGATGCCCATCATTGTCGTGACGGGTCACGGGGACATTCCTATGACTGTAAGGGCAATGAAAGCCGGGGCAATCGACTTCCTTACCAAACCCTTTAGAGAGCAGGATTTGATTGACGCGGTAACTGGCGCGATCAAACGCGACGAGGCGATCAGAGAGCAATCTCAGTCGAGGTCGAGTATCGAGAAGCTACGGGAGAGCCTGACTCCGAGGGAAGTCGAGGTGATGCACGCCGTCGTCAACGGTTACATGAACAAGCAAATTGCGGGTCAGCTCGGTATCAGCATGGTGACCGTGAAGCTCCATCGCTCTAATTTGATGAAGAAGATGCGAGCGCGGTCGGTTGCCGATTTGGTCAAGAAGGCGGAGCTACTGTCCAAACCGCCCGCGAATGAGATGGAAACCTAGGCTGCTTGGCAGACTACGTCGAGTGCACGACGGTCAGAACGCGGTGCGAAAGTTTCTGACTGATAGCGAGGACTATAGGGGGATACCTCATCCAAGCGCTGCATCTTCTCGGAGTGGCTGCCGACTTCACACAGCCGATGCTTTTCCGATGCGTATTCCCTGATCAGCCGCGGGAGTGAATAGCTGCCGCCCCGTTGCTGGCCGTCGATGAGTGATTTGACGACAAGACCGTCGAACGCTTCTTCGAAGTCGGACGGACCGATGTTGCATTCGTATCGTTCGCGGGCGAGTTCCTTGGTGAACTCGGCCTCGAAGATGGAAAGTAGGCCGAGGAGCGCCTGCATGTTGCTGTCGAGCAAGTCGTAGCTCCAGTCGATGCTTGCCCTGAGGGTCTGCTGACGTGGATGCGAGGTTCTGTTGCCGCGCCGAAGCGTTCTGAGAGGACGGTCAAGGGAAATAACCAGATATTCGAGGCCAAGGTCCGCGACACGGGATGCGGCGAGTTCGATAGCCAGCGGATTGCCCTCGGTCATGCGCACTACTTCCGCAGCGAGCCTGATGTTATGAGGGCCGTCTATAGAAAACTCTTCTGCGACCATGGAAACACGTTCCGCGAAGAGCTGTATACCACTGAATGCCGCTAGATCGCTGATTTCCTGCTCCGCTTCCGGAATAGCGAGGCCTGGGAGGTACAGCACGTTCTCGCCGATAATTCCAAGCGGCTCGCGGCTTGTCGCCAGAATCGCGGCGTCTGAATTTCTGTCAGCAATGGACTCGGCGATCAAAGCGACGCGATCAATCGACCAGTCGCATCCATCAAGAATGAGGAGTACGGGTTCACCGCAGAAGCTCTCGATGGCCTTGTCGAGCACATCGGCGGTCAGGGTCTCCGCCTTCAATGCCTGAACCAACGGGCATGGCGTGTCGTTTGCCCTATCGGCGACATCTACGAACCGTACGCGCTCGTACGCATTCGTGACGTAGCGCGCAATTTGGATTGCGATGGAGGTCTTCCCAATGCCGCCTTGTCCCACGATGGTCGTGATACCAGGGCCGATATTATTCGACCACCTCGCGATCAAGTCCTCTCGTCCGACAAGGCGAGCGCCCGCGTTAGGAAGCGCTTCGGTCTCATGCATCGGCGAGGTTGCGACGAAGTTTTTGTGACCATCCCGTTTCGTTACGGGTAGGGTGAAGGTGTAACCGCGGCCAGCTACATTCTCGATCATGCTGCTGGGATTACCCCTGTCTAGCACTTTCCGGAGGGAGACAATGTTGACTCGAAGAGAGCTCTCTTCGACATGAGTGTCCGGCCACGCAGCTTCCATCAGCTCGGCCTTGGAGAGGATTTGCCCATGTTTGGTGGTGAGAGCCGTCAGCATGTCGAAAGCTCGCGATCCAATGCGAACCTCTTTGTCCCGACGCTTAAGGCTTCGGCTTTGGGTATCCATTTCGAAATCGTCAAACAGCAAGATCGTCATTGTCCACCTGTGCCCACTTTTTACATCGATACGGGAGGTCTGGCCGATCGATCTTAAGGTAGAAACCTGAGGCAGCGTCTCTCTAAGCTGCCCCATGCAATCGATATACGACTGAGGGCGGGGAACAATTGTACTGTGGGTTGGCACGACCTATCCCAAGAGACAGGTCAAGCGCCTGCATGAAGGCGCTTGATATCGGTGGAGAGACTAGCGAGCTATTGAGTCCGTGACTGGATCGGCAAGTACGCGTCAGACCCCACGTGGCCGGGTTCCACAGCGTTCTTTACGGCGATGCGCTCCGCCTGTCTCCTTGCCGCGGCCTCAAGAAATTCGGCGAAGCTGCGGCTATCGATGCCGTCGGCAGCGTTGACTAGCCCGATCAAGTTGTCGGCAATGGCTTCCTGAAGCGTAAAAGTCTCGGTCATAGGCAAACTCCGGTTCGTCTGTCGGTTTCGTCCACGTCCACGGCCACGGCTGCTCGGCGATCGATCGCGTTGTTCAGTCGCGCCTCTCCCATTGACGCCCGCTCACAACCTATCGGCCGGATACTTGCAGCATCCGGCGGCAAAGCGGCGTGGCATCGCGATTTACATCGTCAGGACGATGCGGAATCTCGGCTTGCCGTGCATCATTTTGTCGTAAGCCTCGACCGCCCTCTCAAGCGGGAACTCCTCGATCATCGCGGAGATGCCGAACAGCGAACTGAAGCGCAGGGTCGTGTCCCCGGTCGCCGGGTCGCCCGTAAGGGCTCCGGTCACCGATCGCTCCTTGAAGAAGAGGTCGCCCGAAGCCAATTCGATTGGTTCGGCGGTGGCGCCGAGGACGATAGTCGTACCGCGTGGCTTCAGTCCTTTGACGGTTTCCGCGACACCCTTGCCGCCCGAGGCGGTAGCGAGAACGAGATCTGCCCCGCCCAGCGCTTGAAGGGCCACATCGACGGTTTCCACCGTACTGTCGATGTAGTGGTGAGCGCCAAGCTTTCTAGCAAGCTCGCCAACCGCGGCGCCGCGCCCGACGGCAGCCACCTCGTATCCCATGCTGCGAGCGTACTGCACGGCAAGATGGCCAAGGCCACCGATCCCTACGACCGCCACGAGATCCCCCGCCTTTGCGCCAGAATTCCTGAGCGCACTAAAGGTCGTCAGGCCAGCGCAAAGGAGTGGAGCGGCCTCTACGTCCGTCAGATCGTCGGGAATAGACATCAGACCCGAGGCTTTCGCTACCATCCACTCCGCGTAGCCCCCATCGTGGTGAACGCCTGTAAACTCTTGGTTCGCACAGTTCACCAGATGCCCGGAGCGGCATTCGGAGCAATGGCCACAACTTCCCGCGAGGAACCCGACCCCGACGCGCTGTCCAATGCTCCAGCCCTCTACACCTTCTCCAAGCAGGTCGATCTTGCCAACGACCTCGTGCCCAGGAACTCTGGGCCAGGCGATCGGGAAAAGACCTTCGACAGTCGCAGCGTCCGAGTGACAGACGCCGCATGCCTCAATCTTGATGCGGACCTGGCCGGGCAGAGGTGTCTGCATCGGTTTCCTGGCAAATTCGAGTTTGCCAGGCGAGACTGCGTGGACGGCGAGATAGGTATCGGTCGTGTCGGTCATATCGAGCTCCTGGCCTCTTGGTTTCCGCTGGTGTGCTTTTTGCAGATGAACGGAGCAGCTTCTTGTAAGATCGTGTATCGCCGGTGCCCAAGACGTTGTGAAACGGGCGCGCGGATCACCGGCGCCCGGAATCGCTTTGTTCAAGAAAGCTGAATGTCGTGGAGGTCGATCGACACCACGAGAGGCTCGGCCATTGCCTGGCCGTCAGGCTGTCTCGGAAAAATGCGGCGGTTCGTCGGGATCTTGATGCCCTGAACGTCCGTGTAGCCGCCGATATAGTGAGCCCCTGGGGTGTTGCCCGCGATCTCGACGTCGTAGTCATGGCGTCTCAGGAGGCCGTCATCACCGAAGTAGATCGTCTGGACGGTGCTGTGTGTCGCGATGTCTTCCGGGAAAGTGATCTTGAGTCTGTGCCAAGTCTCGCCCTTCTCAGACCAATCCGGCATTTCCTCGACCACAACGTCTTCGTGGGCGAGCAAAAACGGCATGTTGAGGTAGGTCCACATCGCGATACCAGCAAAGTACGCCAGCTGGAGCTCGCTCCAAGGCGTCTCCAAGGTGTCTCCCGCGAAAGACAAGCGCGGGTCGCGTAGTTCCTCGAGGACGTGGCCTTGAACGTTACTCAGAGCAACACGGCCGGGTTCAAAGCTCGATACCTTCGCCTCCGTACCGAACGGCGAATGGGACGCCCACTCCCTAAGAAGGTCGACGGTCACGCTCGTCTCGGAAAGAGTCGTCGGCTGACCCTTCAAAGTCCAAAGTGCGCCGCCCTGGACCAGGCGAGCCTTGAGGAGGGAGAACTTTTTCCATTGGGCGAGGCCACCATGGGCGTCGATTATCTTGCTTACGAGGGAGTTCATTTCATTTTCCTTTGGGTTTTCGGTGTCAAAGATCGAGGAAGGTTTTGACGTGCGCCACGAATGTTTCGGGTTGCTGGAAAAGCGCACCGTGTCCCGAATCCGGATAGAGAATTAGACCGTATGTTCGCGGGGTGAGTGTGGCCCGCCCCCGCGGTAAGCTGAATTCGGGGGTTGCTCTGGATTGGCCGGAGCCTTGCCCCATGCTTAGCGAGGGCGAACCATGAAAGAAGATAGCGTATTCTTCATTGGCCTGGATACATCCAAGTCGAAGATTTCAGTTGCGGTTGCCGATGGAGCGCGCAACGGCGAGGTGCGGTTTTTTGGCGACATCTCCTCGGAACCGGCGTCTGTGACGTCGATGGTCAACAGACTTTCAAAGCGTGGAGGGAAGCTTCACTTTTGCTACGAAGCAGGTCCGACCGGTTACGGCCTTTACCGTCAGATTATCGAACTGGGACACGACTGCGTGGTGGTGGCACCATCGCTCGTGCCCAGGCGTGCGGGCGACCGGGTGAAGACAAACCGCCGGGATGCCGTAAGCCTGGCGCGGCTGCACCGGGCGGGCGAACTGACCTCGGTCTGGGTTCCGGACGAAGGTCATGAGGCGATCCGCGACCTGGTACGAGCCCGCGAAGCTGCCAACGACGCGCTGAAACAGGCGCGTCAGCAACTTCAATCTTTCTTGTTGCGTCACGGCCGCATCTATACCGGACGCAAGCCATGGACGCGCGCCCATGTACGGTGGCTGGCGTGCCAGGGATTTGATCACCCCGCCCACCAAATCCTGTTGGCAGAATATTGCCAGGCCATCGAGGATGCCGGCGTGCGTCTGGACAGGCTAACGAAGTTGGTGGCGGAGACCGCAGCTTCCTGGTCGATGGCGCCGGTTGTGGCCGCCTATCAAGCGATGCGCGGCGTCGCGTTCATGACGGCGGTCACCTTTGTCGTCGAAATCGGCGACGTCAGGCGCTTTGATAATCCCCGTCAGTTGATGGCATATCTTGGCCTCGTGCCGTCGGAGAGCTCGACGGGCGAACGGGTCAAGCGTGGTGGGATTACCAAGGCGGGTAACACAAGGGCTCGAAGAGTTCTCATTGAAGGGGCTTGGACATATCGCTTCCCTGCACGGGTAAGCCCGACGATCCAGGCACGGCTGGAGGGACTGCCAAGGACAGTTCGCGAGATTGCCTGGAAAGGCCAAATACGGCTTTGCGCGCGCTATCGAAAACTAATCGCGGCAGGCAAGCCGAAGGTCGTCGCGGTCACCGCCATTGCGCGAGAAATGGCCGCGTTCCTGTGGGCGATTGGGCAGGAGGTCGCTCCTGCAACAAAGGTTTAAAGCGCCGACCGTCGGCGGAAAATTATCGAGAAACTCAATCATCTGTCTGATGTGCAAAGTTGGAGGCAGGGCTCCGGTGGGGAACCCTCGCGGACTCTATGTGGCGGATACATCCATGCCCGAGATTAGACAGAGGCAGCCCCAGACGAACACACGGAAATGCGGTACCCAACCCGCGTATAAGAGTATGCCAGCCGTCGTCTAAATGCCCTGTCTCCTGCTTTGTGCATCAGCTTTACGCATGACCTCCTCGTCAAAGGCGAAAGAAAAAACGCGCCTAACGAGCTTGCAAATGAACATAAGAGAGTCGCATCCGGAATGTTCTTGAACATCGCGTAGGCGTTGTCCGACGGGAACATCGTGTCGTCGCTACCATGGACAATGAGCGTCGGAGTCTTGAGGGCTTTCAGAGATTGATGGCCAGGGTTTGGTCGCGCACACCAGTCGATGATCGCCTTCGCCTGCGGGTCGCTAACCTGCTCGCCACGCGCGGGATCTCGGTCATGCGTGCGTACCAGCGCCCTCTCGATAAAAGCTTTGCCCGCAGCTTGGCTTCTATCAGACGGTGTGAAAAACAGCGGCAGGCGGACGTCGGACGCGTTTTCCGCGAAGGCTTCCGCGACGACCTTGAGTAGGTGCTCCTCACCTCCCATTGGTGCGCTGCCTGCTATCACCATCCTACGAATGGCGACGTTGCGCCGAGCCGCCATTACCTGCGCGAGGAAGCCTCCGAGGGAGAAACCTAGAAGATCAACTTCCCCTAAGCCGAGAGCCGTGATGAAACCTTCCGCATAGTCCGCCATGTCGTCAACGTTGTCAGGCGTCGTGCCGCCTGAAGCCCCGACGCCGGCATTGTCCAAGACGAACACTTCGCTGACCTCGGCGAGGGCGTTGACAACGGCTGGATCCCAGTCGTCGATAGTCCCGGTAAAATGCTGCAGAAGTACCAGTTTTCTTTCGTGCCGATGGCCGATCCGGCGGTAGGCGAGCCTTGTACCTTTGGCGTCCACGAATTCGGTTGCTGCGGTTTCGAGTGTGGCGATCATTTCAAATCCTTATCGTTTGCAGATCGGCTGCGTAGGGAGAAAAAGGTTTCCAGCAACAGGGAGCCAGCACCCGGCGGAACAAAGCGCACCGGGCAAAGATCTTGGTACAGAGTTGATGAAGTGGTTGGCGGGGGCCTGGTCTGCCGACGCTACTTTGATGCGGAGGGCTGGCCCTGCAGCCTTCCGGAGAACAGAAGGCACGCCTGCGGCTTGGGCTGATACCCGGACGTGTCGATTGCCATGATACACCTGTTGGGAGTTTGCGTGAGATGGCCACGTCGTTCCAAGCCAGCAGCTTGCACGACGCGGCTCCTTTCAGCGGACGCTTTGGTCCAGTTCCTGGAATTCGTCATCAGACAGCTGAATCCGGGCCGCCTCCACGTTCTGTTCAAGGTGAGCTACCTTCGAGGTCCCTGGGATCGGCAGCATGACCGGGCTTCGCTTGAGCATCCACGCAAGTGCGATCTGGCCCGGCGTCGCGGAATGTTGCCTCGCGAGCGTATCGAGAACGCCGCCTGGGCGAACCAGATCACCCGCCGCAAGGGGGAACCAGGGGATGAAGCCGATACCCTTGGCTTCACAATAATTGAGAACGTCCAAGCTTCCGCGGTCGACGAGATTATAGCGGTTCTGGACTGTTGCCACTTTGAAAAAGCGCGAGGCTGTGTCGATCTCGGAGACTGAAACTTCGCTCAGGCCTGCGTTTGCTATCACGCCCTCGCTAAGGAGTTGCTGGATGGCGCCGAATTGATCCTCCGTTGGGACGCGCGGATCTATACGGTGCAACTGCCACAGCCCAATCTGCTCAACCCGAAGCTTCTTTAGGCTGCTCTTTGCGCGCTCGATAAGGTATTCCGGCCGACCATGCGGCATCCACTGATCGGGGCCCGGACGTCGAAGGCCCGCTTTGGTCGCGACAAGAACATCACGACGGCCCGCCAACGCTTCGCCAATCAATTCTTCGGCGACGTCCGGACCGTATGAATCTGCCGTGTCGATGAAGTTGACGCCCAGTTCAGGCGCTCTCCGCAGGGTGGCCAATGCCTGCTGACGATCCGCCGGAGGGCCCCAGACCCCACGGCCCGTGAGGCGCATGGAACCAAACCCTAGCCTGTTTACAACAAACTCGCCGATTTTGAAGCTTCCGGACAAGCTCCCGACCGTGTTGACGTCATTCATTTCCACACTCCATTTCCAGCGCCTTCTGGCTCGATGAAAGCAGACTACGACGCAGAAACTGGTCGTTATTGTATCATCGCGCACATGAGACCTTCCTCGCTCGCCTATCCCTAGAGCTAGGTGGACTCGGTTTTCCGTTCTGATAGTGTCGCGCGTACGTTCGTGTCACATGAACGAAACCCGTAAGGGTTGAGTTTGAGCTATCGTCGTCGTACGTCTACTTATAAGGCCGTAGCATCGTGTTTCAGTTTAGACTGCCGTCGTCGTATGTGGTTTTGGTTGAGCGACTGCCCTCGGACTGCGCTACGCTATAACAATGCCGGAAAGCCGTTGCGGCTTTCTCAGAAAGGCCATCGGAGCCAAATGATTTGCTGACGATCGCCATAGTTGAGGACGACGACGGAATACGGCTCGCATATGCGGACTTGATGTCTTCTTATGGCTACGAAGTCAGGGCGTTCGCGTCCGCCGAAGAATTCATCACCTCGAGCTGCCAGAGCGAAGTCGAGTGTCTTATTCTTGATCAGCGGCTTCCGGGATTGAGCGGCCTGGAGCTTCAGGCTCAGCTCAAACGAGAGAAGTGTACTCTTCCTATTATTTTCGTGACCTCGCACGACGACGAGGTCACGAGGGCGAGAGCTCTTGAGAATGGCGCAGTCCATTTCCTCAACAAGCCGATCGACGCCGACGAACTCGTGCGGTGTGTGGCAGAGATCCCTGGTCGCGACCAGGGATAAGCTAGATCGAGCGCCGAGATACCCAGTCCTTTCCATATACTGGCAAGCGTTCGCGATCGGCGGCGGTCGCGCCGTCGCCGGCGGTGTACGGGGATTCGTCGATACCCCTTTACGAACCGGATTTTGCAATAATCCCGGCCAACTAGCGCCTATTGAATCCAGCAATTCAACGATTTTGGCCAATGGGCCAGAAAGGGTTACGGATGCTGCTGGAAGCCGCCCTCACGAGACTGATCAAGATCGGCACCCTGACAGTCAGGTTCCCTGACAGTCAGGTTCCCTGACGGGAGCTCACGGACCTTTGGCACGGGAAGTGAACCTCGCGCTTCAATCGTTCTGCGCACGAACCGCGCCAAACGTCGTCTGCTTCTGAACCCGGCGCTTGCACTCGGAGAACTCTACATGGATGGGGAAGTCGAGCCTGGTCCGCGCGGGTTGTTTCAGACGCTCGATTTCCTGGCTTTGAACTCCATGGGAGGCGGTAGCCATCCATTGGATAAGTTCATGGAGAAGGTTCGCTGGTTTCGTCGCAACCTTGACCAGTTGAACTTTGCCGGGCGTTCCAAGAAAAACGTTGCTCACCACTACGATCTCGACGGACGCCTCTATTCGCTGATGCTCGACGAAGACCGCCAGTATTCATGCGCGTATTTCCCTGAAGGCGACGAAACGCTCGAAGAAGCCCAACTCAAGAAGAAGCGCCATATCGCGTCCAAGCTCATGCTCGACCGGCCCGGACTAGAGGTGCTCGATATCGGATGCGGCTGGGGAGGCATGGCGCTTTATCTCGCCAAGGAATTCGGCGCACGGGTCACTGGGCTCACTCTTTCCGAAGAGCAGCTCAAGGAAGCCCGGATACGTGCAAAGGAAGCGCAACTCGATCATATGGTCACGTTCGAGTTGATGGACTACAGAAACTGGACAAGGCAAGTCGACCGCGTGGTATCGGTCGGCATGTTCGAGCACGTAGGTGTCAACCATTTCAGAACATACTTCGACAAGATCAGGTCGATCCTGTCGGAAGACGGCGTTGCACTCGTCCATGCCATCGGTCGCGCAGATGGTCCGGGCAGCACAAACCCCTGGATTGCCAAGTACATTTTCCCAGGCGGCTATTCCCCAGCGATTTCTGAAGTCATGTCAGTCGTCGAGAAGTCCGGGCTCTGGGCCGCGGATATCGAGGTTCTTCGTCTCCATTATGCCAAGACGCTGGAGCGGTGGCACGATCGGTTCGCCAACAACAGAAGCAAGTTGGCAAAACTCTACGACGAACGCTTCTGCCGAATGTTCGAGTTCTACCTCATTGGTTCCGAGCTGGCATTTCGCCGTATGGGGCACATGAACTGGCAGCTTCAGCTTACAAAGAACATCTCAACCGTTCCTCTGGCACGCGATTACATGCTCGACGCCGAGCGAAACTCGGCCGCAAAAAGCAGCGCCATGACGGGGCTGACCCCGGTTAACTGGGACCGCCAGCGCGAGATGTCTTGAGACGGGCAGGGCGTCGCGGTCACCTTGGTAGGCGTTCTTTGAACCCGGTCAGCCAGAGCGCTGATAATCCGCTAGGTGGTCTGCGTTGGAACGTGGCCCGCTTCAAACGGGTATTCGTCACGAATGGTTGAAACTGGATCTCAACCACGGCGACGATTTGTAGTTCAGGAAACAATTCCTGGCACGCGACCAACCCCTGGATCGCGTGACTGAAGCGGCATTCGGCGGGAACGTCCCGCCTCTGCCGAGAGACCATGGAGCGGTGCTCTGCTCCGCCCGGTCGACGTCTTGGGTCGCCTTCCGGGTCGAGGCTTTCGCCCCGACGATCCTTGCGCTGCAAGCGCCTTCTCGTGGTACTCCTTGTTCAGTCCGTTCCACTCCGTCCATACATGCCTAGAACCATTCCTCACGGGTAGGTCGAGGGTGACATGGACAGAGCCGTTCGTCGGCACCGTGACGGTGCCATCGTTGGAACGGGGTAGTCTCTCGGAGCAGCCCATCGCCCGGCGGGCGATGGTAACGGATGCGGCCTCGTGGACGCTCAAGCCGTAGCGGCGAGCGAACTTCACGCGACCAATGATGGAGGTGTAGGCGGGATTGACCCGCCGATGACCGACGCCTCGGCGCAGGCAGGCGGATGCCAGCGCGGCGTCGAAGGCTGAATAGGCGAAAGACGATAGCATGCGGGCGTAGCGCGCATCGTTCGAATCCTTCAACGAACTCTTCTTCTTCGAGAAATCGAGCTTCTCGCTCGCCACCGGAACGCCAAAGCGCTTGGCGACAGCTAAAACCTCGGCAGCCGCCTTGCGAACTGTATCCCGCGCCTGGTCGCTTGTCTTGCCGTAGGTCACGCATGGGATGTTGAAGGATTCGACCGGGTTTCCCGAAGCGTCCACAACGGAGACGGACACGTGGCCGGCGTTGAGGTCGATGCCAAGAGCACCGCCGGAGAAATCCGCGGCCTTGGTCTCGGAGCCATCGTCGACGGAGACGTAGACCTTCCAAGACTTTTCGTCGCGCAGGAATTTCAACGTGACGGGCCGACCGGCGTCGATGGCGCGCTGGATGACCGAATTGCCGTGATTGAACGACAAGTTGGCAAAATCGACGCAAGATACGAGAGAACCAGCGAAAACGAAGGAGCGCGTCGCCCGTTGCGCAAGTTGCTTCGGCAGCCGCAGTTCAAGATTAAAGCGACCGTCGGGGCGTCGACGAAGGCGAGCGAACTGATTGCCGCTCTCCTTCGACGAATTCCCATCGAGTGTCATCTGTGCTGACCGCTTCGACGCCCAATCCTTGCGCCAGTCGCCGGCCTCGCTGTAGCCGTTCTCTTTCAAAGCAAACTGCGCCCGAAAAAGCTTGCGCGAACCGAAGCACAGCGCCGGCTGCGCCGCCTGCCGCAGAGCCACGACTTTGCGATGCTCAAGGATAGCTAGGCGTCGCTTGTGCTGGTGCAGCGCCGCGCGCTGTGCATGAATGCGTCGACCGATCGATGCTGACGCCGCCGTCTTCGCGTGAAGCTCTGAGAGACTGTGCTTCAGGGCGGACAAGTACCTTCGTCGCAACGAATCCTTCGCGGCAGCGAGGTTTCTCTTGAAATGGGAGACCCTATCTCCAAGGACTCGAAGCTCTTCTGGAAGCTTCGAGCGCTGCGCAATCACCTTTACGAGTGCCCTCTCCCTGCGTTTAATGTCGGTCCGCTTGCTCGCGACCTTCGAAGCCAGATCCTTGGCGCGCGCGGTGGCCAGCTCTGCCACCGACTTAAGCTTTGCCTGAAGCTGTCGGTACGCCATATCGAGATGTATCGCCGAGAGACCGAGGTGCTGATAGAACGAGACTTTGAGATCTCCCGTCCATCCACGGCCGGCTCTAAGCTTCGCCAGCAGCAGACGCTCGGCGCGGCTCATCAGCGCCGCATATTCGTCGAGAACGACAGCTTGAGCGGGGCTATCGCCTTCGCGCAAATCCAATCTCGTTTCGAATGTCCTGATCAACCGAACGCGCCCCGCAAACCAACCCTATAGGAATGGTCCGGGCAAAATCGATGGGCCGCAAGTGTCTTCGGTAGGAATCTTTTCAGGGCACCTTCCGCGCCGCTTCAACCATTTGTGACGAATACCCCTTCAAACCGTCCCTCGGCACCGCGACTTCACTGGCGATCCAGGCGGCGAATGACCGAATGTTACAATCGCTGAGCGCTTGGCAGCTCCAATTTGGTCTCCGTATTCATTGAGGTCGACGCCCGCATCCCTGGAATTGGACGGCTGGCCGAAATCGAAGGGTACCAATTCCAGAGATCAGCCAACTGGCTGCAGGATCGCAAGAAACCGCTCAAGAGGATAACTCCATGACCGACAAAATCATTCCACTCGCTTACCGCGACCCCCAGAACCCGGCGCTGCCAAAGACCGACGTCGAGATCGACACCGCGCGGACGGCCTTAGTCATCACCGATCCGCAGATCGACTTCCTTAGTCCTAAGGGCGCTGGCTGGGGCGCGTTCGGTGAAAGCATCACCGAACACAATACGGTCGAGAACATCGGCAAGCTTTTTGAAGCGTCGAAGAAGGCCGGCATTGAGGTGGTCATTTCGCCCCACTATTACTATCCGTTCGATCACCGCTGGGATTTCGCTGCCACAGGCGAGACGCTCATGCACAAACTACGGATGTTCGACCGCCGCGACCCGCTTTCGCTCGAAGGTTTCGACAACTCCGGTGCCGATTGGATGCCCGAGTACAAACAATACATCGAAGATGGCAAAACCATTGTGGCATCGCCGCATAAGATTGCGGGTCCACAGACCAACGATGTCGTGTTTCAGCTGCGGAAGAAGCGGATCGACAAAGTCATCCTCGCGGGCATGGCGGCGAACTTCTGCGTCGAGTCCCATCTGCGAGACTTCGTCGAGAAAGGATTCGAGGTTGCTGTTGTCCGCGACGCCACTGCGGGAAGCAAACTTCCAGAGGGCGACGCCTATCTCGCGGCTCTGGTAAACTTCCGTTGGTTCGCCAACGCTTTGTGGACGACGGAAGAGGCGGCCGATCGGCTTGCCCAGGCGGCCGCTTCACGCGCTGTGCCGCTGGCCAGCTGAAAGCCTTGTGCCAAATTGCGTGAATGGGAATCGGACTTCTACGGCGGCGGATACTTTCCGCCGCTTTTCTGAATGCGCATGCCGACATCGGCAGATCTTCATATGCCATCATTCGCAGACAGCCGCTCCCCAAACACTGAAGTTCTCAAAAGTCGCGGCGCTAGTTGAGCGAGCTGTCCTGTAAAGCAGGGGCATGCACCTCAGCAGGCCTGCCATCTGGAACAATTCTCGCCACGAAGACCGCTATCAAAAGCAGTGCCAGTCTCCATGCAATTGCACGCAAGAGTGCCTCAGAAGCGTCCATCTATCTTCCCTCCCTGGAAAATTTCGATGATAGGTTCCTCGAGTGGGCGACTTTCTACAATGCGGGAGATACAAGGTGACCCTTAGGTAAATCCGAAGGGTCCTCAGAGGAAAAGCGATGCGCTTCGATTTGGCTGATCTGCGCCTATTCCTCCAGGTCGTTGATGGGGAGAGCATCACGCAGGGAGCCGAAAAAGCGGGAATGGCGTTGCCTTCTGCGAGCGCCAGGATAGGGGGTACGGAAGAGGCCAGCGGCGTGCTGCTTCTCGATCGGGGCCCGCGAGGTGTTCGAGCAACCGCCGCTGGGGAGGCGCTCGTCCATCATGCCAGGATCGTTCTTGGACAGATGGAGCAGATGCGGGGAGATCTGCAACTTTACGCCCGCGGACTTCGAGGGCGAGTAACGCTGTTTTCCGGTCGTGCCGCTATGGCTCACCTTCCCGAAATTCTACGTGGATTCCTGGCCGACCACCCCACCATCGACATAGACTTGGAGGAACGACAGAGCGTCGATGTCATTGCAGCGGTGGCGGGCGCCCACGCTGACATCGGCATTGCGGCAGATACGGCCGATACCGGGACGCTGGAAACCCGGCCTTTCGAGACTGATCGTCTCATGCTCGTCGTACCGGGAGACCACCGGTTCGCAGAACGAGAGAACGCCAAGTTTAGCGAAGTCCTGGACGAGCCTTTTGTCGGCCTTCCTGCTGAGAGCGGGCTTCAAGGGCATCTCGCATCGCACGCCGCAAGGGAGGGAAAACCATTCAAGCTGCGCGTTCGACTCGATAGTTTTGAAGATATCTGCGCGATGACCAGCAGCGGTATCGGGTTGTCGATCGTGCCCGAGGTCTATGCGTTGCGATATCAAGCCGAAATGGCATTCAGGACCGTCGCGCTGTCAGACGGTTGGGCGCTGCGCCACCTCCTCGTCTGTGCGCGCAGTTTCTCCGCACTGCCCGTCCACGCCCGTGATCTTGTAAGGTATCTGACGTCCAAGGACCGGAAACTGGACTGCTAGCGACGAGTCCTACTGAGTACGGGGGCCCGGCGACGGGCAAGCCGTCATCCCCGCCCTCGAGGGCGGGGGACAAAGGTGTCGACGACGCTGAACCGGTGCGTTGTACAGCGTCGTTCTCCTGGTTTCTCTCGATAATTCGTAGCGCCAGCAGAACACTCGGGCGTTCGAATTGTCGAGATGAAACCTACTCGGCAGCGCTGTTGAGGGCGAAGCCAAGCGCACGGGCGATTCCCGCTCCATATGCTGGGTCGGCCTTTGTACAGTTGAGGATGTGACGCTCCTGGACTTTGACGGAAGTGCCCGCCATAGCCCGAGCAGTGTTCTCAAAAAGCGCGGTCCTCTGTTGGGCAGACATCGCTCGGAAGAGGTTGCCAGGCTGCTCGTAGTGATCCTCGTCGACCCGGTGGTCCCAGTGGGCAGCCGTGCCTTCCAAGGCCAGTGGAGGCTCGCGGAAGTCTGGCTGCTCGGCCCACTGGTCAGCCGAGTTGGGCACGTACGAAGTCGTCGCGCCATGGTTGCCGTCAATTCGCATCGCGCCGTCACGGTGATACGAATGGACTGGGCATTTCGGAGCGTTTACCGGGATCTGATGATGGTTCACACCGAGGCGGTAACGGGCGGCGTCACCGTAGGAGAACAGACGCGCCTGCAGCATCTTGTCCGGCGAAAAACTGATCCCCGGCACTATGTTGGCGGGAGTGAAAGACGCTTGCTCGACCTCGGCAAAGAAGTTCTCAGGGTTGCGGTTGAGTTCGAAATAGCCCACCTCGTGCAACGGATAATCCGCATGTGGCCAGACCTTGGTCAAGTCGAAGGGGTTGTGCCAATGCGAGGCCGCCTGCTTCTCGCTCATCACCTGAATGTACATCTTCCAACGTGGGAATTCTCCGCGCTCGATGCTCTCGAATAGGTCACGCTGGTGGCTTTCTCGGTCGGCCCCAATCAGTGCGGTGGCTTCCGAGTCCGAGAGATTCCGTATCGACTGCTGCGTCTTGAAGGTGAACTTCACCCAAGTTCGTTCATTCTCTGCGTTGATGAAGCTGTAGGTATGCGATCCGAACCCGTGCATGTGCCGGAAGCTTCGCGGAATACCGCGCTCAGACATGACGATCGTGACTTGATGCAGCGCCTCCGGAAGCAGCGTCCAGAAGTCCCAGTTGTTTTCGGCGCTGCGCATCCCGGTACGTGGATCGCGCTTCACGGCGTGGTTGAGGTCGGGAAAACGGAGCGGATCACGGAAGAAGAAGACGGGCGTGTTGTTGCCAACGAGATCCCAGTTGCCCTGTTCGGTGTAGAATTTCATTGCGAAGCCGCGGATGTCGCGTTCGGCGTCGGCCGCACCACGCTCGCCGGCAACCGTCGAAAACCGGACGAACATTGGTGTCTGCTTGCCAATTTCGGAGAAAACCGCGGCTTTAGTGTACTGCCGAATATCATGGGTGACGGTGAAGGTTCCGTGCGCACCGGCGCCTTTGGCATGCATGCGCCGTTCAGGAATGACCTCTCGATCGAAATGGGCGAGCTTCTCGATCAGCCATACGTCCTGCAGCAGGGCCGGGCCGCGGCGGCCCGCTGTTTCGATATTGAAATTATCGACCACGGGCGCGCCTGCGGCGGTCGTAAGGCTTTTCTCAGTCATAGCGCTCTCCATTGGGTAAATGTGGATGATCAGTCGACGGGTCGCATGATGATCATCCGGGATTTCTGCGGATTTAAGCGCATCGAGCACTCGCTTCTTGTAAATCTCGACACCTGCGGGGGAGGGTGAACTGGCCGTGGCGGGCAACCTGGCCGGGGGCGCGCAACGTGTGACCGGTAGTTCGCTCTACAGCCAACCGCTCCTGCGAAACCGAAGGTAAAGGAGCGTGCATAATACAGCGACGACGCTCAGCACGACATAGTACCCGTCTTCAGCTCCGGCATGTTCTTGAAATTCATCCCGTAGATCCCGGCGATTGCCGTCGGTACTGCTAGAATTGCAGCCCAGGAAGCCAGTTGCCGGGTAATCGCGCCCTGGCGTTGCTGCTCAAGAAGGCTTGAGGCTTCAAACACCGAGGTCATTATCTCTCGCAGCCCTCCGACAAGGCCTTCGACGCGTCTGATATGGTCGTGAACGTCACTAAAGAACGGACGGGCGTTGATGTTGACGCACGGTAGGTCCAGGTGGGTGAGCTTCCCGGCGAGCTCACCCATTGGACCAAGCACTCGCTGGAACTTGATCACCTGGCGTCTCATACGGAAGATACGCCTGATCTGGTCGGGATCGAGCAACGAGGAAAGGATATGCTTTTCGAGTTCCAACACCCGGTCCTCGATCGTCTCCATGATTGGAAGGTAGCCATCGACCGCGAAATCGATGATGCCGTGCAGCACATAGTCTGGACCGTGCGAAAGAAGCTGAGGAGACTGCTCGAGTTGTTCACGCAGTGACCGATGGGATTTTTCGGGACCGTGTCGGACCGAGATGACATGCCCTTTGCCGACGAAGATGCACACCTCGCCGTAGGCAATCCTGTCGCCCTCGAGGTAGGCGGTCTTGACCACGACGAATAGCTGGTCACCGTAGACGTCGATTTTGGGTACCTGCTTGCCAGCTAAAGCATCCTCTACTGCAAGGGGATGAAGAGCAAACATCGTCTTTAAGGCTTCAAGCTCATCCGGCGTCGGTGAAGAGAGCGCAATCCAGACGAACTCGCCGTTTACCGACTTAAAGCTTGTGGAATTGAGCAGGACCTCGTCTGCTCGCTTGCCATTACGGTAGGTGTAGGATGCCAGGATGGTCATAGATAGCCTATGGAACGGAAGCGATCTCTGCCGGTCGAATGTGCGCTCGGCAGCTCGGGACATCGTTAAGGGGATTGCCGTCATCCGTATTTGACGATCGCATCGTCCGATTCGTCGTACGGATCAGCCGACAACATCGATGCGTACCCGTTTCGTACAAGACTGTGCGTCCCTTTCATCCCATAGACTTGGAAAGGGCTCGGTATGCGTTGAGTTTCTTCGACTTGCACCTCTCGGGTCCAGATGGCTATTGGGAAATAATGGGTCATCCAGATGGGCAGTGCCGCGCGGGCATTTTCTTCGCAATGGAGATAGGTACAGCTCGTAATCGCTGCTATTAGTGCCACAACTAGAGTCAGCTGCGCCCGAGAGGCGCGGCCCCAGGGCGAACGGATGTCATCTCAGATCGAATTTCCCAGCCAACCCGAAGATCGTGAGACGTCGATCGTCGGCGCCGAGGGTCGACAAAAGTTCGCCGAGGCATTGGCGCAAGCCGTGTCCAGCCTGGCTTCCGCGGATCTCCCGGCATCGCAGCGAGATATTCTAGCTGCATTGACGCTGGCGAACACCAGGGTTGAAAGGGCCGCGGTCTGCTGCCTGCAAATAGACTGGCATCTTCGTAGATCGGAGGTCCCGGAAAGCGTTTCCGTTGCTCTGTCCTGCCTGAGCGAATTCGGTCTGGTAATCCCATTGCGGCCAGATCAGCTTGAACTGGAGGCCGCCACCATCAGCGTGTGGGAGCGACTATATGGAAGATCGGTAGAAGAGCTCGTCTATCTCCCCAAGATGGAGAACCCCGAGGTGGAGGCGGTAATCAGCGTCCTCTCTGCCATGACGAATTCCGCGCAACTGACTGACGAAAGACTGCTGGGCGTCACGCTCAGCCACATGGTCAACCTGACTTTTGACCATGGCATCACGAAAGCGGCCGTACTGGCTTTCGGTCTGTTCGGCTTTTTTCTCAGCAACCACTTCGGTCGCTACCAGGATGGCCTGAAGTTTTGTGAGGCTGCGCGAAGCCTCGTGAACCTTCACGGCTTCCGTGAACACGAAGTCAAGGCGATCAGCTACATCGAACTTGTAGCGGTATGGGCCCGTCCCTTGCGAACGGTCATGGAACTGACCAAGTCGTGCATCGCGGCAGCGGCTACGAGCCACGATATCCCGTATTCCTGCTACGCCCACGTGCGCATTATCGCCTACATGCTAGCTCAAGGCGTCGGCCTTCGTAAGGTATCGGCGGAACTCGACAACTCCGTGCGCTTCGTCGAAAAAGCGAGCTTCGCCGCGCCGCTGATGGCGCTCCACTCACAGAGGGCTTTCGTCTCCACGATGATGTTCGGGAGAGGGACCTCAGATGTGTTCGATAACAGTGGGTTCGATGTTGGCAGCTTCGAAGCTCGGTTCGTGCCAGAACAGACCCCGACCTACATCTGCTTCTACTGGATACTGAAGGCTCAAGCCTCATATAGCTACGGCGACTTCGCTGGGGCAGTGGATGCGGTAAGCCGCATTTCAGATCTTGTCTGGTCATGCACAGGACACCTGCAACTCGTCGGTTTCCATTTCTTCTCAGCGCTAGCGCTCGCAGCGGTGTACGATCACGGTTCTGAAGCGGACCGGGCCGTCATTGTGGGACATGTCGATTGGCTCGCCCGCTGGGCTGATACGTGCCCCGACACCTTCAAGAGCAAGCATTTACTTGGTCTGGCTGAGATCGCTCGCATCGATGGAGATGCGAAGAGAGCTGAGCGTTTCTACGAGCAGGCAATCGATGCTGCGGCGCGGTTCGGATTGCTGGCGGACGAGGCACTAGCATGCGAAGTGGCCGCGCGGTTCTATCACGCATCCGGCATGGAGCAGTCGGCAAAATCCCACCTACTTAGGGCAAGAGATTGCTACCTCCGATGGGACGCCAAAGGCAAAGTTGCGCAGCTTGAAGGTGCTTATCCAGATCTATTGGCCAGCAAAGTCCAGAATCGGCCTCCAATAGCCGGTGAGCGCGGTCAGTTAGAAACCGTTCTCGAGATTTCGCAGCGCATGTCCTCAACAATCGGATATGGTCCTCTACTCGAGGTCATTCTCGAAACGGCGATGGATTTATCTGGAGCGGAACGGGCGACGTTGATCGATGTGGATAACCACGACGTCTCGACCACCGCTACCGCATCCTGCCACGACGACCAAGTAACTCTCGTTGTCGAGCGCAAGCAGGATAGTGGGCAAGAATTCAACAGAGCCGCTATTCTTGAGGTAACCCGGACGCTCGAGCCCGTGAACGCAGCGGATGGCGCACCCTCTGGGACTGCTGGCCAGGGGAATGGTCTTCGCCAACATGGTGGACACTTTTTCCCGCTCGTGAAGAAATCGCGACTAATCGGCATTCTCCATCTTTCGAGCGTCCGGAAGGAAGAAAATTCTATTGCCACCCTAATGGCCATCGCGCCGCATGCCGCGATCGCGCTCGATAATGCAAAGCTGTTCGCCGAACTGGAGATGGAGAAAGCCGACCTGGCCGAGCGCGAGCACGAGTTCAGGATGGCGAACGATACCATGCCCTCGATGACTTGGAGTGCCGACGCGAACGGCGCCAATGAATGGTTCAACAAGGAATGGTACGAATATACCGGGCTCACTCCCGAGCAAGCTTGCAACGGCGGCTGGAAGTATGTCTTTCATCCGGACGACCGTGCTGAATCGGCAGCCACATGGCATCGGATCGTTACCAAGCGCGAGGTAAGCGGGCTTGAAGCCCGCAAGCGACGGCATGATGGCGAATACCGGTGGTTCATCGTAAGAGCGAAACCTCACTGCGACGCCACAGGGCGGATTGTGAGGTGCTATGGCGCCGAGAGTGACATCGACGACCTGAAGAGAGCTGAAATCCTTTTGGCGGGGGAGAAGCGGTCTTTCGAGATGATGACGACCGAGCAGCCGCTTTCGACAATTCTGGATTCCCTCTGCCAGACGCTTTTTGTGCTCACAGACGCTTCTTTCGTAACGATAATGCTCCAAGACGAAGAGGGACGCACGCTACAGCCCGGCGGCGGGCATAAGCTGCCGGAAGGTTTCAGTGAGGCAGTCTGTGGAATTCCCGTCGGCCCTGAATTCGGCTCTTGCGGAACAGCTGCCTTCCGGCAAGAGCCAGTGTGGGTCGACAATGTCAACACCGACCCACGTTGGGATTGCGCGCGAGATCTGGTCGACCGTTTTGGCTTCAAAGCTTGCTGGTCCACTCCGATTATGTCTGGCCGCGGTTCGGTATTCGGCACGATCGCCGTCTACTCGAACACTCCGCGTTCAGTGGGCGATCGCGAGCGGCAGGCCATTGACCGCTTCACTCAGCTGGCGAGCTTCGTCCTAGAACGCAAGCTGTCCGAGGATGCGCTCAAGAAGAGCGAGGCCATGCTGGCGGAAGGACAGCGTATTTCCCGCACGGGTAGCTGGGCGTGGAACGTTTTGACCGACAAGCTCGAATGGTCCGAGGAGCACGGCAATATTTTCGGCTACCACGTCTCCGAGGTTGGAGGAACGATCGACGACATGCTCGCGAGAATGCGGCCCGAAGAGGCCGCGATCGTGAAGAGCTCGATGAAGGAAGCGGTTGCCGAGAAAAGAGATTTCCAGTTTGAGTACCAGGCGACGCTGCCGGACGGAAACATCATCCAGCTGCTCTCCACCGGGCGCGCCGTGACCGGGGTGTCAGGTGACGTGACAGGTTATGTCGGAACGACGATGGACATCACCGAGCGCAAGAGGGTCGAATCCGAGCTGCTCAGGAGCGCTGCACACTTGAGAGAAGTCCAAGCGGAACTCGAACATGTCGCCCGCGCGACGACGATGGGTGAGCTTGCAGCCTCGATAGCGCACGAGGTCAACCAGCCGCTGACAGGGATCGTCGCAAGCGGCGGCGCCGCCCTGCGTTGGCTTTCGAAAGCAACACCGGACGTGATCAAGGCTCGAGAGAGCCTCAAAAACGTCATAGACGACGGCAGACGTGCCAGCGAGATCGTCACAAGAATTCGCAAGATGTTTCGGAAGGAGATGGCTTCGGTCGAGCCGATCGCCATGGCCGAGCTAGTTGGCGACGTCATTACGCTAACACGCGGGGAGCTTCAGAAGAGCAAGGTTGCGCTAAAATTGGAGATTCCCGCCGATATTCCTGCAGTGCCAGTGGACCGCGTCCAGTTGCAACAGGTCTTCGTGAACCTCATTCTCAATGCCATCGAGGCGATGAGGGAAATGACAGAGAGGGACCGAACTCTTACCATCGACGTGGGTTCGGACGGGGAGTTTATGACTGTCGGCTTGAACGACAACGGGCCGGGCGTGTCTTTGGATCGTGCCGAGAATATCTTCCGGCCGTTTGAGACTTCCAAGGTGAACGGCATGGGTATGGGACTTTCGATTTGCCGCACAATCGTCGAAAGCCATGGTGGTCAAATGCGTCTGGCGAGGGCAGGAGTGCCAGGCTGCCGCTTCGAGTTTACACTGCCGATCAAGGCAGCCTAAATGTGTGGCGAAGTGCCGGCCTCGAAGCGTTTGAGCATTCGCTGAAGCGAGCGGCGATCCAGGTGCAGCTTGCGGGCGGCGTCTGAGACGTTCGAACCACTGATCCTCATGACCTCCTCCACATGCTCTCGCCGGATTCGATCTGGTGCCTCAATCCGGCAGTCGTGCGGAATGCTGTCGGTTCCGAAGAGCAGGATGCTAATCAGGAAATCTTGGTCGGTAGGCTTGGGCACGAAATCGCTTGCCCCAGCTTTTGTTGCGGCAACTGCGGTTGGGATATCTGCAAACCAAGTATGCACCACGATTTTCGTTGATGGCAGATGGCTCGCAATCCAGCGAACGAGTGTCATTCCGGAACCATCGGGAAACCGCAGTTCCGACAATACAAAATCGGGGCGGGTATCGAGACACATTGACGTCGCGTCGCCGAGAGTGGTGCATCTGACTACATCATAGCCAAGTTCGCGCAGGCCCGTGGCCAGAGATGCCGTGCGCTCTATAAACGGATCTGCGATGAGGATGGTGCCGACGGCTGCATTTCGGGTAGAGCGGTCGTTCTCAAAGTATCTCATGGTCTGCCTCGCATTGTGCTGACAAGGCAAGGATGTCGTCTAGGCCAGGATAGCTATTGTAAGATTTGGCATCGGCATCGAAATCTTCCTGCAAGCGGTCTAGTGACACCGAGGTGGCGTATCCTTCGGTGCGCCAGATGAAAGCGGAGAGCTAAAATGGCGTCAATTCAGACTCAGGTCCAAGCCCAGTGTCCTACTAACGAGGAAGGCGATGAGCCCCACGCTCACGAGGCCTACCACGAACAGTCCAGCCATCTTGGCGCTGGTGCGGAGCGCGGCGCCTCTCTTCGGCTTGTCTAGTTGGTCGTAATGCCACTTGATTGCAAAGTACATCCCGATACCCAACGCGAGAATTTTGAACGTAAAGAACACTATCGGGAACCATTCCATAGGAGCCATCCTCAGCTGCAGCACTATGCGCCTTCCGATCTTACATCGGCGGACGTGTGCCTCCTAACAAACACAGCCGGTATGTGAACCCAGGTGGCTATGTGATGCTTGTATCATTGGGTTGCGGTTGAGTGCCAGTGCCTGGAGTAGCGATCGAGCGACTTGTGCCCTCTGTGCATGACAGAGTGAGCTAGCGGCATCCGGATCTCGACACACTGCATTAGCGAGATCGACTTGCGTCGGTTTGGGGTCGACGACAGTCGATCTCATGCCAGCGTCAATGCCGGCAACGCAAGGTGCGCTCATTTCTATCAAGCTGCAATCCAAAAAGGAATATAGGCCCTTCTGACTAGAGCAGAGGCTCATGCTCAATGTCATCGATCGCACGAAAAGGGAGGCCGCTTACATCGTAAGCGCGATTTTCCATGCGCGTTGACGGCTGTATTAGGGCCAGGTCGTTTACATTGAGAGCGACATGCGGCTAGTTAGGCGGCTGAGTTTCTGGAGAAGTTGAACGGCAGCAGGTCGCCAATGCCAGCAGTTTCCTTGCGCTGAGGCAACTCGGTGAGCACATGGCGCAGCCAGGCGAGCGGATCGACGCCGCAGGCGCGGCAGGTCAGCATGAGACTGTAGATCACGGCGCTGGCTTTGGCTCCATCGACGGTATCGCTGAACAGCCACGATTTTCTTCCGGTGGCAAAAACTCTAATCTCGCGTTCCAGAATGTTGTTATCGATCGGCATCCTGCCGTCGCTGGTGTAACGCGTCAGGTAATCCCATTGGTTCAGGGTGTAGGACACCGCATCGCCGAGCTTGGTATCCGGCACGATCTTTGGCGCGATATTGTCGAGCCACGCCTTTAGGGCGTTCAGGACAGGCAGGCTGTGTTGCTGGCGGAAACGGCGAATGCAATCGGCCTTTGTCTCCCCTGGATCTGGGGTCTTGTCTCTTGCCTGCTTTTCGATCCGATAGAGCTGCTCGAAGAACCGGAGCGCCTGCTCCGGCGGTCCGCCTCCATTCTTCCTGGTTTTGAGGGCCTCGACAAAGCGCCGCCGTGAATGCGCCATGCATCCGACATGGGTTGCGCCATGCAATGTGCGCCAGGCTGTGTAGCCGTCGGTCACCAATATGCCGTCGTAGTCACCGAGAAAGGTCTGTGGGTGGATTTGACCGCGGCCGGGCTGGTAGTCGAGAAGCACGATTGGTTCGTCACTGTCCTCGCTGCTGCGATAGGCCCACATGTACGACGTGCTGGTCGCTTCCTTGTCTTTTTCCTTCAACACCTGAACCGTCGTCTCATCGCCATGGATGAGAGACTGCGATCGTAGTCGCAGCTTCAAAGCATCATAGATGCGGTATAGATGCTTCTCGCTCGAGCCGATGACCCAATGCGCAAGAGCGCCACGGCTGATCGGAACGCCAGCACGCTCGAATGTTTGCGCCACGCGGTAGAGCGGCGTGCCGTCGACGTATTTATGCACGAGCGCGAAGGCCAGCGTCGAAGCAGTAGCGATGCTGCCCGGCAAGGGTTGCGGTGGCATCGGTGCGATTACCACAGGCGTGTTGATCCCGGTACGATCGCAGTGGCGGCAAGCGTACTTGAACCGCACATTTTGCAGGACCTTTGCCTTGACCTCGATATGGAGCTGCTCGCTAACGGCTTCGCCCATGCGATGCATTGGGCTTTTGCAGCACGGGCAAGCCTTCTGATCGTCAGCAAGGTCGTATTCAACACGCTCGCGCGGCAGGTCTGCCGGCAGAGGCCTGCGTCCCCGCTTTTTGCCCGTAACGCCCTCGGCCGCAGGCAAGCCAGTATCCGGAAGCTCGACAACATCGTCTTCCTCGCGACCACCTTCGACCGCAGCCTCTTCGGCCTCGTTGAAGAGACGATCAATGTGCTTCTCACTGCGGGGCGCAAAGCGATGGAGCTTTGCCAGTGCCAGTTCTTCTTCCAGCTTGACGACCCGCTGCGAGAGCGCTTCCTTCTCGGCTTTGAGCGCAGCGATTTCGGCAGCGTTGGCTGCTAATTGCGCCATCAGTTCTGCAATGCTCGGTTCGCCGGTGCGCGTCATCAGATTCTTGAATCTGAACCGCCCCTGCGCGTCAATCTCAATTCGCCATCCTCAGCCAGCAATCTGATACTGCCGCACGGGATGGCGGATCATCGCATCGATATCGATGCCATCGAGGATCCAGTGGAGTTGCTCTGTCGTCAGCGTCACCACCGCGGTTTCCCGGCGGGGCCACCTGAACCGGTCTTCCGTTAGTTTCTTCAGGACCATAACAAACCCGGACCGATCAAAGAACAAGAGCTTCACCCGGTTACGCCTGCGATTGCAGAAGGCAAACACTGATGGAGCAAACGGGTCTAGCTCCATCACCTCTTGCACAAGGACCGCTAGGCTGTTGATGCCCGCGCGGAAGTCGATGGGTTCCCGATGGAGGTAGACCTTCAGATCAGCGCCCAGTCTGAACATGGCTCAACGCTCCTATGATTGCGATCAGGCCACTCTCATCGTCGCACTCAACGGTAAGGCTGATCCCATTGGGCAAGAGTGCACTCACCTTCGACGCAGGACACGGCCTGCCCAATCGCACACTCTTGCTCGGTAAACCGCCGCCATCTGAGTTCAATTCCGGTGCAATCTGAACCGGGACAAACGCGGGAACCAAAGGCAACGGCCGCTCCGCTTTGGCCTTCTTTATCCACTTGTGAACAAGATTGGCATTCACGTCGTGTTCCCGCGCCAGTCGTGAGACCGAAACGCCAGGCTCTAAGCACGCTGCGATTAGTTGATTCCGAGAAGCCGGGTCATATCGACGGCGGCCGTCGCGACCAACAAGCCGCACCTGCAGTTTAGGAGTATCGTCCATGATTAGGTGTCCACCTGTTTTTAGTGGACACTTCATGCATCAGAGCACCCCTCTTCAGAAGGTGTGCAGAAATTCGCGCTTACCTTACATCGTCACCCGGTGCCCTCCGCGACACCCGTCTCTCGCCAGCGCCAAACTCTCCGCTCCCGTCTGAGAAAACTGGTCATATGAATGTTGACGCCGCTGGCAAAACAGCTTTGCATTTTACCACGTGGTTAAGAGTTTGCTCGATGACGAAACGCCAGATGGGAAACCGCAGTCGCGAGGCAGTGGAGAAGGACATTAAGCGCAATTTGGACAAGCTCTCACTCGACGATTTGAGGGCTGTTCTGTCAGCCGCGGCTCTCATCAAAGGCATGAGCAATGAAGAGTTCGCCGAGTGGCGTCGGTCCATCGCGTCGCCTGAAGTGTAGGCCAGCCAACCCACCAACAATTCACTGTTGTGCTCGAGCGCAGCAAGTAACGGGCTAATCTTCGTTGTCGCCTGCGCTGAATGATGACAGATCGTATCGCCGAAAAGAATCTGGCGGGGGCGCCTTGACGCCCGTTTTTCAGTTCTGTATTTGTTCTCGCATGATTAGGACCCGTCGACAACCTCAACAACGCTGAATGTCTCGCCGCGAACGCGGCGAAACCTTGGTGATTGCTGTGGAGAACGACGATGAATCCTTCGAATGCGATGGGTCGTGCG
This sequence comes from Rhizobium sp. O111, assembly GCF_055616315.1. Classification (NCBI taxonomy): domain Bacteria; kingdom Pseudomonadati; phylum Pseudomonadota; class Alphaproteobacteria; order Hyphomicrobiales; family Rhizobiaceae; genus Rhizobium; species Rhizobium sp. O111. The sequence continues at coordinate 1,057,420 of NZ_JBSHXL010000002.1, read as the reverse complement.
GCCCGTAATTCAGCCCATTTTCCTGTAGAACGCTTCCATCCCTACGGCACTGTTCGGTGCTCGAATCCTCCATTTTTCCGCAACCAGCTCGGTCGCGATTTCGCCTGCCTTCTCGACGTCGATGATGACGTTAGTGGATGGTGCTGCAGGCCATATGGCATGGATGAAGTTTTGCTGGAAATCGGGTGGGAGGGGCCGCCGGTAGATCTTCTGGCGAGCTACGCCGACGGGCGAGATGTCTATTTCCACGTTGTCGATGGCGAAGGCGATCCGGAGGTCACCGAAGCGGCCGCCTGCCGGCGCATCAGGCACCGATTTGTATCTTCGAAGGAGGTAAGGGCAGGGTGCCGCCTCCAGAATGCAAAAGATCTCCTCAGATACGCTAGCTATCAGACACCTCTGGGCGACCGAATACGCTTGCTGGCCGCGCTCGAACAGGAAGGTTCGGCAACCGTAGCCGAGTGCTTGTCGGTCTTCCGCGAGATCAGCCCGATGGCTGGCCTGTCTTCTCTGATCCTTCGCCGCTGGGTGACCATTGATCTCGATGTCGAACTAATCGCTCCCCATACCACTGTCAGCGTGTTTCGGAGATAGGAGAGATGTACCGCCATACGGATATTAAAATACCCTTTGGGTTCGCGACCACCGCTTGGGCGGTCGCCCTCAAAAACTCGCTAAAAGCTCACCCACCCGTATTCGAGGGAGCGCCCTTCACCTTGGCGCTCCTGATACCGGCGGAGGCTCGAAAAGATCTGGAACGAGCGTTTGATCATCTACAGAAAACCGAAAAGATCTTGGCCGACGTCGAACTGGGCAGTGAGGTCATTAGCGACCGGGGTCGCAGAGACCACGGCGACATCAAGATCGTCCTCCGGCTCAGCAAGCGCGTTGTCATCTTTCTTCTGAAGGAGGAAGGGGTGCCAGCATTCGTTGTTGCGTCGGCCGACAAGATCGTTCCTATCGTTCCGATGGATGCAGAGATGCTCGTCGAGGCGGTCAAGACCAACCATGATGCCGTGCTTGACCACGACAAGGCCACACAACTGCTGGCTTATCCGATTTCTAATGTGCTTTCAGCACTTCGCCCCGGACGGGCGCATGCCGATGTCTTGGACAGGTTAGAGGCCGTGCGATGGAGCGGAATGGACACAAAGGTCCCTCTGCTCGAAGAGTTGAGTGGATATGGAGAGGCTGCCGAGTGGGCGCGGGACCTGAAGGCTGACTTAGCGGAGTGGAAGGATGGGAAGCTGGCGTGGGAAGACGTCGATGCCGGCATTCTTTTGAGCAGCGCGCCGGGGTTGGGAAAGACGCTCTTCTCTCGATCACTCGCTCGTAGTTGCGACTGCGCCTTTAATGCGTCGTCTCTGGCGCAGTGGCAAGCCGCAGGGCACTTGGGCGATACTCTCGCAGCGATGAGGTCGACCTTCAGGCTCGCTGCTGAGCAGGCCCCGTGTGTACTCCTGTTGGACGAGTTCGACAGCATCGGAGATCGGTCCAAGTTTTCTGGCGACCACATCCAATATTGCACCGAGGTCGTTGCTGCTTTGCTGGAATGCCTAGACGGAGCGTACCGGCGGGAAGGCGTCGTCGTTGTCGGCGCCTGCAACAACCCTGACCGCATTGATCCAGCGTTGCTACGTCCAGGGCGACTGGGCAGGCACTATAGACTTGCCTCCCCGGATTTCGCTGCGCGAAGGGGGATACTGTCGACCCATTTCGGTGGGAAGTTGAATGTCGAAGAGCTTGATCAGGTTGCATGGAAGACCGCCGGTTTCACCGGAGCAGACCTTGCTCAGTTAGCGCGTGACACGCGGCGAAAAGTAAGGCGGGGAGGAAGTAGTGGTAGGTGGCTAGAACATGCCCTCTCCTGTCTTCCGAAAGAGAAGCCGATCGATGGAGAGCTGCGCCGCCGCATCGTTATCCATGAGGCTGGTCATGTCGTCGTCGGGCTCGCGCTAGACTACGGCGAGCTAACTGGCGTCGTGTTGATGGAGAGCTTCGGAAAAGTCGGGATCGGAGGGGCCGCCCACTTCGATGGCGGCGAGCGTCTCATGACGAACGACTATTATCTGACGATGATCGCCGTGGATCTTGCTGGGATGGCCGCCGAGAAAGTGGTGTTCGGGGCGCATATGAATGGTGCAGGTGGCTCTGGTGGAGATCTGCACCATGCTGCCGATCTCGCGACCACGATGGTTGCTTTCTACGGGATGGGAAGCTCCTTGAACTACTTCGCTGCCAAAAATCCGCATGAGCTTGAACATTTGCGGCGCACTACGCCCGCCGTCAGCCGACAGGTCGAGGTGATCCTAGGCGCGCAGTTGGCGAATGCTATCACCATCGTCACAGACAATCGGCCCTTCGTCGAAGCGCTCGCGTCCATTCTTGTCGATAAGGGTTCGGTAGACGGTGAGACCGCCCGCGTAATGTTTTCATCTTTCGGGGGAAATCATGGGTCGTGACTGGAGGAGCGAAATCGTAGCGCTACGCGCGAAACCGGGTAACGATTTGATGGCAGCTACGCTGCAAGTGCTGACAAAAGCGTGCGGCGGCGCGTTGTCCCTAAGACAGGCCCGCGTTCGTCTGTTTTCCATAGCTGTTGCGGCTGGGGACGGAACGCCACAACTATTCGCGCTTGAAGGTCGTCACTTCGTCATTATCTCGGTGGACGATTTCGCGGGCGTTATCTGCGACCCAACCCTCGATGAGTTGTTCGCCATCCTTAAGGGTAAAGAGACGAAAACACGTCGCAAAATCACTAACCGATGACAAAGCGTCGGTTACCAGAAGAGGTTCGAGAGGTGAGGGGCCGCCCGAAAGGCACGCATCGGCGCTTGATGAGCAGGAGCTCTGCCAAGCCAGCCTGCTGATGCAGATCACATCTAGGATCGGTTGCCGACGGCACTGTGCCTGAACTTGCTAGGTGTCGTGCCGCGGCTTCGACGAAACGCACGCCCGAAGGCTGCCTCTGAGTCGTAGCCGACGGCCTCCGCCACCTCGGCGACGGGGTAGGATCCCCGCGTAAGAAGGTCCGCCGCCTTTGTCATTCGGAACTCCGTCAAAAATTCGCCGACAGTCATGCCAGACGCAGCTCTGAAATGCCTGGCAAATGTGGCCCTCGAAATCGCAGATATATCGGCAAGCTCTTCGAGTTTCCAATGGCGTGATACGTCTTGTAGCATCGCGCTGACCGCCTTTGATAGGCGATAGTCTTTCATAAGGCCTGGAAGCCCGGCGACGTCGGGTCCGGCGTTGCGAAGAGCCATGGCTAGAAGAGCAAGTGACATCGAGGCCATGATCGTCAGTGATCCCGGCAGTTCTCGAGCTGTCTCGTCCTTTAGAATGCCCACGATCGAAGCAAGCCGCACGTCGGACTGCTGGCCTGTAAGTGAGACTTGAACGACGTCGGGTAGTGTGTCGAGCAGAAGCCCGCTTGCCTTGGGATCGTAGTCGAAATGACCGCAGAGAAGATCTACGTCCGCGGCGACGCCAACTGTTCGCCGCTGCATCAAGGGGCCGTCCTCAATCACGAGATCTGTTGTCGCGCCGCTTGGATGGCGATTCACAATACTATGGGTGCTTCCCCTGGTCAGTAATAGGATGTCGCCGGATTGAAGCTCGACTCGCTGTCCGCCTTCAAGCTCGATGACGCACTCGCCGCCGAGGACAAGATGAAAAGGCATGACACCCCTTCTTGTCGGCTCGTGGTCAACACTAAATCGTCCTCCCAGCAAACAGTGGACGTCCACAGCAGGGCGCAGACGCGCGAGACCGATCAACTCACTCAAGACGTCCATTTCACACCGGTCATATTTTCTACTTTGATACGATGGAGCCAAAAGCTGAGACGGATGAGCGTTCAACATTTGTCCCCTACGGCAGATGATTGGTGCATCCGGGCTGACCGCCTTCGACCACTCGTGTATCACGGACAACAGCAATGAATGCAATTCTGACTAACACCCTCGGACTGATTGCCAGCCCCAGATCGAGCCGGATCGGCATCGGCGCAACCCGCATCGCCATCGCCATCGTCTTCATTTGGATCGGACTATTGAAGTTCGTACCCTACGAGGCCGACAGTATCACGCCGTTCGTCGCAAACAGCCCGGTTATGTCTTTCTTCTACGCGCACCCTGAAGAGTACAAGCAGCATCTGACCAAAGAAGGCGAACTGAAGCCGGAAGAGCGTGCTTGGCAGACAGAAAATCACACTTACCAATTCTCCGACGGACTGGGGACTGTTGAACTGATCATCGCGGCTTTGACGCTCTCCGGCTTCTTTTCCAAGTGGGGCGGCCTTGCCGGAGCGGCCCTGTCCTTCGCGACGCCCATCGTGACGCTTTCCTTTCTCATTACCACGCCCGAAGCCTGGGTCCCGGCTCTCGGGGACGCCCAGCATGGCTTCCCATACCTATCGGGCGCCGGACGGCTGGTCTTGAAGGATACGGTCATCATGGCAGGGGCGTGGCTGATCATCGTTGATACAGCTCGTGCTATTCTGAAAGACCGCGTCGTTGCAAAGACCCCGATCGCAGACTTCGTGCTGTCAGACGATATAGTCACCCGACTACACAAATAAATCTTGGGCTCGGGGCGCAGAAAAGGACGGCGCATCTACTGATGAAAGGAGAGGTGCCGTCTTTCTACGCTTCAGCGGCGGTAAGAGCGCCTGCCAAGTCCACCTTCGGATCGCTAGCCGTCAAGTTGAGCTCGGCAGCTATTGATGGCGCATCAATCAGCTGTCGGCTTCCACTCTTCATAGGTTCGAAGATCGCAGACCAATCGAACTGCCAGTCTTTAAGGGCAGAAGACAATGCCAGCCCCATTGCCTGGCCCACCGCCGGAGCAACCGCATTACCGATTTGATCGGTGACGCTCTGAAGTCCGCCCGCAAAGTGCCAGTTATCTGGAAAGTCCTGCAGTCTGGCGCGCATACGGTTTGTAAGTCCGGGCAAAAAGCCCGGCTTGGCGGCGTCTTCGTTCGTGGGCGCAGACTTTGCGGGCGGCGCGTATGAGACCCCGTTCTTCTTTGCGCGCCGCGCTTCGCCCTCCTGAGGACTTCCCTGGTATTTCCGTATAGTGTCCGACAATGCGCCAGCACCAAGTGATCTGCCAAATCGATCCTGCTCAGGCCGCTCTCTCATCATCCGGACCCAGGCATCAGCGCCTGTCCAACCGTTGGCGCCTATGAGGTCCGCGAGGACGTCGCCCATGTTCTTGGCTAGTTGCGGGAATTTCGGCGGCATCACAAAATGCGAGTCCAGGTTCTTCTGAAAACCAACGATCATGATCCGCGAGCGATCCTGCGCAACGCCGTAATCGCGTGTGTTGATGCGATTTATCGTAGTTTCATAGCCGGCCTTAGCTAGCTTCTGAAGCAGAGCGGCCACGTAGTCCGCATGGCGGGCATGCAGCAGCCCTTCAACGTTCTCGAAAAGAAATGCCTTGGGTCTGATCTCGTATACCGCCCGCACGCCCTCCATCAGGAGATCGTTCTCGTCGTGCTTTCCCTTCTTTTCGCCGACAGTGCTGAACGGCGTGCACGGAAGACCGCCAGCCAGCAGGTCGATATTGTCTGTTCTGTACTGGGTGTAATCAATCTGCCGGATGTCGGCTTCGATTACGTTCCAGTCCGGCCGGTTCTTGCGAAGCGTCGCCGCAGCGTGCTTGTCGCGTTCGATAAGTGCGACGTGCTCAAACCCAGCACGCTCAAGCCCAAGAGCCAGACCACCGGCACCAGCACACAGCTCAATCACACGTGGAGCAAACCCCTTCGGGGGCTCGGTCAGGGCCTTGCGCCAGCGCCCGTCAAACAAAATCCTGCTTTTCCCCGAGACCACCTGCAAAGAGCTCGTGTGCTGCGGACCGATCTCGGTAAGCGTGCCATTTGCGAAGTCCCTCAAAACTTCATGTGCGCGTGCCATCCAATAGCCTGACGACCTCGATTTGAAGCTTGAAACAGCAGGCAGTTCATCTCCGAACAGAGACGTGAACTGCGCTAGCAAACTTCCTGCCTCGTGACGCAGCCCGGTCTGCACAACTGCGGATGAAGAACTGCCCTTCTTGCAATGAAGCCTGAGCTCTTCTGAAAAAGAGGAGACCCGGCGTTCGAACGACGTGATGGTCGCCTTCACGTGAGTCCGCGCCGCGGTAGCTACGATCTTCTTGTTCACAGCAGTCTGGATATCGGAGCCCGAGAGCTTTGCTTCGGCAAGGCGTCTGCGGATGGCTGCAACGTCCTTGGTGTCCACCTGAGCACCAATCTGCATGCGCTCGATAACTTCCCGTCTAGTTTCGGCATCGGCTTCCACAAGGGCCTTCACCACCGGGAAGGAAGCACGGCTTTTGCGCAGAACCTCCTCCGATCCCTTGAGGGTCTGCGCAAAGCCGACGTAGCTAGAAAGCTCTCGTGCTGGCAAGTTACAGCGCGCTTTCAGGAAGTGCTTGGCTTCGGCAACAGGAACGATCGCCATGAGCTTTTCTACTTCGGCTGCCATCTCTAGGACGCGGGCTGTCATCGCCTCCTGGATCTTCAAGATCTGTTTTTTGGCCTTGGAAAGCGCTTCAGCTTTGATGTCGACTTCGGTCATGCGGACTGTCCTGTTTCGAAACGTCCATAAGGAGGGGATCTTTCCATGCAGGTAATCAGGCAGTTAAAATCCAATGGATTGCGAAAAAAAGCAACCGTCGACGTTTTGGACCCGGCCCCCATTGATACGAGCATTTTAGCGCTTTCTTGGAGCCCCCGCAGGGATGTCGAAGATTACGCGTTTGTTCGCTTCGCAAAAGCTGGCGGACGGCTACCCAAGTGGAGTCTCTGTCGGACGCATCGTTGCCATAAACGCCCCATTCCACATGCGGGATGCCCGAACGGGCAAGTGCTGACGTTTGACGGCGCTTCGAGTTGGCTCCGATATCCGGCGAGGAGCCCTTTGCGGCTGCAGGGGATGCAGGGGCATCTCTCTTCACGGAGGATCATTCGGGTATTCGTCACAAATGGTTGAAGCGGCGCTGGAGGCGCTCCCTACCGAAGGCGCATGCGGCCGATCGATTTTGCCCGGACCATTCTTCTAAGGTTGGTTTGGAGGGCGGCGTCGGTTGATCAGAACATTCGAAACGAGATTGGATTTGCGCGAGGGCGGTAGACCCGCTCTCGCTATCGTTCTCGACGAATATGCGGCGCTGATGAGCCGCGCCGAACGGCTGCTTCTGGCGAAGCTGAGAGCCGGTCGTGGATGGACGGGAGATCTCAAGGTCTCTTTCTATCAGCACCTTGGGCTCTGTGCGACGCATCTCGAGATGGCCTATCGCCAGCTTCGGGCAAAGCTTAAGTCGGTAGCCGAGCTCGCCTCCGAACGCGCCAAGGATCTGGCATTGCGGATCGCGAGCAATCGCACAGATCTCAAGCGCAAGGAAGAGGCACTTGCGAAGGTGATGGCGCGGCGTGCAAAACTCCCGGAAGAGCTTCGAATCCTTGGCGAGAGGGTCGCGCATTTCAAGAGAAACCTCGCTGCCGCGAAGGATTCGTTGCACCAAAGCTACTGAAGTCGATGAATTTCGACTCCCTGCGATCAGGTTCAAGGCCGGCCGCCTGATGTTAGCAATGGTTGATGCCGGGTAGACTTCAAGTCAATGGGTGAAATCGTGCAGTTAGAAGGCGGATCGGCTTACTTCGCCAGCGCGGGGTCAAGCAAGGCACCTGGAGTAGTTGTCATCCAGGAGTGGTGGGGACTGCAAGACCAGATCAAATCGGTATGCGACAAGTACGCATCGGCTGGCTATCATGCCATATCTCCCGATCTATATGCGGGTCGGACGGTGCCTTATCATGACGAGGGGGTGGCCGGGGAGGCTATGAACGCGCTCGACTTTCTGAGCGCCGCCGACTTGCAGGTTCTATCGGCTGCCAATTTCCTTCTGAAGTTCGCCTGCAAGGTAGGTTTGACCGGCTTCTGTCTTGGAGGCATCGTGTCGGTGCTGGGAGCTATCCGGCTTGAAGTGTTAAGCGCATCGTCGTGCTACAATAGGCTTCCATCGCCGTCTCTTGCCGCGGCAGGCGAAGTGAAAAATCCAATCAAGGACCATTTCGTGCTCAGAGATACATGGTCCACTCCGTCGATGGTGGATGCTTTGGAGCGAGAGCTTGAGACACACGGCAAGGAGCCCGTCATAGACAGGTATGACACCGATCACGGCTTCCTCAATCCTGACATACCAGAATATGATAACGTAGCCGCGCAGCTTGCTTGGTCCCGAGACTTGGGATTTTGGGCCGATCATCTTGTCTAGCCAAAAGTCTTGAGCGGGACGCCGCAGCGTCGCAAAAGGCTCGGGGCTGCAACGGGTCTGGACGCGGCCGTATTTAGTAGCTACAGGGCAATCGATGCGGAGCCCGACGCTGTTCGCAGTGAGGTTTAGGCGCTTCATCGCGACTGCCTGAATGCCGATCTTGAAGAAAGCGACTTGCTTCCGCATTTCGTTTACGAAGGTCGAGTGGGTCCAGCCGTTTCAGCTAAACGCGTGAGCTACCGGGAGTGTGAAGAATGGCAAGATGCTACCGGTGCGGAGAGAAGGCGACAAGTCGCGAACACTATCCACCGAAAGCGTTGTTTCCCAAAAACTCGAAACTGCAACTTAAGACGGTGCCTTCTTGTTTCCTTCATAACAGTGCTCGATCAAATGACGATCAATATTTTTTGGCTCATATTGCCATCCACTGCTCGCGGGAAGGAAATCTAGCTCGCGACACTTTCGTCAACAAGGTTCTTCCGCAAGTTCGCCAATCTGGCGGGTATGCGGCTGTTCTCATAGACGGCTCCGAAACCTTAGGCGATGGAACTCGTGCCTATCGGGTAGACGTCGAGCGTATCGATAGAGTTTTGGACAGTATCTGCCACGCAACTTTCTATGCTCATTTCCGCAAGCGCTTCGATGATGAGAAACACCGCCTTCACCACAGATACCCCAATTTTATTAGCTCGGATGCAGAGGATAACGCCCTGAATACCTCCGCACAGGAATTCATTGAGCAGCTCTCCAAAGTTCATCCCGACATGACGGCGCCCACGTCGATGGACGTTGACATGCAGCCCGTCTATTTCTGCAATGTGATTGCACCTTTGGGAGACGAAGGTTCGATAACACTACATCACACCTTTTATGGCGCCTTCAACGTGGTGTCGCTCCTCACCCGGCGGTGGGACGCCGAGATCTTGCAAGTTATAGAAGGTGCGGCAGCGGAGGAAATGGCGGAGGCAAAACGGAACAAAAAGCATCCTCGGAAAACACGGTACTGAGGACCCGATCCCAGTCGGGAGATGGATAGGACACATTGCCAATGCGATGCTAGTGCCTGTTGATGAAAGGATCTCTCAGTCGGATTGCTTTGAGGCGACATTGCACTATCGGCCGCGGCATAGCCAAGCCAGGGAACAGCTATAGCGAGCAGCCAGCCACCGATGTCCGCAGAGTGGGCACCAGTCGCTGAGTCACCAATACCTTGACCAGCCGACGATCGTCATCGAATATCAACCGAAGGCCCAGAGTCCTTTTTTTGTCCGTGTCGTCTGGAAGTCCCGCAAGTATCATCGCCTCCGCGCCATCGTAACTCTCAAGTCCAGAAGCTGAGCGAACGAGATGGTAGCAGCCGAACTGCGAATAGCCGGCGTCTGTGAGACGTTTGAGACCAGCGTCAATCGTGCCAGTGGTTATCGTTTTCAAGTCTGCCAAGGATTCGACCTTGGGCGAGATGAGAGCCTCGTCGGTCTTATCATTCACCTCCACGAGATCGGCAGCTAGTTTGTCGAATTCAGGTCGATCATCAGGTACGATACCTTTCTGTTTTCCGAATCTCCCAAGCAAATCCACGAGCGCCTCGACACGCGGTCTCAGGTCCGCATCCCTCGTCGCCGCACGTGCCAAAGCAATGGGCTCTGAGACGTAGCGGTCAAAGTCTGCTCTGGTTATCACGATCGATTTAGGTAGATCGGAATAGAAGCGCCTGTTCTCAAGCATTGAAGGTACAAGGTCGTCCGCCTGTAGGCACTCGAGATATTTTTCTTTCTCGGTGAAGAGATCCTCATGATAGAGGATGTACGCGCGGTCATCGAAATGGGTGAAGCCCGCCCTCCGGATCGCGCTTAAGAAGTCGACGCAGGCGTCGTGCGGGGATTTTTTGTCAACGCTAAACTGAAAGTCTACCAGCTTGTCGTAAAGCTTGGAGAATGGGACGCTAGAAGACAAGACGCAACCATTGACCGGTTTGACGCTGATGCGCACAGTCGAGGCATCTGTCCTGATAAGATTTGTGCCAACTGCCAAAGGCCTCTCTATGGTGTCGGAATTCACCTCGTTCTCAAATAGCCGAAGGTATGCCTCGTAGCTTGTAAGAATCTTTCCCGCTTCAGCTACGGCCTCCTTGTCCTTATCTGCCGCTTCATCGCCTCGCACAAGGCGTAGGAACGGCGACGAAAGATCCTTTAATAAAACGATCGTTCTGATCGCGGTATCCGGCAGGTGTTTCTTTGTCCTCTTGAAATATACAGTGACCTTAGGGAGGTCGCTGCCATTCATAAGAAGCTGGCCTCGGCAATCCTGCTTTATGACATTCCCACTGTTGTTCGAGAAAACGTGGACGAACTTGACACTGTCTCGTCGCTCGATCTTCCCATCCGACAGGTCATTGTCCTCGGCGGTAAGACTGAAGAAGTGGGTGGCTGATTGATAGCCCCCAAGACCTAGGAAGCCTCCGAGAGTTCCGCGCGCCCTAGCAAGATCTGTGCTGCAACTGAATGTCACATAGTAGAGCGTCCCGGCCTTAAGCGGTCCTTCTCTTCCAGTTGCAACCGTCTGCGAGCTGGCCGTCGCCGAACCCATGAACAAAAGAAGTAATGCGAGTAAGTACCTCATTCGCGGCTCCCAACCTTTCATCAGATTCACAGCGTGCCACTGCAAGTCGTACTGATGACGGAAGGCGTAATGCAACACAAGCGATTTTATAGTAATCAGACTATAAAACTTTGACTTGCATTTCGGTCGACGATGAGGCACTAATATTGACTGGGGACCTTTCCAATAACGATGAGGTGGGCGATGTATAGGCGCGGATTTGTGCTTGGTGGTATTGGTGCAATGCTCAGCCTCACCGGAAGTGTACTGGCGAGTGAAAGCGATGTCGCCATTATAGGCTCTGTGCCGCCACTGCCTGAAGATCTCGTCTCCAAGGCAGGAATGCCACCGGCGTCCTATATCGAACTTGACGCTGTCGGGACAGCTCGTCCTCGTGACGACGAGGTAGATGCCGCGTATCAGGTCTTGATCGGTTCGCCTTATAATTGTTCTCCCATTGAGGTCGCTGAATATTTTCTCAGCGTGGGTGCAGGAGCCTATGGTCAAGAGGCGCGGCGTTTTGCGCGGGAGTGGCCAGAGCGCGCGAACCCAGTCATTTTCCACTTCTTTTCTGCTACGCAGACAAAACCAGAGGGTGACGTCACCGCTTGGTGCGCCGCCTTCATTAATTGGTGCATCCTTAGAGCTCACGCTTCAGGAGCGGACGAGATAGGAAAGTCGCCCAGTTTCTTCTCGAAAAGCGGCAAGCCGTTCAAGGTCGAAAATCTCAAAAACCACAGTACAAATAGTGCCGCCTCTGGTTCGTTCCGTTGCTGGACTGAAGTTAAGAACCCGGTACGGGGCGAGCTTGCGGTGTTCAAGAACGCCGGGACAGACGCAGCAACCGCTCACTGCCTTGGCCAAGGCCACGTGGCGTTTTATCTGCGTAATCCGTCGAATAATCTGGTGCAGGTACTAGGTGGAAACCAGACTTCCCCCGGCAGCGGTGGGGCGATAACTATCGCGAACATGTCGACCTCGCCGCAGAGCCGCTTCATGAAATACGTCTCTCTGAAGTAGGCTAAAAGATGAGCCTGTTTCGAAACCTCACTCAATCAATCATACCGATTTCGCTGATTTTCAATGCCGAGGCTCACGCTGCCGAGATGCAAAAGCAGGTCGAGCAGGTATTCTCGCGAGCCATATTAAAAGTGGACGTCTCTTCGCCTCAAGTGGTCTTTAACCTTGACGGCGAGAACATCTGTAAATCCGAGGGGACGGCGTTTCTTATCGGTGAAGACGTCGCCGTCACCGCCAGCCACGTCTTCGCACTGGATAAGAACTGTGGCCCTCCGAGAATTGCATTGTCGTCATCTCTGCTGAACGTTCCGCTATATGGCACGGTGGAGACGCTTCGTGACGATGTTGCCGTCCTTAGGCTCAGCTCCGCGGTACCTCCGCCAATGTGTGCACTCGGACTGAGTCCAGAGGATGTCACATTCGTAGATGCGGTCAGATTTGGCATCCCCGGCGGAATGCACACGCCTTCCCCGATGCCTATTGAGATTGAGTCAAGCGACAAAGACTTTCAGCCGTTTGTCAAACTCATCCCAACACCGGCTGAAAGAGGCGAGAGCGGCGGGCCCGTGATCTACATGTTCAACGTCGTTGGCATATTGCGTGCCAGGCATGCGAAATATACCGCTTTCAGCGTGATGACACCCGTAGGAAGTCTGCTCACACTGCTTAAGGAGAAGCCGCTCCAACTAGGGACTAGGCTTTGTAATCCTGTCCAATTTAAAATCTTTCAGTTTGACGCAATCAATTCTGGCGCCAAGATCGAAATACCGGATGCGTCGATCTTCTCTCCGATCCCGCCCGCGGGGGGGCCGACTACCCCCACCTCGCTTGCCGTGCAACTCGACGCACTGGTGAAAGAAGCGCAGGCTGATGGATTGGTGGTGACCACTTCGGCACAGGAACAGGGTAGCAAGGTGATCGAGTTGCGGACGGATGTTTCGCCTCCGAAAGGAGGAATGGGCGGACTCGGGGGACTGGTGGGCGGAGTCGTAGTGATTCCCAATTCGCCAGCCCAGTCGGCACGAGATCGGTCTCGGGCTAAGGTCGGGGCATATGGCTCAAGGATTGATCAGCTGTCGCAAGAAGCCTGGCGGAGGTATATGATGGAGTATCAGAACCCAACCAAACAGTGAGCAGCGAGTGCATCTGCGCGCAACGAAGCTTTGGATGCGATGGGGTAGCGGACACGTAGAAACTCAGTTGCCCACAAAAAGCGCGACCCGTTCCATGTTCACAAGTCAACGAGTCCGAGGTCTGTGATCCCATAATTCATGACTACTGGCGAACACAGAAAGTTCAATGCGTACATTGGACGCCTCACGTCTGCGCACCCGAGATCCTCGACCATCGTCCGCTCGAACTCGATCATCTCCGCTGCCAAGTGCTCCGCTGGCAGGTCTGAGATCATTCCCATGACGGGCAACCCAAGTTTTCCGATGACCTTGCCGTCGAGTAGCCGCCACCCATTAGTTTCAGCTCCGACAGAGCTAGCTGCATGTCATCGTAATTGGTGCCGATCGCGCAGACATGATGATTACTATGGTTCGTGCTCGACGATACTTCACCACGCTTCAGTCCGAAACCTTTGACGAAGCCTTTGCCCACCCGACCGGAATTGTGATAGCGCTCAATGACTGCGACCGCAGCGATGTCCCGGCGGGCGTCCGGCACCAAATAACCATCTGCTGTCTCGATACCAATGATCTCAATTGACTTTAGGTGCGATGCCTCAAGCACATTGCAACCTGGCACGCCGACGGCATTGCAGACGGTTTCAATCTGATGCCTTGACGTCTTGCCGAACCTCATCGCTCGATAGATCTCTGACCAGGTATTCACTCCGCAGTCTATCGAGCGGCGTATCATCCACCCAGCCGACAATTTCATAGCCTTCAAAGTCCTGCTCGCATGGATAGGGAACCCGGCGGGCTTCGCTTGGTTCGTTCCAGTCAGTGAAGACGCCTTCTCTACAGATTGCTTCAGCCTCGTCGCGCGGTGCGATCTGTTCAGCCATCAGTCCTTCCTCCGTTTGAAGGAGTTCTGACGTCAGAAGCCTGTGCCTGATGCCAGCTTGGTACTCGGACGTCGTAAAGCCCAATTTCAACGCGTCTTCGAGGGAGAGTTCCTCAAAGCCCGTCGCGAACAGCGGGCACGATATCCAGACGTGGCCATCTGGCGAAAGCACCGCATACCGCTGGTCTAGTCTGTCAGGCACCCGATCAATCGCGTTTCCCTGTTCATCGACCCATCCGATCGCAACTCCCAGAGAAGCAAGGCGCTCTTCTGTCGGAAAGTAGCACCGGCTAACCCATTCCTCTGTGCCATCTCGCAGCGTCATCGTTGTACTCATAGTGGTCTCCTTCTTTCTCAAAAGGATGACCACCGGCGTTGCAAGCGGCAAAGTGTTGTCGAGCACTATCGTCAGGCCGGAAGAGCCACCGCCGTGTTGCCAAGTCCCACGGCAACGTCCCATCGCAACGGTTAACGGGCCGCCCTGCAGCGCAGCCGCCGAAGGCGTGACCAACGGCCGCTCGTCAGACAGGCGAAGAGACACGGCAAGCGGGCGCAATCTGCCGGAGCCTCAGTCCAAGCCTCCGAAACCAGTTTCACTGCAGGCCGGCATTGCTCAGTCAGAAGGGAGCCGCTAGGCGGCAGGAGCGGGGCGCGTCTCGAACATTGAAGTGGGGATTGTCTTGGCCGTAGCGTCGCCGCTGCCTGTGCCGACCTTGCGGCGAGCGTGGCGGTCGCGTGCCAAGCGCTTTCGCAACGCTCACTTCTATCTACAATTTATGAGGGAAACAACATCCCATCGTGTCGGAACGTGAGAGGCAAGCTTGGTGTCTGACTGCAAGAGACAAGCCTGTCGCGTGGCTATGGAGGGGCAAAGGGAATGCCAATGGGATGCCGCGCTCAGCGAAGCAGCGGAAGTCGGGGCTGAGATTTGCTCCACGCGCAATCTCAGTCCCGCCGTGCCTGGCAGTCGAGGATGTCATCGGTTGGCCCTCGAAGTCGGTAAGCCGCCCTGGTCAGAGCCCCGCGAACGGTTAGAGCTGGCTAGCGGTTCGCATCTCAACGCCATCATTTGGTGTCGGTGGTAGCGGCGAGTGACTCAGAAACCATCCAATGGCGGCGCTCTCCAAGATGGTTTCACGGCGCCAATGCAACTCTGGAATGATGTCAAGCGATGACGTAGTGTCAAGTCTGCTGACGCGTATTATAGGTCGCCGATCCGCTTGCCGTCGTCTCTTCCAGAACGGTTTCCGGAATATCGTCGAATGACGCGTAGTTGAGGTCGTAGAGCCGTGCGTAGAGCTTGCGGTTTGCCATGAGCTGCTGGTGGCTGCCGCTTTCGACGAGCTCGCCGTTCTGCAGGACGATGATCCGGTCGGCCTCGCGAATGGTCGCCAGCCTGTGGGCGATGACTAGGCCGGTGCGACCCTCCAGCAATTTCACCAGCGCCTTCTGGATCAGCATCTCCGTATAGCTGTCGATATTCGCCGTCGCCTCGTCCAGCACCAGGATTTTCGCGTCCGCCACCAGCGCACGCGCGAATGACAGAAGCTGCCGCTGCCCGAGCGAAAGATTGCCGCCGCGCTCGCCCAGCATGCTGTCGTATCCTTCTGGCAGGCGCATGATGAACTCATGCGCGCCGACGGCCTTGGCAGCCTCGATGACCTTCTCCCGCGTTGCGTCGTGCTTGTGATAACGGATGTTTTCGAACACGGTTCCGGTGAAGAGAAAAGGCTCCTGCAACACCATGGCGATCTGGTCGCCGAGCGAATCCTGTGTGAGCGCGCGGACATCATGGCCGCCGACGAGCACCTGCCCTTGCTGCACATCATAGAAGCGGTGGATCAGCGACATGCAGCTCGACTTGCCAGAGCCGGTCGGTCCAACAAGAGCGACCGTTTCGCCTGGGTTGACCTTGAAAGAGACATGCTTCAGCACGGGATGCTCCGGATTGTAGCCGAAGACCACGTCGCGGAACTCGACGGAGCCGTCCATGTCCTTGGAGAGAACCACCGCATCGGCTGCGTCCTTGATGTCGATCGGCACGTCCAGCACTTCTGTCAGTCGCTGGCCGGATGCCATGGCGCGCTGCATGACGGAGTATTGCAGCGTCAGTGAACGGATCGGGTCGAAGAAGCGCTGGATGTAGAATAGGAACGCCACGAGCACGCCGACATCAAGCGCCTGGTTGAGCACACGCGCGCCGCCGACGACGATGACCAGCGCCATCGCGACACCCGTCAGTGAATCGACGATCGGCACCATCACCTGCGCGTAACGCGCGGCGGTGAGATGGGTCTGAAGGTTCGCCTTCGCCTTGTCGTCGTAAAGCGTGAAGTTCACGCCCTGCCGGTCCATGCTCTGTACGGCGCGCACGCCATGGATCGCCTCGGCCAGGGCGCCGTTGGCCACAGAATTGGTCTCGTGCGCCGCCATGAAGGATTTGCGGGCAAGCGGCAGCCAGAAGAGGCGGACGATGAACAGGATTGGTAGAACCGAGAGTGTCAGCAGGCCAAGTTTAGGATCAAGATAAAGCATGACGCCGACGATACCGACGAGCAGCGTCATGTCGCCGACCGAAAGAACCGATGTTTCCAGGAATTCCTGCATCGAATTGACGTCGCCCTGCAGGCGCGACATCAGGCGGCCGACCTCGGTCTTGTCCATGAAGGAGAGCGAGACGCGCTGCAGGTGCAAGAACATCTGGCGCCGAATATCGAAGAGCACATTTTCGGCCACGCTACCGACAAGCGTCTCCTGTGCGTAGCTCGCGCCGTAATTGATGAGGATCGCCACGAGGAAGGCGACGACGGCCCATGTCAGCGCCGAATGGCTACCATCCTGCTGCATGCCGTGGTCGATCGCATAGCGGATGATCAGCGGGATCAGCAGCTGCATCAGCGTGAACGTCAGCACCGCGCAGACCGAGAGCACGACGTCGCGCCGATAGGGCCGTACGAAGGCCCAGATCCGCTTGATGACGTTGCCGTCGAAGGCCTTGCCGAACATCTCCTCCTCGACGCGCTGCGATCCAACGACCGCGCGCGGCGGCCGGCGACCGTCCTCGCGAACGTCGGAGCGTTCGGTTTCCATTTCCTCGGCCATGTCTTCCTCCCTAGGCGCTCACGGCTTCGTCGCCGGGACGCACCTGCAGATCGTAAAGCGCCTTGTAACGCCCGTTCGCGGCCAGCAACTCCTCGTGTGTGCCGCGCTCGACGACCTCGCCTTCCTCGATGAACAATATCTGGTCCGCATGCATCAGCGAGCTCAGCCGGTGGGCGACGATGATCGTCACGCGGTCGGCGGCGTATTTGCGCATGGCGGAGCGGATGCGTTGCTCAGTCGCGGCATCGATCGCGGCCGTGGAATCGTCGAAGACCATCACCGCGGGCTTCAGCATCAGGGCTCGGGCGATCGACAGACGCTGGCGCTGGCCGCCAGAGAGCGAAACGCCGCGTTCGCCGACGACCGTATCGTAGCCCGTCGGCAGGCCGAGCACATAGTTGTGCAACTGCGCGCTCTCGCTGGCGCCGGCAATGCGGCTTTCCTTCGCCCACGGGTCGCCATAGGCAATGTTGTTCTCGATCGATGTCGTGAAGAGGAAGGAATCCTGCTGCACGATGGAGACAGAGCGGCGCAGCGATTGAAGTGTCGCCTTGCGCACATCCTGGTCATCGATGGTGACGCGGCCGCCGGTGACATCGTAGAAACGGGGGATGAGATGCGCCAGCGTCGACTTGCCGCTGCCGGGAGGGCCGACGATGCCGATCGTCTCGCCGCGTTTCGCCTCGAAGGAGATGCCCCGCAGCGCCTGCTGCGTCGGCGTGCTTGGATAGCTGAAACTTACATTCTCGAACCGAAGTGTACCGTCGGTGATCTTCAATTCCTTCGCATCAGGCGCATCGCGAACGGCGATCTCGAGATCGAGCAGCTCGAACAGTCGTGTGCCGCAGGTGGAGGCGCGGGCAAAAGCGTTGACCATCAGGCCAAGCTGGCGCACCGGCATCTGCAGGATGGTCATGAAGGTGAGGAAGGATGCGAGTGTGCCGACGGTGATCTCGCCCGATATCACCTTGCCGCCGCCGACCCAGAGCACGAGGCCCATCGCGGCGAAAAAGGAGAAGGTCATGGCGCTGGTGTTGATGACACGGATCCCGACGCGCTGATGCGCGAGCTCCAGCGCGCTTTTCGACGCAGCCTCGAATTTGGACATCTCGTAGGCGTGGGACGCGAAGGCGCGGACCACGCGAATGCCGCCAAGGTTTTCTTCCATGATCCGGGTCAGGACCGAAAGCCGCTCCTGCAGCACCAGCCAAGTGGCGCGCAGCCGCAGCTGCGTCACCGATGAACGCCAGCCGACGAAGGGAACGAAGCTCAGCGCCAGGAGGCCGAGCACCACGTCGGTCGATAGAAGCATGTAGGCGCCGATGCCGATCAGCATGGTCAGCAGCACCATGCGCACCAGCGCCGTAGAGAAGTACATGCGCACGCCTTCCAGATCGAGCAGGCCGATGGTGATCAGGTCGCCGGAGTGCACGCTGTCGTGGAAGCTGAAGGAGAGCCGCTGGATCTTTTCGTAGCAGGCGATGCGAAGCTCGTAGCCCATGTGGTGGCCGACGCTTTCGCTGTAATAGTTCTGCACCATGGTGAAGACGCCGCGCATCACGCTGGCGCCGAGCAGCAGCAAGGCGGTCGTCAACAGCGCATCCTGGGCGACCAGCCCCGCGGCACCGCCTTCGACGACAGCCTGGGTGTGATCCACCGCATGCCCGAGCAGGCGCGGGATCATCAACTGAAACGAAGAGGCAATCAGGGTGGCGCCGATCGCAAGGCCGGACTGCCATGGGTGGCGCAAGGCCATGACGGTGATGCGGACCAACGTGGAGAGGCCCTTACCCCATCCTGCCGCAGTCGCCTTTGCCATCGAAGCCGAGGGCTTCGCTACACGGTTTAAAGCATCGCTGCTCACGGTATCATTCCAAAATAGAGGTGTATCGGCGCGGGTCCGCGAGGGACGGCAAATCGATGACGGGATTGGTTAGCGTGCTTACCTTTGACGATTCGAACCGGCCGTTCAAGTAAACAATTCACCAACTGGTTATTTTATCGTGAGGCCTCGCCGAGCACCTGATCGAAAATGAAAATGGCCCGCTTTCGGCCAGCCATTCGATCGATTGTGTGGTGTTTTGCGCGCGAGGTCAGGAGGCCTCGACTGCCTTGTTTTCCGAGGCCTCATCGGTTCGGCTGGAGAAGTAGTTCGCCAGAAGCGCGCCGGAGATATTGTGCCAGACGCTGAAGATGGCGCTAGGCACGGCGGCGACCGGCGAGAAATAGGCGGTGGCGAGCGCGGCGCCAAGGCCACTGTTCTGCATGCCGACTTCGATGGCCAGCGCCTTGCGCTTGTAGAGATTGAGGCCGAACGCCTTGGCGGCGAAGAAGCCGAGCAGATAGCCAAGCCCATTGTGTAAGACTACGACAGCGAAGATCAGGAGGCCGGACTGCGCGATGGCGCCCTTGCTGGCGCCGACCACGGCCGCAACGATCAGCACGATGCCGACGACGCTGACGAGTGGCAGGGCAGGGACTGTCTTTTCGACCAGGCGAGGCAGCACTTTCTGCGCCAGGAAGCCGAGCGCCAGCGGCAGGATGATGACCTGCAGGATGCTCATGAACATCGCCATGGCGTTCACAGGTAGATACTGGCTCGCGAACATCCAGACGAGGAATGGCGTGACGATCGGGGCGGCCAGCGTGGTGACGCTGGTGCAGGCGACGCTGAGCGCAACGTCGCCCTTGGCGAGATAGGTCATGACGTTGCTCGACGTGCCGCCGGGGCAGCAGCCGACGAGAATGACGCCGGCGGCGACTTCTGGCGGCATCGGGATGAGCACGGTCAAGAGCAGAGCGAGAGCCGGCATGATGACGAAGTGCGCGACGACGCCGATCGCGACCTCGACCGGGCGGCGGCTGAGTTCACGGAAGTCATCGACGGAGATCGTCAGGCCCATGCCGAACATGATGATGCCGAGCAGCGTGACGATATAGGGTGTCACGTGCTTGAACACATCCGGCAGCAGGAAGCCGAGAACGGCGAAGAGGATGACCCAGAGGGCGAATGTCTTGCCGACAAACGCGGAGAGTGACGTGAGGAGTTTCATGCCGATAACCTTAAGCAAACATATGTCCCGGCTTTTGAGCGCAAGGCTTATGCTGTCAAGGTCGTTGCCGCTGCTTTCGGTTCCGATCGCTACGGATCGGGGCGTTTCGATAAGAAAATGTCCCGAGTAAGAGATATTCGATCTGATATATTTCCTTTTACGTACACGTCATATTCATGCCCCATTTCCCTCGTTGAAGGCGGGCGCTAGTCTGAGTTTGCCACGCAGCACGCATCGTCGTGGCCCCCTGCCAAGCATCTCGGCTAGCACCACGGCGATGCGATGCGCTCGTCCAGGGATCAGCGGCCAGCCTTCATCGCCGCGCGCAGGCAGTTATTGATCCGTTCCTGCCAGCCGGGACCGTCTTCCTGGAAGAACGCCAGAACATCGCTGTCGATCTTGATCGACACCATCTCCTTCGTATTCGGGATCGCAGGACGCTCGATGGCAGCAGCCGGCTGCTTCTTGGCGGGTTTGAACAAGGCTTCCGCCGCATCCATTGCATTGACGGGGCGTCGGGGTGTCGTGGCCATTCTATATTCCTGTGTCGGTGAAATTCTGGCGAAAGGTCGCCCAACGCTCAGCGATCGTCAATCACCTCGGTATCGGGGCGATCGCCGCCTCTGGCATGTTCCGTATGCCACGAACCATCCGCGGTCTGATACTGGATTTCGGCGTCACGGCCTTCGACATGCTGGCGGCTCGCGGCGGCCTTTGCCGCGGCAAGTGCTGCGCCATGCGTGGGAAATGTTTCGGACCAGACATCGCCAAGGCGGTATCCATAGCCACCATTGTGCTGTCCGACGTGGTAGGTAATCTGCATCGTGCTATCTCCTGCTGCGCCCATGCCATTCGGATAGGCTCAAGGATACCTGGGAAGCACTGGGCTTGAGGTCAAGCGGGGCATCGTCGGTAGCGTGTTTTTGGAATTGTCGATCGCGCTTGACAAAACCTATGAGCCTGTATTTTATGCAGGCCTGCGGATTAGGCAAATGGTCTCCGCATACACATGACTTCGATAGTCGCTGGGCAGTTTCGCCCCATGACGTCCCCATCATCGATGGGACCGCGTCGTGGGGTTTTTCGTTTTTGGGGTCCGCATGGCTGATGCACTGAAGATCGGCGTTCTGTTTTCCACCTCCGGCCCATATGCGCCGATGGGACGGGATGCGCGCGATGGTGCGGAGTTTGCGCTGTCGGAGTTCGCCGCGGCAAGCGGCCGGGCGGTGGAGCCGGTGTTCTTCGATCCGCATGCCGACCTCTCTGCCTATCTCGAAGGCGCGCGCGAACTTCTGCGCGCCGGCTGCCGCCATATCGTCGGTACAATCACATCGGCGGCGCGAAAGGAAGTCATTCCGCTTGTCGAAAAACACGACGCTTTGCTCTGGTATATGTGCCCCTATGAAGGGTTCGAAGCCAACGAGAACGTCATCTACATCGGTGGTTGCCCGAACCAGCACCTGATACCGCTGTTTGATCATCTGATACCGCGTTTTGGTGCGCGCCCCTATCTGGTCGGCGCCAATTACGTCTGGGGCTGGGAGATGAACCGGTTGGCGAGAGAGCTCATACACAATGCCGGCGGCGAAGTGCTTGGCGAGCGCTACCTGCCGCTTGAGGAAACGTCCGTCGATCGTATCGTCGCCGATATCGAGCAGCGCCGCCCAGGCTTCATTCTCAACAATTTGATCGGCCCTTCGAGCTATGCCTTCCTTGCGGAGATCCGCAAACTCGGCGAACGCGACGCGGCGTTTCGGGCCGAGAATTGCCCAGTTGTCAGCTGCGACCTGATGGAGTGCGAACTGGACGAGATGTCACCGGGTGCAGCACTCGGACAGCTCTGCGCCGCTTCCTATTTCGACAATCTCGACACGGCGGACAATGTTGCCTTCAAGGCACGGGTCGCGGCGCAATTCGGCAGCCAGCGGCGTGTTTCGAGCGTGTTTGCCGGCGCCTATACGGCTGCGAAGCTGTGTGCCGATGCGATCGTTGCGGTTGACGACGACAATCCGCTCGAGGTGCGCCGGATGCTGCACTCATCCGCTTGGCCAACATTGTTCGGGTCGTTGTCGATTGATCGCGAAACAAATCACGCGGCGCTGCCTTTTCATCTCGGGCGCATCAACGCCGAGAACGGCTTCGACGTCATAAGTTCGCGACCGCCACTTGCCGCCGATCCTTACCTCACCGGGCGCAGCCAGCCGGCCGCACCGAGACTGCGGGTGGTGTCATGAGGGAGACACCGAATTTCAACGGCTGGTGCGTAACGGTCGTTCATCGCGAAGACAGCAACACCGAAAGGCTGGTCCGCCAGCTTCGCCTGCTCGGTGCGCAGCCGACGCTGCAATGGGCGCCTTTGGGCGCTGCCGCGGTGCCGGATCTGGTCATCGTCGATGCCGACCAAGGTTGGGATGACCTTCTCCCATGGCGCGACACAATGCCGGCTTGCCCTGTCGTGGCGCTGCTTGGGTCCGAAGCGCCGGGCCGCATCGCCTGGGCGCTGGAGCAGGGGGCGGGCGCCATCATCGCAAAGCCTGTTGCCGCCTCCGCTGTCTATCCGGCGCTCGTCATGGCCGTATCGATTCATCAGGAACGACAGACGGTGGCCGAGCGCGTCAAGTTCCTGGAAGAGCGCGTGCGCTTGCGTCCGCTGGTTCATGCAGCCGTGGAGCGCTTGATGAGTGTCCACGCTGTCAATGAGGAACGCGCCTACGCGATCCTGCGGGACTGCGCGATGCGCCGGCGCCTGCCGATGGAACAGCTCGCGGCCTTCATCATCGGCGGTGCCGAGCCATTGCCGGAGGTCGGTTGATGCGTGTCCTGAAAGCCATGTTGCGCCAGCCGGCGGCGGTCTTCGGTCTCGCGATCGTCGTCGCTGTCATCGTATTGGCGATCGCCGCGCCCTGGATCGCGCCGTTCAATCCAGATGATCAGATGTTCGACGGACTCTCGATCGAGGGAGCGCCGCTGCCTCCCGGCGGCCAGTTCCTGCTTGGAACCGATACGCTTGGGCGGGATCTCTTCTCGCGCCTGCTTTATGGAGCACGCACGTCGCTCGTCATCGGCCTGGTGGCAAACGGGATCGCGGTTGCGATCGGATTGATGATCGGCATCGTCGCGGGTTATGTGAAGGGCATCGCCAGCAATATTCTGATGCGTTTCACCGATCTGATGATGGCCTTTCCGGCGCTGCTGCTCGCGATCGTCCTGGCTGCTCTGCTTAGGCCGAGCCTTTGGATCGTTGCGATGGTTATCGCGCTGGTCAACTGGGTGCAGGTGGCGCGCATCGTCTATACCGAAACACGTGGCCTGTCGGAGCGTGATTTCATCATGGCGGAGCGATCGTTGGGTGCCGGACATCTCAGGGTGCTCTTCCTGCACATCCTGCCGCATCTGATCCCGACGGCGATCGTCTGGGGCACGCTCGGTATCGCGACCACAGTGCTTCTGGAGGCGACCCTGTCGTTCCTTGGCATCGGCGTTCAGCCCCCGCAGCCGTCCTGGGGCAACATCATCTTCGAGAGCCAGAGTTACTTTCAGGCTGCACCCTGGCTGGTGTTCTTCCCTGGCGCTGTGATTTTGCTGACGGCTCTTTCGTTCAACCTGGTAGGGGATGCGTTGCGCGATATTCTCGATCCGACGCAGCGGGGCCGGGGCTAATGTTTCTCGTTCTCCGCCGCCTCGTCCAGGCCGCTCTGATCTTGCTCGGCGTGGCTGCCATCACTTTCGTACTGCTCTATGCGCTGCCTGCCGATCCCGCGCGCATGATCGCCGGCCGCAGCGCAACGGCGCAGACCGTGGCCAATATTCGTCACGAGCTGGGGCTTGACCAGCCGATGCTGCTGCAGTTCTGGACGTATCTGCACAATCTTCTCTCCGGCAATCTTGGCCGTTCCTACGCGCAAAAGACCGATGTCTGGACCCTGATCGTCGCGCGCCTTCCCGCGACGCTGACGCTGATGCTTGCCGGCATCTTCGTGGAGGTGGTGCTTGGGCTGATGCTTGGGACGGTCGCAGCGGTGCGCCGCGGCGGTTTCGTCGATCGGGTCGTCATGATGGCCTCTTTCGTCGGCGTGTCGGCGCCACAGTTCGTCGTCGCGCTGCTGCTCCTATATGTCTTCGCCGTCACGCTCGGCTGGTTTCCGATGAGCGGCTACGGCACACTAGCCCATGTCGTGCTGCCAGCCACCACCCTCGGCATTCTCGGCGCCGGCTGGTATGCGCGCATGGTTCGGTCGGCGATGATCGATGTCCTCAACCAGGATTATGTCCGCACGGCCCGCGCGAAGGGATTGTCCTCCCGCCGCATCGTCTTCCGCCACGCGCTTCCGAACGCCATTCTGCCCGTCATCGCGATGATCGGCATCGATATCGGCCAGTTCATGGGCGGCGTGGTCGTGGTCGAGGCCGTCTACGGCTGGCCGGGTATCGGCCAGCTTGCCTGGCAGGCGATCCAGCAGGTGGATATCCCGATCATCATGGGCGTCACGCTGGTATCTGCGCTCGCCATCGTCATCGGCAACCTGCTCGCCGACCTCATTGCGCCACTTATCGATCCACGCATTCGCACACGTTGACAGCAACCAAAGAAGGGGAACCGAGAATGTTCAAACGCTGGCTTCACACCACAACCATGGCAACGATGGTGGCACTCGCTCCGCTGTCGCTCATGGCGCAAGACGCGCCCAAGCAGGGCGGCGACATCGTCGTCACCTACAAGGACGACATTACCACGCTAGATCCGGCCATCGGCTACGATTGGGTAAACTGGTCGATGATCAAGAGCCTCTATTCGCGCCTTATGGATTACGAGCCCGGTACGCCGAACCTCGTGCCGTCGCTTGCCGAAAGCTTCACTGTAGCGCCCGATGGTCTCAGCTACACTTTCAAACTGCGCAAGGGCGTGAAGTTCTCGAATGGCCGCGAAGTCGTCGCGTCGGATGTGAAATACTCGATCGAACGCGCCGTCGATCCGAAGACGCAGGGACCAGGCGCCGGCTTCTTCGGCGCCATCAAGGGTTTCGAGGATGTGACCGGCGGCAAGGCAACCACGCTGTCAGGCATCGAGACGCCCGATGCGTCGACTGTGATCTTCACCCTATCTCGCCCGGATGCTACCTTCCTGCACGTGCTCGCTATCAACTTCGCTTCGGTTGTGCCGAAAGAAGCCGTTGAGGCCGCGGGCGGGGACTTTGGCAAGAAGCCGGTCGGATCCGGCCCCTTCGTTCTCAAGGATTGGACGATCGGCCAGAAGCTGCTCTTCGAGCGCAACAAGGATTACTTCGTCAAGGACGTTCCGCATATCGACAGCTTCAGCGTCGAGGTGGGGCAGGAGCCGCTCGTAGCACTTCTTCGTCTGCAGAAAGGCGAGGTCGATATTGCGGGCGATGGCATCCCGCCGGCCAAATTCCTCGAGATCAAAAACTCGGCCGACGGCGCGAAGATGATCGTCGATGGTGAGCAACTGCACACCGGCTACATCACGCTCAACACCAAGGTGAAGCCCTTCGACGACGTCAAGGTTCGCCAGGCCATGAACATGGCGATCAACAAGGAGCGCATCACGCGTATCCTGAACGGTCGCGCGACGCCTGCCAACCAGCCGCTGCCGCCGCTGATGCCTGGCTATGACAAGTCTTTCACCGGCTATGCGTATGATGTGGCCAAGGCCAAGGCGCTGCTGGCGAAAGCCGGCTTTGCCGATGGATTCTCAACGGTGCTTTACGCCACCAATACCGATCCGCAGCCGCGTATCGCCCAGGCGATCCAGCAGGATCTCGCCGCCGTTGGCGTCAAGGCTGAAATCCGCGCGCTGGCGCAGGCGAATGTCATCGCTGCTGGCGGCACGGAAGGCGAAGCACCGATGATCTGGTCGGGTGGCATGGCCTGGATCGCCGACTTCCCAGATCCGTCGAACTTCTACGGTCCGATCCTCGGTTGCTCGGGTGCCGTCGCCGGCGGCTGGAACTGGTCGTGGTATTGCAACGCCGATCTCGACAAGCGCGCGGTCGCGGCCGACTCGATGTCCGATCCGGCAAAAACGGCCGAGCGCACCGCCGCGTGGGGCAAGGTCTTCACCGATATCATGGCCGATGCGCCGTGGGTGCCTGTTATCAACGAGCGCCGCGTCGTTGCCAAGTCCCTGCGCATGGGCGGCGCCGACAACATCTACATCGATCCGACGCGCGTCATCAATTACGACGCGATCTACGTCAACCAATAAGCCCTCGATAAAAAAAACGCCCTCCCGGTCAGATCGGGAGGGCGCCAAGAAACTAGGGAGACATGATATGTGCGTTGCCTGCACCTACACCATTCACCGTGCCCAGCATAATTTTGGCTGGAACAAGGATTTCGAGCCTGTCGTCGTTGCCAAAGCCGGTGAGACCATCCATTTCGAGTGTCTGGATTCATCCGGCGGTCAGCTCGGCCCGGATGCTACGCTCGATACGCTGAACACGCTCGATTTCGGTAAGATCAATCCGGTCACCGGTCCTGTTTATGTCGAAGGCGCCAAGCCGGGTGATGCGCTGAAGGTCACGATCCGCCGCTTCGAGCCCTCCGGCCACGGCTGGACGGCTAATATTCCCGGCTTCGGGTTGCTCGCCGATCAGTTCAAGGATCCTGCACTGCACGTCTGGTCCTATGACGCTGCCAGCATGGCACCGGCGCTTTATGGCCCCGGTGGCCGTGTGCCGCTGAAGCCCTTCGCGGGAACAATCGGCGTGGCGCCCGCCGAACCCGGCACTCACTCCGTCGTTCCGCCGCGCCGCGTCGGAGGCAATATGGACATTCGCGATCTGACGGCGGGCGTTACGCTTTATCTGCCGGTAGAGGTTGAGGGCGCGCTGTTTTCGATCGGCGACACCCACGCCGCTCAGGGCGATGGCGAGGTCTGCGGCACGGCGATCGAAAGCCAGATGAACGTAGAGGCGACGATCGAGCTGGTGAAGGATGCCCGTCTGCAGACGCCGCGCTTCACGACAACCGAGCCTGTTACCCGCCACCTCGATGGCGCTGGTTACGAAGTCACCACCGGGATCGGTCCCGATCTGATGACGGGCGCGCGCGAAAGCGTCATGCGGATGATCGACCTGCTCGGTGCCGAGCACGGCATGAGCGCGGTCGACGCCTATCTGCTTTGCTCGGTCTGTGGCGATCTCAGGATCAGCGAGATCGTCGACCAGCCGAATTGGGTCGTGTCCTTCTACTTCCCGAGGATCGTATTCGCGTGACATCGTCTTCCGCTTCCTCGCCCGTCCTGTCGGTGCGCAAACTCAACGTCGACGCACTGACGCCCGACGGGCTGAAGCCGGTTCTACGGGACGTGGGCTTCGAGCTGGGGGGCGGCGAGACGCTTTGCATCGCCGGAGAGTCCGGATCCGGCAAATCGGTGACCTCGCTTGCCATCATGGGATTGCTGTCAAAGGCGTCGCTGCGCGTCACATCAGGCAACATTGTGCTTGGCGAGCGCGATCTGCTGAAGCTCTCGAACCGCGCGATGCGCAGCGTTCGCGGCGGCGATGTCGCCATGGTGTTCCAGGAGCCGATGACGTCGCTCAATCCGGTGATGTCGATCGGCGCGCAGCTGACCGAGGCGATCCGCGAGCATCAAGGCAGCGAAAATGCCGACGCCGTGGCGCTGCGCATGCTAGATACTGTTCAGATCACCGATCCGGCGAAGCGCCTCAATCAATTTCCTCACGAGCTATCGGGCGGGATGCGACAGCGCGTGATGATCGCCATGGCGCTGTCATGCCGACCCAAGGTGCTGATCGCCGACGAGCCGACAACAGCGCTTGACGTTACGGTTCAGGCGCAGATCCTCAAGTTGATGCGCGAGCTGAAGGCTGAATTCGGAACATCGATCATTCTCATCACCCACGACATGGGCGTGGTTGCCGAAATGGCCGATCGCGTGCTGGTGATGCAGAGCGGTCGCATCATCGAGAGCGGATCGTCGTTGGAAATCTTCGAGCGGCCAAAGGAGCTCTACACCCGCCAGCTGCTGGCCGCTGTGCCGCGGCTCGGCGCGCATGCCGGAACCGATGGCCCACCGCGCATTACGCCCGGCAAGGCCGAATTGCCCAAGCCCGGCGCGGCGCCCATAATGAACGTGCGCGACCTCAACGTCAGCTACGGCGCACCCGTCAGCCGGTTCTCCAAGGGCAAGCCACCGGTCAACGCGGTCAGCGGCGTTTCGTTCGACATCATGCCCGGCGAGACGCTGGGCCTTGTGGGCGAGAGCGGCTCGGGGAAGTCAACGACGGGGAAGGCCGTGTTGGGCCTCATCCCGTTCACCGGCGGTGTCATGATCGACGGTCAGGATATCTCCGGGCTCAGCCATCGCGAGATGCGCTCGGTCCGGCGCTGCGCGCAGATGATCTTCCAGGATCCCTATGCATCGCTCGACAGCCGGATGGCCGTGGGTGCTGCGATTGCCGAGCCGATGGTGATCCACGGTATCGGCAACAAGAGCGAGCGGCAGGACCGCACGGCCGAGCTGTTGCGCCGTGTCGGCCTGTCGCCGGATGCTGCCGGCCGTTACCCGCATGAATTTTCCGGTGGCCAGCGCCAGCGGATTTGCATCGCCCGTGCGTTGGCGCTTGAGCCGAAGCTGATCGTTGCTGACGAGAGCGTCGCGGCGCTCGATGTTTCGGTTCGCGCCCGTGTGCTAGACCTCATGCTTGAGCTGCAGGAAACGATGGGAATCGCTTATCTCTTCATCAGCCACGATATGGCCGTGGTAGAGCGCATGTCGCACCAGGTCGCGGTCATGCGCGGCGGAAAGATCGTGGAGACAGGCACCCGGCGCGAGATTTTCGAGAACCCGACGGTAGATTACACCAAGGCGCTGATCGCAGCCGTACCAGTTCCCGATCCGAGCGCTTACCGGGGGCTGGCAGGCCGCCATGCGTGATCGGCGGCAGACACCAGTCGTTTGTAAAATTGCTGCTAGCTGTTCGCCAATTACGCGGTCACTCCCGGGACGCCGATGGGGTTAGCGGGTTGTGCTCCCGACGGAACAGCTACGCGTGTCTCACGAAAGAAAGCCCGCGAGATTCCAGATCTCGATCGTGCACTCCAGTCGCGCCCAATGCTGAGTGATCACTATTTCCTCGACCTCGAACGCCCTATCCCAGCTGATGAATCTTCACGTGGGGAACGACGGATTTGGCGATCTCGCACAGATGCAGATGGTGCGTGAGATAGATGACCTGGCCCACCTTCGCCATCTGTCCAAGCAGGCGGAACACCTCTTCGGAGCGCGGATTGTCGAAACTCTCCATGATGTCGTCGGCAACGAAGGGCACGGCCGGGCGAACGGCCGCGAATTCTTCGTATCCAGCGAGTCTCAGCGCCAGATAAAGCTGGAATTGCGTTCCCGTCGACATGGAATCGGCGAGTTTCGATCCGCCATCGCGCGATACGCCAATCAGGATCTCCTTGTCCTTATCCGGCTGCGTGGCGAGGCCCGAGTAATTGCCGCCGGTGATCGTCTGAAACGCCTGTGACGCGCGGTTCATCATCGAGCTGCGATGCTTGTCGCGGTAGAGATGAAGCGCCTGTTCGGCGGCAAGCGTGCCGGTTCGAAGCGTGAGGTAGCGAATGGCGAGCGCCTCGATCTCAAGCAGAAGCGTCCGGCGCTTGGCTTCGATGCGGGCAACGGCGTCGTCGCCACCCACGGCATCGAGCTTGTCCTCGGCGCGGGTCATGTCGGCGTAAAGCTCCCGCGCGCGCTCCGTCAGGTCCTCGATCCGGGCGGCGAGATTGAGCGCGCTGTGCTCGACCTCGGCGGGGTCTATATCGGACAATAGCCGTGCCGCACCCTCATATGTCTTGGCGCGCAGGCCCTGGGCAATCTGCTCGCGAAGCTCCGCCATCCGCCGCTCGATCCGGTCCCTTTCCTTGGCCGCTTCGAGGTAGGTCCCCACGGCAGCAAGCGTATCGGCGCCGAAATAGCCTGTCAGCTCCGCTTTGCGGGCGTTATGAACGGCAAGCTCTGCGTCGAGCGCTTGGCGGTCGGCTTGCAGCTTTTCGAGCATTGCTTGCCTGTCCGCGCGGTGCTGTTGATCGCGCAAGGCGCTGTTATAGCGCTCGACAAGCGCATTGGCGGCGGCGAGCACGTCGCCCGACGGTATATCGGATTCCAACCGGCCCAGCATGTTGGCCAGTTCGACCCGAAATTGCTTCTGGTCATTCTCCATCGCCGACACCCGCTGCGCCAGATCCTGACGCTCCTTCAGGACGCCGGGCAAGCTTGCAAGAGTGGACAAAATGGCGCCGACGGCAGCGACGGATTTGGCCTTGTCGGCAAACCATGTGCCTGACAGCGCCTCCGTCCAGGCATCGCGCCATGCATCCGCGGAAAGGACAGCTTGCTGATGGTCGCGCTCCCGCTCCGCAATATCGCGCGTCAGGCCGCTCACTGCCTTCTTGTGGTTGGCGCGCGCTTCCTCCCTGCTCCTGCTGTCGGCCAGCAGTCTCGCCGCCGCTCGCGTCAGGTCTGCGATCGGCATGTCGGCATCAAACCGCGCGCCGGCTTCGGTCAGGGCTGCCTCAAGCTCTGTGCGATGCCGCCCAAGCTCGGAGCGTAGCGCCTCCAGCTCATACTCGCCCTTCTTCAAATCGTCCCGGGCCGAAAGCGCAGCACTCCGCCTGCCTGTCCAGTTCTCAAGCGCCAAGAGGCGCTCCAACGCATCCGGTCCGGCCTCGACAGCGTCAGGCAAATAACCGCCGATCTTGTCCGCCAATCCATCGTGTTCTTCCAGTGCTTCCGCAAGCAGCTCCTGTTGCCGGTCGATGGCGGCCGCGCTGGCGGCGGCTGCGAGCGTCAGCTGCCGGAGCTCGGCGAGCTCCTTGGCACGCGCCAGCCGGTTGTCTGTCGCGGCATCGTCTTGCCGCATCGCCTGCTCGAACACCGAAGCGGTGGCACTGTCTAGCGTGGAGAGATGGTTCTGCCAGGCCGCGTCGCGCGCGCCGCGCAGGGCGTGTGCTGCGCTGTCGTCGATCGTACCCTCGCTCGCGAAGGCGGCGATCCGCGCCGAACTCGCGGCTCGCTCGCTGGTGAGGTCGCGAAGCTTGCCGCGATGCTCGTTCACGCGCCTGTCGATAGACGTCGCCTGCGATCGCCACATATCCAGCTGCCGGGCTTCCGCCGCCTTCATGTCCTTCAGATCATGGATATCACCCGACCAGGGCGCTAGCAGTGCTGTCCGTTCATCGAAATTGCGTTGCAGCTGACGATAAGACCGCTCCTCGATCGCAAGACGCGAGAGCAGGTCGGTATCCGTCAACCTCGCCAGCGCGCTCTCGATGCGCGATTGCGTGTCTGGGGCTATCTCGGTTCCATCACCAAACTCAGCCGCGTCCTCCTTCAAGCGCTTGAGGGTATCCTTCGCGCGCTTGAGCTCGCGCTCCGCGGAGGCGATTTCCGCGTCGATCCCCGAGCGTTTCTCCATCAAGTCGCGGATGGCGCCGACGGATGGAGCCGGTAGCAGCAGTCTCTCGGGATTTTCATGTCCCGCCTGATCGAGATTGAAGAGCAACCGCGACAGGATGCCTTCCTGCTCGGCGAGCGCGATTTTGCGTTTCGGCAGATCATCCGCGGCCGCCCGGTAGCGTGCTCGCCCGATCTCAAGCGTCTCCATAATCGCGGCGATCGATAGCGCCTCTTCATCCACGATCATGCCATCGATCTCATCCGACAGCTGCCGAATGGAGCGTTCCGCCGTCTCCGTAAGCGCCTGCAGTCGTGTCTCGTCGCGCGAAAGCTGCGGCAGCAGCGCGAACCAATCCGCCGGCGGGCGCGGCAGTTCGCCAAGACCAGCGAATTCCGCCGCCAGGCGATCGAGTTCCGAAGTCAGCGGCAGCGTCGCGAGAATGCGCGTTAGCTCCGTGTGGCGAAGCTTGGCCTCGGCCAACTCCGCGCCAGCCGCATCGTAGGATGCGCTGGCCTGCGCCAAGGTTGCCGCGAGCACCGAATAGGCGGCCGCGAAGGTGTCGATAGCGTTGCGCTCGTTCTTCAGCGTCTCGAGCGCTCGCTTCAGCTCGGCGAGCTTGGTGCTCGACGAACGCTTGCGATGAATGGCCGCCGCATCGTCCGCCGCCATGACCAGCGATCTGTTGAGGCCAGCCAGGCCGGAGCTTGCAGAAAACAGCAATTCGCCCAGCTCGCCCTTGCTCTGGATGATCGCCTGACCGCCCTCCTTCAAGGAGTGGTCGTCGAGTGAAAACATCGTCCGGTAGGCATCGCGTCCGATCCCGCCGAGCGCCGCCGATAGCATGCCCTCGTTGACCGGCTGACCGCTGCTGTCGACGAGACTACCGGTCCGACGCTTC